>JBBKVY010000206.1:0-7077 GCA_037968675.1 Acidimicrobiales bacterium | reverse complement strand
ATCGGCGACTGGTGTCAGCGTCACGGCGGTCGATCGACGAAGCCGACCGCCGTCTGGCTCACCTCGCCGGACGCGCCTCGGCTGCCGACCCCGGGCGAGCGATGGCGCGGGGGTGGTCGATCACGCGAGCGGTCGACGGCTCGGTGCTACGTTCCGCCGCGGACGTGACCCCGGGCGCAGCACTCCTCACCACCGTCGCCGACGGGACCATCCGCTCGACCGTCGTCCCGCTCGACGGAGACTCACCATGACCTCGCCCACGCTCGATCCCGTCCCCGACGGTTATGCCGCCGCCATCGACGAGTTGGAGACCATCCTTCGACAGATCGAGGACGAGGACGTCGACGTCGATCAGCTCGCCGAGCGGGTGTCGCGGGCCGCCGGACTCATCGAGTTCTGTCGTGACCGGATCGTGGCCGCGCGTGAAGCCGTCGACCACGCGACCGAGCCGACGACGACAGATCCTGCCGACGGCGACGCCACGGGCTGACGTCAGCGCAGGGTGATCGCTCGGAGCAGCTCGACGAGCAGTCCCGGATCCGTGCCGCGGATCTCGACGAAGCTGGTGTCATTCAGCCGCGCCCGGATCACCGAGACTCGGAAGCCGGGGAGGAACTTGACCTCTTCGAAGCCCTCCAGCGTCAGCGGTAGCGCTCCGTTGCCACCGAGTTCGGCCGGGCCGCTCACCGTCACCTCGGCGACCTCGACCAGATCGGCGCCATCGGAGTAGAAGCGCACCGTCTCCGTCGCACCGATGGCGCTTGCGTCGGAGGTGTTGGCACGGAACACGGCGCCATCGAGCTCGTAGTCGGCTGGGAACGCGACGTCGGTTCGCAGCCCGGCGACGGTCTCCTCGTCGGCGGGCACCGCCACCGAGGCCAGGAGGGTCGCGAGCTCAGGGGCATCGGTGATGCGGGGTCGGGGGTCGAACGCCTCCGCTGGGACCGCAGGGTCGATCTCGACCGACGACGCCGTGCGCTCGCTCACCAGCCGACCATTGATCTCCCATCGTTCGTGCAGCACCAGGCCACGACCGTCGATGCAGGTCTCGGTCTGTTCGGAGTCGCTCGCCGGGCCGAGCGACTCGCCGCTCACCGGCGGACCGGTGAGGAATACCGTGCACGCCGTGCCGGCGTACTCGGCGTCGCCCGCCATGTCCGCGAAGCCGAGCGCGACCATCGTGGCCATCGCTGCCAGCGGACGCTGGTCGAACGATGCGCGATGCAGTTCGGGCTGCACCGGGAACCACCCGTCACGATCGGAGACATACGTGGAGAGACCGGTCCTCGACGTCGCCGAGCCGCTCACGAGCACGTCATCTCGAAGACCCTCGATCAGCGATTCGTAGGGCCGACGCACTGTCCAACGCTCCTGTCGCTCGACCGCATTTTCTTCGATGTCGTAGACGATCCGGTACGAGTCCGGGGCGTCCTCCGGGAACGGTTCGACCGTGAGTGCCGCCAGGTCGACCGGCTCCGGCGGTGGCTCGGTGGTCGACGCCGAGGTCGGTGCGGGCGCAGTCGTGGACGAGGACCGCGGGACCGTCGCCTCGTCGTCGCCCGAAGTCGCCACCAGTACGACCAGGACGGCGCACCCGACCAGCGCGATGGCCACGGGCACGACGGACGGGAGACGCCACTGGCGCTGTACTCGGTCCGGGCGCTGGGCCATCCGGCCAGCTTGGCAGCCTCGTAGACCGGGAAACGCCCAGGTGTGGGGCACGACCGTCCTCCACCTGCGGCCCGACCGCCGCCCGCCCGTAGGCTTCTTCTCCACCATGGCCGTTCCTCCGACCAGCAACGCCGTCGCCGTTCCGCCCAGCCTGGCCAGGGTCGCGGAGTTGGTCGAGGCCCGGCTCACCACGGTGCTCGACGACGAGACCGATCGTTGGACCGCGATGACGGCGGACCTCGCTGCCCCGCTCGATGCACTGCGCTCCCTGGTGATGGCCGGCGGAAAGCGACTCCGTCCGGCGTTCTGCTACTGGGGCTTCGTCGGTGCCGGCGGAGACCCCGGCGATCAGATCGTCATCGACGCCGGTGCCGCATTCGAGTTCCTCCAGGCCTTCGCGCTCGTGCACGACGACGTGATGGACGGGTCGTCGACCCGCCGTGGTTTCCGAACCGCCCACCTCGCGTTCGGCGACCGTCACCAGGCCGAGGTCTGGCGAGGCGAGCAGCGACGGTTCGGTGAAGGCGTGGCGATCCTCATCGGCGATCTCGCCCATGTCTACGCCGACCTGCTCCTGCGGTCGGCGCCCGACGGCGTCTTGGCCGTGTGGGACGAGCTCCGGATCGAACTCAACATCGGCCAGTACCTCGACATACTGGGTACGGCACGCGGCGACATCGATCCTGAAGCCGCACGGCGGATCGCTCGGTACAAGTCGGGTAAGTACACGATCGAACGCCCCCTCCACATCGGCGCCGCGGTCGCCGGTCGGTACGACGAACTCGAGTCCCCGCTGTCGGCATACGGCGATCCGCTGGGCGAGGCGTTCCAGTTGCGCGACGACATCCTCGGCGCGTTCGGCGAGTCGGCGATGACGGGCAAGCCCGTCGGAGACGACCTCCGGGAGGGCAAGCCGACCCCACTTCTCGCCATCGCCAATCAGCAGGCCGACGACGCGCAGGCGCGCGAGCTGGCGCGGATCGGAGCCGAGGATCTCAGCGACGAGGAGATCGCGTCGATCCAGGGTGTCCTCGTGTCCACGGGCGCCGTCGAGGTCATCGAGGACGACATCCAGCGACTGACCGACAGCGCCCTGTCGGCCATCGCCGAGGCGCCGATCACCGACGAAGCCCAGACCGCGTTGGTCGATCTCGCGCATTTCGTCGCGTGGCGCGAGTCCTAGACCGGTGCGGGTCGTCGTCATCGGCGCGGGCCTCGGAGGCCTGAGCGCCGCCTCCCACCTGCGGGGACGTGGCCACGACGTACTCGTGGTCGAGCGCGCACTCGGACCTGGAGGACGCAACGGTCTGTTCGAGCTCGGCGGCTACCGGTTCGACACCGGGCCCACCGTGTTCACGATGCCCGATCTCCTCCGCCAGTCGTTCGATGCGCTCGACGTCGAGATGGACGACTTCATCACGTTGAATCCGGTCGATCCCATGTACCGGGCGACCTATCACGACGGATCCGAGCTTCGGGTGTGGCACGGCCGAGACCGGATGTCGCAGGAGATCCGCGAGGTGTGCGGCGCCGATGCCGCCGTGCAGTTCGGCCGGTTCGCCGACTGGCTGCGCGAGCTCTACGAGATCGAACACGATCGCTTCATCGACGCCAACTTCGACTCGCCCCTCGACCTCGCCTGGCCGATCGGACCGGCCATTCGACTGCTCAAGCACGGCGGATTCGGGAAACTGGCCAAGCGGGTCGGCTCGTACTTCGACGACCATCGCCTCCAGAAGATCTTCAGCTTCCAGTCGATGTACGCCGGGCTGGCGCCCTACGAAGCCCTGGCCCTGTACTGCGTCATCACCTACATGGACTCGATCGAGGGCGTGTACTTCCCGGAAGGCGGCATGCACGCCGTGCCCCTCGGCATGGCTGATGCGCTGGAGAAGTCGGGGGTCGAGTTCCGCTACGGCGTCGACGTCGAGCGCATCGTGCTGGCCGATGGATCGAGCGGTCGGGTACGCGGTGTCCGCAATGCCGATGGCGAGTTCATCGAAGCCGACGCCGTGGTCTGCAACCCCGACCTCCCGGTCGCGTACCGCACGCTGCTCCCCGGACTGAAGCAACCGTTCGCCACCCGCCACGGGCACTATTCCCCGTCGTGCGCGCTCTGGCATGTCGGGGTGAAGGGTTCGATGCCCGACGACGTGGCCCATCACAACATCCACTTCGGTGAGCAGTGGGACGAGTCGTTCCGCGATCTGCTGCAACGCGGTCAACTGATGGGCGATCCGTCGATCCTCGTCACCGTGCACAGTCTCGACGAACCGACGCTCGTGCCCGACCGGGGCGACGGCATCGACCGCCATTCGCTCTACGTGCTCGAACCGGTGCCGAACCTCGACGGATCGATCGACTGGTCGCGCGAGCGAGACCGACTGCACGCGTCGCTGCAGACGAGAGTGGCCGCCCACGGCTACCCGATGGACATCGAGGTCGAGGCCTTCGTCGACCCGAGCGACTGGGAGGCCCAGGGCATGGAGCGCGGCACACCGTTCGCGCTGTCGCACAGATTCCGCCAGACCGGCCCGTTCCGCCCCAACAACGTGACCAAGCACGCGCCCGGTCTCGTGTTCGTCGGTTCCGGAACGGTCCCCGGTGTCGGGGTGCCCATGGTCCTGATCTCCGGGAAGCTGGCGGCCGAGCGGGTGGACGGGCTGCGCCGATGAGCCGGGTCACCCTCGAAGCGAGTTACGAACACTGTCGGAAGCTCAACAAGGCCAACGGCACCACGTACTACTGGTCGACCACGGTGCTCCCCAAGGTCAAGCGTCATCACGTCCACGCGCTGTACGGATTCTGCCGATACGCCGACGACATCGTCGACGATCTCGCCGACGTGCCGACCGACGTCCGGGCCGAAGCGCTCGCCGACTTCGGCGACCGCTTCTTCCGCGCCCTCGAAGATCCGGACCTCGATGCGGGCGACGCCGACGACCTCGTGCTCAAGGCAATGGTCCACACGGTCCGGGCGTTCCGCATCGATCCCGACTGCGTTCGGCGGTTCCTCCACTCGATGACCATGGACCTCACGGTCCAGACGTACGAGAGCTACGACGACCTCCTCGGCTACATGGACGGCTCGGCGGCCGTCATCGGCGAGATGATGCTCCCGATCCTCGAGCCGCTGGATCCCGCGGCCACGGCACCCGCTCGCGAGCTGGGCAACGCCTTCCAGCTCACCAACTTCCTGCGCGACGTCGACGAGGACCTCGACCGCGATCGCATCTACATCCCCCAGGAGGACATCCGGCGTTTCGGTGCCGAGTCCGCGTTCGTCGACCGGGTCGCCACGCCCGAGTTCCTCGACCTGATGCGCTTCGAGGTCGATCGGACCCGCGAGCTGTACCGCCGCGCCGACGCCGGCATCGAACTGCTACCGGGCCGTTCCGGTCGGTGCGTCGGGGCCGCCAGGGACCTCTACTCACGCATCCTCGACGAGATCGAGGCCATCGATCTCGATGTGTTCTCGTCCCGCGCCCGCGTGCCGACGTGGAAGAAGGTCACGACCGCGGGCCGCGCCCTGCTCCGCGGGTGACCACCCGGATCCGGCTCGCAGCAATCGTCTTCGGGGTGATGGCGCTGGCGCAGATCGCCATCCCCCTGACCAGCGACGATGCGACGATCGAGTGGCTGTCGTCGCTGGTGGTGACCGCCTTCTTCGCCACGTCGTTGGTCCTGGCGATGGGCCGTTGGGGCACCGAGCGGGCGCTGGGCGCGGCGGCCTTCGTCGTCGTGGCGACGCTCGCAGTGGAGCGAATCGGGAGCACAACCGGCTTCCCGTTCGGTGACTACGACTACACGGATGCACTGCAACCGACGGTCGGCGGTGTGCCGCTGATCGTGCCGCTGGCATGGTTCGCGATGGGTGTTCCCGCTCTGGAGGTCGGTCACCTCATCAGTCGGTCACGCGTCGGTGCCGTGCTCGTCGGCGCCGTGGCGCTGACGGCGTGGGACCTGTTCCTCGATCCGCAGATGGTCGACAACGGCTACTGGATCTGGGCCGTCGACGGTGTCTACGACGGCATCCCGTTGACGAACTATCTCGGCTGGCTGGGCGTCGGCGCACTTGTCCTCGCCGTCGTCGACCGCATCCGACCGACCCGGCGCTCGACCGACCTCGCGCTGGTCTGCCTCTACACCTGGTGGGCGATGATGAACACCATCGGGTTCCTCGTGTTCTTCGGCGAACCGCTCGTCGGTGTCGTCGGTGGGATCGGGATGGGCGCCGTCACCGCGGTGGCGTGGCGTCGTTGGGCTTCGGTCAGGCGGCTCGTCCGTGGCTGAGGTCATCGTCGTCGGCGCAGGCGTCGGCGGGCTCGCTGCCGCGATCCGCGTTGCAGCGGCTGGGCACGAGGTCACGCTCCTCGAGCGCCTCGACCACGTCGGCGGCAAGCTCGACGAGCAACGAACCGACGGGTTCACGTGGGAGACCGGGCCGTCACTGCTCACCTTGCCGGACGTGTTCCGCGAACTGGCGTCGATCGCCGGTCGCGACCTGGACGACCTCGTGGACCTGGTCCGGCTCGACCCCATCTGCCGGTACCGATTCGCCGACGGGTCCGGCTTCGATCACCGTGCGGACATCGACGCGGCAGCCGACGCCGCCGAAGCCCTCGCGCCCGGCGCCGGCAACGAGTGGCGCTCGTATCTCGACCATGCCGAGACAGTGTGGGACGTCTCCGAGCGGACGTTCTTCGCCGGCGCGATGTCCTCGCCTGTTCGGCTACTCCGACGCATGCGGTCGCCCCGTGACCTGCTCGACATCGACCCGATGCGGTCGCTCCACGCCCGCGCCGAAGCGAGCTTCGGAGATCCCCGCCTCGTGCGCTGGGCCGACCGCTACGCGACCTACTCCGGGTCGTCGCCGTTCGACGCACCGGCGACGTTGAGCTGCATCTCCCACATCGAACAGGAGCTCGGCGCCTGGTACGTACGCGGCGGATTGGCGCGCCTCGCCGATGCCCTCGGACAGCTCGCCCACGACGTCGGTGTCGACATCAGGACGGGCTGCGACGTCGAGACGATCTCCCGAGCAGCCGACCGCGCCACCGGTGTGCGCCTCGCCGGCGGAGAACGACTGCCGGCCGACGCGGTGATTGCCAACGCCGACGCCCTGCACCTCTACCGCGACCTCCTCCCCCACCCGCGCGCTCGTCGCCGGGCCGAACGGGCCGAGCGATCGTCGTCCGGGTTCGTCCTGCTGCTGGGCGTCGAAGGCCGCACGCAGGGTCTGGCGCATCACAACATCTCGTTCTCGGCCGACCACGCCGCCGAGTTTGCGTCGCTGTTCGACACCCACTCGCCCATCGACGACCCCACGATCTACGTCGCGGCGTCCTCGGTCACCGATCCGACCCAGGCACCCGATGGCCACGAGAACTGGTTCGTCCTCGTCAA
>JBBKVY010000205.1:0-15403 GCA_037968675.1 Acidimicrobiales bacterium | reverse complement strand
GTCGCATCGGTGGCCACGATGGGGTTCGCCGGCGACGTCACCGAACGAGCGAACAACCTGCGATGGCCGCGTGGCGCGCAGCGCTACACCGTCGCCACCCTGCTCCAACTCCCGCGGCTGCGGACGGTGCGAGCCACGATCGAGATCGACGGTGTCGTTCACGATGCCGACACCACGATGATGTCGATCGGCAACACGCCGTACTTCGGCGGTGGCATGAAGACCTGCCCCGGCGTGACTCCCACCGACGGCAAGCTCGAGGTGGTGGTGATCGGCGACGTCGGGAGAGCCACATTCCTCAGCGTGTTCCCCAAGGTCTTCAAGGGAGGGCACGTTCGGCATCCCGAGGTGACCGTCTACTCGTGCGAGCAGGTCGTCATCGCCAGCGACGACGACGTCGTCATGTGGGCCGACGGCGACGAACTCGGTCCGATGCCCGTGACCTGCGAGGTGGTCCCGGGCGCCGTCCGTGTCGCCGGCGCCCTCGTCTGAGCAATCGGTCCGATGCTCGCGTCTACCCGACGAGGGTGAGACCACCGTCGACGACGAGCACCTGCCCGGTGGCGTACCGGTTGCGGAGAAGCGCGAGCGTGGCCTCGGCGCAGTCGTCGGGTGTGGCGCTCCGGCCGATCGGGGCCATCGCTGCCACGGCCTCGTGCATCGGGCCCCACGACTCGGTCCACGGCGTCGCCACGAGGCCGGGGGCGACAGCGTTGAAGCGAACGGGTCCGTGCGACTTCGCCAACAGGACGGTCATGTGGTTCAGCGCGGCCTTGCTCATCGCATAGGCGATCGACGACCCGACCGGGCGCACGCCCGCGATGGAGGTGATCGTCACCACGTTGCCGTCGTCCGACTCCCGTAGGAACGGCATGGCGGCCTTCGTCAGCCACCATGTCCCGAAGACGTTGACGTCGAAGGTCTTGTGGAGGATGTCGTCGGTGAGACCCTCGAGGTCGTCGTGGGGGACCACGGTCGTCCACCCGGCGTTGTTGACGAGGATGTCGAGCGATCCGAACCGCTCGACCGTCGCGTCGACGAGCGCTTGGCCCTCGCGCTGGTCGGAGATGTCGGCACGAACGTAGATCGACTCGCCAGGGAGCGACGAGGACACTGCCTCCCCCGCATCGACCGACGTCGACGAGTTCACGACCACCGACGCGCCGAGCGCGCTGAGCCGTCGAGCGATCTCCTCGCCGATCCCGCTGGACGAGCCGGTCACCATCGCGACCTTGCCCTCGAACTCTGCTGCTGCGTCGGTCATCCGTTCTGCCTAGCACCCGGTGCCGAACAGGATCTGTGCTCGTAGTCTCCGATCCATGGACATGGAATATCGACGTCTCGGAAACTCCGGCCTCAAGGTGAGCGTGCTCTCGTTCGGGAGCTGGGTCACCTTCGGTCCACAGCTCGACACGGGGCTCGCGGCCGACTGCATGGCCGCTGCCTGGGATGCGGGGTGCAACTTCTTCGACAATGCCGAGGCCTACGCCGGCGGCGAGTCGGAGCGTCTGATGGGAGAGGCGTTCAAGGCCAACGACTGGAAGCGGCACGAGTACGTCGTGTCCTCGAAGTTCTACTGGGGCATCCACGACAGCCCGAACACCAGGCTCACCCTCAACCGCAAGTACCTGCTCGACGCCATCCCCGCGTCGCTCGAGCGCATGGGGCTCGAGTACCTCGACCTCGTCTACTGCCACCGGGCCGACCCCGACACACCCATCGAGGAGACGGTGTGGGCGATGTCAGACGCCATCGATCGGGGCTGGGCCAACTACTGGGGCACGTCCGAGTGGACGGCCGACGAGATCCGGGCCGCGTACGAGATCGCCGAGCGGCATCACCTCCACAAGCCGGTGATGGAGCAGCCGCAGTACAACATGCTCACCACCCGCAAGGTGGAGAAGGAGTACGCCCGCTTGTACGACGACATCGGTCTCGGGCTGACGACATGGTCGCCGCTCGCCTCTGGCCTCCTCAGCGGGAAGTACATCGACGGCATCCCCGAGGACTCACGAGCCGCGCTCGAGGGCTACGAGTGGATCAGGGACATCGTCTCGAACGACGAGGCCAACGAGAAGGTGAAGAAGCTCCGCGACCTGGCCGAGGAGCTCGACGCAACGCCGGCGCAGCTCGCCATCGCCTGGTGTGCCAAGAACCCGAACGTGTCGTCGGTGATCACCGGTGCCAGCAAGGTCGAGCAGGTGGTCGAGAACATGCGGGCCGTGGATGTGCTCGCCACCATCACCGACAAGACGATGGAACGCATCCGCGAGATCGTCTAGCCGCCGTGAGGCAGACTGCCCGACCATGATCGTCGTTTCTGGAATCGTCCAGGTCGCTCCGTCCGACCATGCCGCCGCAGCCGAGCTCATGAAGACGCTCGCTGCCGAGACCGCGAAGGAGGCCGGCAGCATCAGCTACGCCTTCTACGCAGACCTCGAGACCGAGGGGAAGTTCCGCGTGTTCGAGGAATGGGCGAGCGACGAAGCGATCGGCACGCACTTCGGCGAGGCGCACATGGCGGCGTTCATGGCCGGCATGGGTGAGCTCGAGTCGATCGGGACCGCGATCGACAAGTTCGAGGTCAGCGAGAAGTCCAAGTTGATGTGAGTCGGTTCTCGTGAGGCGCCGACCCACGGTCGATCTCCTCGAGTTCGTTCCGGGCGAGGGCGATCGCGGGGTCGTGTCGGTCATGGAGGAGCTGTCCGACGGCTCCGGCTGGCTCACGCTCGATCCGGCGTTCGACGAGGGGTTCCCTCCGCCCCAGCAATCGACGTTCGGTCGGCTGATGAGCGGGCGCGGACCGGCCGTGCCTCGTGCGAACTGGGTGCCCGCCGATCAGGCTCGCCGACGTCCCGAGCCGGTGTCGGTCGGGATCCTCCACGGAACGGGGGCCAAGGCCGTGGCCCGTCTGGCCGAGAAGGAGATCGTCGTCCCCGATCGGTGGAAGGTGGTCGCTGACCATTCGAAGCGTGGGCTGGTCCTGTGGGTGCCCATCGACATCCCGCACGTCGACGTGCTCGCGTGGACGTGTGTCGCGACTCGTGCGCTGACCCGAGTCCCGCTTGAGGAGCAGTGGCGGGTCGCGGTGCACCGGCGAGACAGGATCGCCGAGTGACGTCCGAACTCGAGCTCGCGACCTTCGCCCAGATGATGGCCCTGGAACCGCACGGCCCGGACACGTTCGTGGGCGTGGGCCCGCGCTACCCGTGGGGCGGCCTGTACGGCGGCCAGATCGTCGCCCAGTCGCTGCGAGCGGCCGGTCTCACTGTCGATGGTGGCCACCTCCCACACTCGTTGCACGCGTACTTCATCCGGCCGGGCGACCACACCGAACCGATCCGGTTCGAGGTCGACCGGATCCGCAACGGCCGATCGTTCACGACCCGTCGGGTGGTTGCCCGTCAGTCGATCGGGGCGATTCTCAACCTCGCGGCCTCGTTCCATGTGCCCGAGGATGCCGTCGACGTCCAACCGCTGGCGATCGCTCCCGGAGTCGGCTCCGTCGACTCCTACGTCTCGAACTCGTGGAGCCATGTGTTCGAACGTCGGCACATCGACGGTGACGTGGGCGACCCGAGCCGGGCGGTCGCCCGCGCATGGATGCGGATGACCGAGCCGGTTCCCGACGACGCACTCACCCAGGCCTGCGCGCTCGCCTACTTGTCCGACGACCTGCCGACCGAGGCGGTCGTGGCCGACCACCCGATGCACACCACCGTCTCGGACGGAGGCGACTTCGACCGGACGTTCATGTCGGCCAGTCTCGACCACGCCATCTGGTTCCACCGTCCGATCGACGCCGGCCGGTGGCACGTGCACGATCTCCGGAGTCGCGGACTCACGACCTCGCGAGGTCTGGCCACCGGTGAGATGTTCGCGGAGGACGGTACCCACGCCGCCACGGTCACCCAGGAAGTGCTGTTGCGCGTGCGGCGCTGAACGTCCGTCAGGCGGGCGCGGCCTGCGCGCCCCGCACCAACCGACCGGGCAACGCGCCCGTCGCGTCGCCGTCGGTGTAGGTCTCCACGCCGGCGACGATCGTGTGGCGGTAGCCGGTCGCCCGCTGGAGCACCCGTCGTCCTCCGGCGGGGAGGTCGTGATGCATCTCGGGTCGGGTGACGGCCAGTCGGTCGAAGTCGATGACGTTGACGTCGGCCCGGTAGCCGGGAGCGAGGACACCACGGTCGTCGAGGCCGACCGTCGCGGCCGTTGCCTGCGTGTGCTGGCTCACCAGCCATTCGAGGTCGAACAGGTCGCCGCGGGTGCGGTCACGACCCCAGTGGGTGAGCAGGAAGGTGGGGAAGCTGCCGTCGCAGATCGTTCCCACGTGCGCGCCACCGTCGGAGAGCCCGGGGACCGTGTTGGGGTGCGCCAGCATCTCGCGGGTGGCGTCGAGGTTGCCATCGGCGTAGTTGAGGAACGGGACGTAGAGCATCGCCGCGCCGTCGTCCTCGAGCAGGAAGTCGTAGACCCACCCTTCGGGGGAGACGCCGGCACGAGCGGCGACTGCGGCGGCTGACGAGTCGGCGTCGGGCTCGTAGTCGGGCGGATCCGTCAGCGGGAACATCCGGTCGAAGACGCCGATGATGCCGCCGCCGGTCTTGGTGCTCTTGCTCTTCGGGTGGTTCTCGAGCATCCGTCGGCGGAACCCGGGGTCGCGCATCGCCGAGACCCTCTCGGAGACCGGGACCAGTGCGATCTCGCCCCACACCGGGTTCATCATGAACGGGTTGAGCGTGCAGTCGAGGCCCATCAGCAGCCCGATGGCCCGCGGCGCGACCTGGCCACGCATCGTGAACCCATCAGCGTTGGCCTCGGCGATCCGTTCGAGGAGATCCGTGTGCATCGTCGGCGCGAGCGGGCTCTGCGCGACCGTGAACGAGAGCGGTCGGCCCGAGACGCGCATCATCTCGACGAGGGTGTCGAATTCGTCGTCCACGTCGATGAAGTCGCCCACCATCTGGAGCACACCGGTGCCGGTGGTGCCGATGGCCTCGGCGATGCCGGCGAGTTCTGCTCGTTCCGCCGTGAGGGTCGGCGTGTACTCGCCAGTGCTGGCACGGTGGTTGCGGGTCCTGGACGTCGTGAACCCCAGTGCCCCCGCCTCGATCCCGGCGGCGGCGATCCGGCCCATCTCCGCGATCTCCTCCGGCGTGGCGACCGACTCGTGGTCGGCGCCTCGCTCGCCCATCACGTGCAGTCGCAAGGCGGCGTGCGGCACCTGGGCGGCGACGTCGATGTCGTGGGGTCGGGCGTCGACGGCGTCGAGGAACCCGTCGAAGTCCGTCCAGGACCACGACAGTCCTTCCGACAACGCCGCTCCCGGGATGTCTTCCACTCCCTCCATCAGCTGGATGAGCCGGTCGTGGTCCTGGTCGTGCACGGGAGCGAAACCAACTCCACAGTTGCCCATCACGACGGTGGTCACGCCGTGCCACGACGACGGTTGGAGCCGTTCGTCCCACGTGGCCTGTCCGTCGTAGTGGCAGTGGATGTCGACGAACCCCGGGGTCACGAGGGCGCCGTCGGCGTCGATCTCGCGTACGCCGGTGCCCTCGACGATGCCGACCTCGGTGATCAGGCCGTCGCTGATCGCCACGTCGGCTGTCCTGCGCGGTGCGCCGGTGCCGTCGATGACGGTGCCACCACGGATGACGAGGTCGTGTGCAGTCATGGCCCTAGTCAACCAGTGCCTGGTAGACGGCCGCCCGGAGTTGGCGTCGGATCGGGTACGTCGACGACGGGAGGAGCTGGGTCATCATGATGAAGACCAACTCCTCGGCCGGGTCGATCGAGAACACGGTCGTCGCCGCCCCACCCCAGCCGAAGTCTCCGACGGACCCGATGCCGCCGTTCTCGGCCGGTGACTCGTTGACGCTGAAGCCGAGCCCGAACCCCAGTCCCTCCATGGCGACCTCGGCGAAGCCGACCTGCTCCATCTCGTTGAGCGTCTTGCCCTCCGGAAGGTGGTTGGTCGTCATGAAGTCGACCGTGCGAGGTCCGAGGAGCCGGACGCCGTCGAGCTGGCCACCGTTGATGAGCATCTGGGTGAAGCGGTGGTAATCCGCCATCGTCGACACGAGGCCACCGCCACCGGAGAGCATGGGTGGCGGCTTCAGGTAGCCACTCCTGTCCCACTGGTCCATCTTCGCCGTGTTGCCGCCGAAGAACAGGTAGTTGGACGTGAAGCGGTCGCGCCGGTCCTCGCCGTCGACCCAGAACGCGGTGTCGGTCATCCCGAGCGGCTCGAAGATCCGGTCACGGAAGAAGTCGTCGAGCGACTGGCCGGAGATGGCCTCGACGATCGCTCCGCACACGTCGGTCGACATCGAGTAGCACCAGCGGTCGCCGGGGGAGAACTGGAGCGGCAGCGTGCCGAGGAGGTCCATCGTCTCGCTGAGCGACAACGTGTTGGGGGTGAAGTCGCCGAGGTTGTGCGTGCGGTAGATCGCATCGACGGCGTGCTGGTGCTGGAAGCCGTAGGTCAATCCGGACGTGTGACGCAGCACGTCGTGCACGGTCATCTCGCGATCGGCTTCGCGGGTCACCGGGTTGACCTCGTTGCCGCTCTCGAAGACGCGGAGCCCGTCGAACGCCGGGATGAATCGTGAGACCGGGTTCTCGAGCAGGACCTTGCCCTCTTCGTAGAGCATCATCAGCGCCACGCTGGTGACCGGTTTGGTCATCGAATAGATGCGGTAGATCGAGTCGTCGCGGATCGGGCGCCCGTCCTCCACGTCGGCATGGCCGTATCGGTCATGGTGGACGATCTCCCCGCGCCGGGCCATGACGAACTGGACACACGGGAACTTGCCGGAGTCGACGTAGTCGTGGGTGACGGCGTCGATCCGGGCCAGTCGGTCGGGGTCGACGCCCACCTCGCGGGGATCGACGGTGGGCGCGGTCGGTGTCGTTGCCATCAGGTCGACGATACGACGAGTCGCCGCTACTTGACCAGCGGGTCAAGTAGCGACTTCCATGAGCGCATGACCGCCGTCGAAGCTGCCACAGACGCCCAGCGAGTCGAGGACGCTGTCGACGCGTTCCTGGCCGCCCACGATCCCCGGTCCATGGACAAGGTCGGGTACCGCGGCGCGCTGTACGACGCGGGCCTCGCATGGATCCACTTTCCCGAGGGCTGGGGTGGCATGGGTGTCGCCCCCACACACCAGAAGATCGTCGAGCAGAAGACACGTGCCGCTGGTGCACCGAGCATCGACGCCACCCAGTTCTTCGGGCTCGCGCTGTCGGGTCCGACCGTGGTCAGCCACGGCTCGGACGACCTGAAGTCGCGCACGCTGCGTCCGATGTTCACCGGCGAGGACTCGTGGTGCCAGCTCTTCTCCGAACCCGGTGCCGGCTCCGACCTCGCAGGGCTCGCGTGCAAGGCGATCCGTGACGGCGACGAGTGGATCGTCACCGGCCAGAAGGTCTGGAACACGATGGCCCACCTCGCCGACAAGGGCATGCTCGTGGCCCGTACCGATCCGGACCAGCCCAAGCACAAGGGCCTGACCTACTTCATGGTCGACATGCACGCCCCGGGCGTCGAGGTCCGTCCGCTCCGCCAGATCACCGGCGAAGCCGAGTTCAACGAGGTGTATCTGACCGAGGTGCGCATCCCCGACGCCGACCGAATCGGCGACGTCGGGGACGGCTGGCGGGTCTCGATGACCACGCTCATGAACGAGCGCACCTCCATCGGGGGCGGTGGTGGTGGCGGGCCGCGTCCCGCAGGCTCCGGGCCCATCGCCGAGGTCGTACGCATCTGGAACGAGGAACTCGCCGACCACCAGCGCACGCCCGTGACCAGGGACGAGCTGATGGATCTGTGGATTCGGGCGGAGGTGTTGCGGCTCACCAACGTGCGGGCCGGTCAGAACCGCACGGCCGGCAACCCCGGACCCGAATCCTCGATCGCGAAGCTGGCGATCGCACTCGTCAACAAGGACATCTACGAGTTCTGCGTCAACATGCTCGGAGCCGATGGTCTCGTCGGCTTCGACTTCGACATGCGTCGCGCCGACGCCGTGGGCCTCGAGGGACCGCCCGGTTCCAGCCGCAAGATGTTCCTCCGCTCGCGTGCCAACTCCATCGAGGGCGGCACCTCGGAGATCATGAAGAACATCCTCGGCGAACGAGTGCTCGGTCTTCCCGGGGAGCCCAGGGTCGACAAGGAGATGCCCTGGAAGGACGTGCCGCGCTGATGGCACAGGTCGAGGTCGGCGAACTCACCCTCGAGTACGAGCGCCAGGGCAGCGGCGAACCACTGCTGTTGATCATGGGGCTCGGTGCCCAACTCAGCGCATGGCCGGACGAGGTCGTCGAGGGCCTGGCGGGCAGGGGCTTCGAGGTCATCCGGTTCGACAACCGTGACGCCGGGCTCAGCTCGACATGCGACTGGGAGCCGCCGTCGCCGGTGAAGGCATTCCTGCGCAAGCTGTTCCGCCGTCCGATCGAGACGGGCTACGTCATCGACGACCTGGCGGACGACGCCGCGGGACTCCTCGATGCGCTGGGGATCGAGTCCGCGCACGTCGTCGGCGCGTCGATGGGCGGCATGGTCGCTCAGGCCCTCGCGATCGGGCATCCGCACCGTGTTCGCAGCCTCACGTCGATCATGTCCAATCCCGGGGATGGCACTGGCGGCATGAGCGCGAAGGTGTTGGTCCGGTTCGCCCGACGGTCGGAGGCGACACGGGAGAACGCCGTCGAGCAAGCAGTCGAGTCGTTCCGGACCATCTCCGGCCCGCACTTCGACGAGCACGAGTACCGGCCGCTGGCCGAAGCCGCAGTGGCTCGGAGCTTTCGTCCCGAGGGGTTGGCGCGGCAGACCGCCGCCATCATGGCCAGTCGCGATCGCGTCCCCGGCCTGCGTCGGGTGACGGCACCGACGCTGGTCGTCCACGGTCTGGTCGACCCGCTGGTCAAGCCGAGCGGCGGCGTTCGGATCGCCGAGGCGGTCCCGGACTCCCGGTTGCTCATGTTCAACGACATGGGACACGACCTGCCGGCGGCGCGTATCCCAGAGATCCTCGATGCGGTCGCTGCGGTGGCCGCCCGCGCGCAGCATCCGTCGACCGTCGCCTGATCACCCCGCCATGGCAGAACCGACGTGGGGGCCGTCCACCGGCTGCTCGTTGCCGAGCCAGTGCCCGAGGCCGATGAGCGAGGCGGTCATGAGCGCGCAGCCGACCGTCATGCCGGTGAGATACGCAGCGGGATAGTCACCCCACTCGTCGACCTCACCGAACTGCATGCTCCGCAGCAGGACGAGCGTCGCCAGGCCGGCGGGCCATGCCGCGGCGAGCGTCACGGCCCACCCCGTGGGCGCAGAACCCCTGCGGAGGACCTCCGCGGCGACGAGGCCGCAACCGATCGCGAGAATTGCCGTCCACAGCGGGATCGCCCAGGCAACCATCGACGCCGCCACGGCGAGCCCGCAGACCCCGACCCCGACCGTCGCTGCCACCCGGAAGCCGCCGTGACGCTGTCGGAGCGCCAACATGAGCAGGAGGGTGATCGAAGCGCCCGCAGCGAGGCTTGCCGTCCCGCCCATGAACAGCACCTGCGGCGTGCCCTCCCAGTCTCGTCCTCGCTGCTCGAGCACGTGCGAGGACCAGAACGCCACCGGGAGCGCGACCCAGGCGAGCGAGCCGATCATCGCGACCCGACCGATCGAGCGGGTGAAGTGCGTCGGCACCGCCGCTGCGCCGTTCGCGTCGGCGAGTGCGTCGGCGATGACCAGTGGGTCACCGAAGGAGCCGATCGTCTCGGACTCTGCCGCAACCGGTGACCTGCCCGATGCAACGTGCCGTTCTGCTGTCGACCGGAGGTGGTCCTCGACCTCGTCGAGGAGTTCGACTCGGTCGTGGCGATTGCGGAGGTGCGTCCGCATCGCGTGGAGATAGTCGTCGATGGTCAGGTGGTCTGCCATTGGGCACCTCCGCCTCCGAGTACACGACCGACCGCGGCGGTGAACTCGTCCCAGCTCCTCGTCTGTTCCGCCAGGGCACCGCGCCCCTTCTTGGTCAGTTCGTAGGTGCGGCGTCGCCGACCCTGCACCACCGACCAGTCGGACTGGAGCAGTCCGGACTTCTCCAACCGGTGGAGCACCGGGTACACGGTTCCCTCCGGGAGATCGAACGACTCGTCGCTCCGGACCCGCAGTTCGTCGATGACGGCGTAGCCGTGCTTGGCCCCGTCCTCGAGGACCGCGAGCACCAAGAGGTCGAGATGGCCCTTGAGCGCTTGTCCCTTCATACCTTGCATTCCTATACCTAGGAACGCGGGGTGTCAACGGTCAACTGCCGCGAAATTCCGGCGGTCGCTTCTCGAGGAAGGCTTGGACGCCCTCCTTGTGATCGTCGGTCTGGAAGAGTTCGGCCAGCGTCGCGCTGACCCAGGACCCCAACGCCTTCCAGTCGGGATCCAGCGCCTCACGGAGTCCGCGCTTGATCGCCTGCACCGCGAGCGGCGGTCTCGCGGCGATCTCCTGCGCCAGCGCCATGGCGACCAACAACAGCTCGTCGTGATCGACGACCGAGGAGACCATGCCGATCCGCTCGGCCCGCTCGGAGTCGATGACGGCGCCGGTGAAGAGGAGGGTGGCAGCATTCTCTCGGCCGACGAGCTGCGCGAGGCGGCCGAGCCCGGCGACGTCGGACACCAACCCTCGGAGGACGAAGAGCTCACCGAACCTCGCTCGATCCGACGCGATCCGGATGTCGGCCATGAGCGCGAGTTCCATTCCCCAGCCGACGGCAGCGCCGTTGACGGCGGCGATGATGGGAACGTCGGTGTGGAGGAGCGCGTCGGCTGCGGGGGTCAGTCGGCGCCGCGATGCCATCGATTCGACGGGCGGCCCCGACGGTCCGGTCATGACCTGCGTGACGTCGTCACCCGAGCAGAACGCCGGGTCGGTTCCGGTGATGACGAGGCATCGTGCCGTGGTCTCGCGCACCGCTCGTTCGAGCGCGTCGTAGAGCGCGAAGGTCAGCGCGTTCCGCGCCTCGGGACGGTCGAGCATCAGCACCTCGACGTCGCCGTGGCGTTCGATGCGGAGGCCGTTGTCGCTCATGGGGAGACGGTAGTCAGTTCTGCGAATAGTTGACCGAACGGTCAACTATGGTCCGCGACATGACCATGCTCGATGGAGTGGACCTGTCGGACCCGGAGTTCTGGCTCCGGCCCTGGGACGAACGTGACGCCGTCTTCGACGCCATGCGCGCCGACGAGCCGGTCAAGTTCTTCGAGGAGCCCGACCTCGGCGTACTCCCGAAGGGACCCGGATACTGGGCGCTGACCCGTCACGCCGATGTCGTCGAGGCCAGCCGGAAGGCCGCCCTGTTCTGTTCGGGCCAGGGCGGCTCCAACATCGGCGACGTTCCCGACGAGATGCTCGAGTTCCTCGGATCGATCATCAACATGGACGATCCCCGTCACGCCAAGCAGCGCAAGATCGTCGCACGCGGCTTCACACCCCGCGTGCTCGAGAACCTCAAGCACGACGTCGAGCGCGCTGCCGTCGAGATCGTCGACGAGATCGCCGAGAAGGGTGAATGCGACTTCGTCACCGACGTTGCTGCCCTGCTCCCGCTGCGGATCATCCTCGACCTGCTGGGCATCCCCCGATCGGAAGAGAAGTACATCTTCGACCGGACCAACATCATCCTGGGCCTGGGCGACGAGGAGTACGTCCCGAACCAGGACCCGATGGCGGTCATGGGTTCGCTGTTCCAGGCGGGCCAGGACCTCACCTCCATGGTCGCCGAGCTCGGCGCCGAGCGTCGCAAGAACCCTGGCGATGACATCATCTCGTTGCTCGTCAACGCGCAGGACGAGGGTGACGGTGTGCTCACCGACGAGGAGCTCGGCTCGTTCTTCGTCCTCCTGGTCGTCGCTGGCAACGAGACCACGCGGAACGCCATCGCCCACGGCATGCACTGGATGAGCCAACATCCCGAGCAGAAGCAGTGGTGGTGGGACGACTTCGATGCCCGAGCCCCGCAGGCGGTCGAGGAGATCGTCAGGTACTCCACGCCGGTCATCCACTTCCGGCGGACCTGCACGACCGACGGGACGATGCTCGGCGGGCGCGAGTTCTCCGCCGGCGAGAAGGTCGTCCTCTGGTACAACGCGGCCAACCGTGACCCCGCCGTGTTCGCCGACCCGCACCGCTTCGACCTGTCGCGTCCGCTCGAGACCGTCAAGGACCACGTCGGTTTCGGGGGCCCCGGTCCGCACTTCTGCCTCGGCGCGCACCTCGCCCGTCGGGAGATCACGCTCATGTTCCGTGAGCTCCACCAGCGCCTCCCCGACATCCACGCAGTGGGTGAACCCGACCGCCTGAAGTCGAACTTCATCAACGGCATCAAGCATCTGCGAGCCGAGTTCACGCCGAACTAGAAGGTGACCGTGCTCGACTTCCCGAACTACGACCCCGATGTCGCCGAGGGGATGTTGGCGGCGACCGAACTCATCGAACAGGGGTTGATGGGATACCTGGGCATCCGGCACGTCTCCCTCGGCGCCGGAACGATGGTGGCCGAGGTCGACGTCCGAGACGACCTGCTCACTCCGTTCGGCACGCTCCACGGCGGTGTCGTCTCCGCCCTCGCCGATCACGTGCTCGGATCGGTCATGTATCCGGTGATGGGGCGCGGCCAGTGGGCTGCGACGACCGAGTTCAAGCTCAACCTGCTCCGTCCGGTCCGCGATGGCGTCATCCGAGCCGAGGCGACGGTCATCGCCATGAGCCGTCGCATGGCCGTCGTGCGGATCGACCTGACCAACGGCGACCGCCTGTGCGCTGCGGCGCAGGGCACGGTGTCGATCCAGGATCCGAGGTAGCGGTCACGGCCGAGCCATATGGTCCCGGCATGGCTTCCTGGAAGGAGATCGAGAACGCAGCGCCCGAACTCGCCGCAGTCGTGCGCGCTCGGTTCGACGCCCACCTCCACAAGACGATGGCGACGCTGCGGCGCGATGGCTCACCGCGGATCAGCGGCACCGAGGTCGTCTTCGCCGATGGCGACATGTGGATCGGCTCCATGGGAGGCGCGCTGAAGGCGAGAGACCTCCAGCGCGACGGTCGATGCGCGTTTCACAGCGCGCCGCTCGACACCGACATGGCCGAGGCCGACGCCAAGATTGCCGGGGTGGCGGACGAGATCCACGATCTCGGAGAGATCCAGCGCGCGTGGCCCGAATGGGAAGCACAGCACGGAGCGAGTGGCGCCCACGCGTTCCGCATCGACGTCACCGAGATGTCGGCCGCGACGGTCGAGGGTGACCAGATGGTGATCCGGAGTTGGAATTCTGCCGATGGCGAGCGCGAGCGGAAGCGCAGCTAGCTCAGCGGGCCAGTGCCGCCATCCGGGTGAAGCTCGTCACGGCATCGGCTCGCCCGTGATCGGGGTCGAGCTCGGCGAACGCGGTGTCGACGTTGACCGCCAGTCGCTCCGAGTCGCCGAGGTCGGCCCATGCGCCGAGGTCGATGTCGGCGATGGTCTCCTCGACGGTCATGCCTGATGCCTGCCGGGGACGGACCTCCTCCAACAGCCAGGCCAGGTAGTCCCGCAGCGTCCGCACGTCGTCGGCCGTCGCGAGTTGACCATGGCCGGGCACGATGGTGCCCCAGCCGGCGTCGATGATCCGGTTGCATGCCGCGATCCAGTTGCCGAACGGGCCGGCCCAGACCACGGGAGTCCCGCGGTTGAAGAGGATGTCGCCCGTGAAGACGGTGTCCCGATGGGGGAGCTCGACCAGGACGTCACCACCGGTGTGCGCCGGCCCGACCTCGACCAGGTCGACGGAGACGTCGCCGACCATGATCGACAAGGATCCACTGAAGGTGCGGGTCGGCGGTGCCGGTTCCACCTCGGAGAACCGGAACGTCCCGAAGATGCGTTGGAAGTAGGCGCCGACCTCGCCCATCTCCGGTGCCATCTCGAGCAGCCCGGCGAGCATCGATGCCGGCACCTCGTCCATCTCTCGGGCCGACGACTCGGACGCGATGATCTCCTCGGCGTCGACCGCACCGTTGCCGTAGCAGTGGTCGCCGTTGGCGTGGGTGTTGACGATGGTTCCGATCGGGGCCGAACCGGTGATCGACGCCATCGAGTCGAGCATGGCCCGGGTCAGGGTCATGTCGAAGAGCGTGTCGACCAACAGGGACGTGTCGCCGTCGGTGACGAGGCCGGCGTTGCTCCAGCCCCACCCGCCATCCGCCTGGAGGTAGGCGAAGATGCCGTCGTCCACCTCGATCAACCCGGTCCGATGCGGTGATGCCATGGCGTCAACCCTGTCACGAACGATCGTCGCCTGGACGGAGCGGGCAGACTCCGGACATGGAACTCCACGTCATGGCGGCGGGCCGCAAGCTCCCCGACGTCCAGCGCCTCGCCGTCGCGGTCGAGTCGGCCGGTCTCGACGGCATGGTGTTCGTCGAGTCAGGCCGCACGGCGTACTTGTCTGTCGCCGCTGCGGCGCTCGCCGCGCCGTCACTGGAGTACTCCACCGGCATCGCGGTCGCGTTCCCGCGCAGTCCCATGGTCACGGCCAAGGTCGCGTGGGAGTTGCAGGACGTGACCCAGGGGAAGTTCCGTCTCGGTCTCGGAACGCAGGTCCGTGCGCACATCGAGCGGCGTTACGGCGTCGAGTTCGATCCGCCGGGCCCACGCATCCGTGAGTACATCCAGGCCGTGAAGTCGATCTTCCCCGCCTTCCGTGGCGACGAGCGCCTGGCATTCGACGGCGAGTTCCACGAGCTCTCACTGCTCCCGGAGATGTGGTCTCCCGGGGCGATCGAGTTCGACGACCCGCCCGTCGACGTCGCGGCCGTGGGCCCGTGGATGGTTCGCATGGCGGGCGCGGTCGCCGACGGAGTCCATGTCCATCCGTTCCATTCGCGCCCGTATCTCGACCAACGGCTGCTCCCGGGTCTGCGTGACGGCGCCGAGGGCGCCGGACGATCGATCGATGATCTCACCCTGTCGGTCCCTGTCTTCACCGTGGTGGGCGACACCGACGAGGAGCGGGCGCCGTGGCGCGATCGCGCCCGCTTCCAGATCGGCTTCTACGGCTCGACGAAGAACTACGGGTTCATGTTCGACATGCTGGGCTTCGACGGCACGTCGGCAGCACTCAACGACAGGCTCAAGGCCGGCGACCTCGTGGGCATGGCATCGCTCATCACCGACGAGATGCTCGAGCACTACACGGTCGAGTCCACCTGGGACGGCCTGGCCGACGCGCTCGGCGACAAGTACGACGGCATCGCCGACCGCCTCATCCTCTACTTCGCCGAGGACTTCTTCGCCCAGGACCCCTCGTCGCTCGCCCGGTTCGGCGCCGTCGCCTCCGCCCTCCACTGACCCGGCCCCCATCCCCACTGACG
>JBBKVY010000204.1:0-4218 GCA_037968675.1 Acidimicrobiales bacterium | reverse complement strand
TGACCGGGGTGATCGCCGCGATGCTGGCGGCCGGACTGGACGGCTTCGATGCGGCCGCCGTCGGCGCGCACGTCCACGCCACCGCGGGCACGCTGGCGCCGCCGGTCGGCACGATCGCGTCGGACGTCATCGCACGCCTGCCGGCGGCGCTCTCCCGGATCCACGGCGCAGCATGAGTACCTCGATCGCCACCGTCGACCTCGATGCGATCGCATCGAATGTCCGTGCGCTCGATGCGTTGGCCGGTTCTGCGCAGACCTGCGCGGTCGTGAAGGCCGACGGCTACGGCCACGGCAGTGTCCCCGTCGCCTGCGCCGCCCTCGATGCCGGGGCCACGTGGCTCGCCGTCGCGCAGGTCGCCGAGGCGGGCGTGCTCCGAACGGCGGGAGTCGATGCACCGATCCTGCTCCTGAGCGAACCCGGACCCGAGGAGATCGATGCCGCGCTCGCCATGCGCCTGCACCTCACCGTCTATCGCGAGGAGACCATCGACACCATCTCGTCGAGGGCGACCACGGTGGGCACGGCGCCGGTGCCGGTCCACCTCAAGATCGACACCGGGATGCGACGGGTCGGGTGTGAGCCATCCAGGGCCGTCGAGCTCGCGGGTCGGATCGCCGGCGCCGATGGGGTCGTTCTCGCGGGCACGATGACCCACCTCGCCCGGGCCGACGAACCCGAGGTGTCGACCACCGACGAACAGCTCGATCGCTTCGACGACGCGCTCGCGTCCATGCAGTCCGCCGGGATCGACCCCGGGCTCCGTCACGCCGCCAACTCGGCGGGGACCATCGCCCACCCGCGTGCTCGCTACGACCTCGTTCGGGTCGGGATCGCGCTCTACGGGGTTCCGCCCGCCCGGTCGATGGCCGGGATGGCCGACCTCCGCCCGGCCCTCCGGTGGACGGCGCCGGTCCGGTTCGTGAAGCGGGTCGCGGCCGGCGACGGGATCTCCTACGGGCACCGCCTCACCGTCGCGTCCGACATTGTCGTCGCCACCATCCCGGTCGGCTACGCCGACGGCCTCCGCCGCCGGCTCGGATCCGTCGGTGGCGCCGTGCTCATCGGTGGCCGCCGGTGTCCCATCCTCGGTGTCGTCACGATGGATCAGATCGTGGTGGGCTGTGGCCCGGAGGACAGCGTCGAGGTCGGCGACGAGGCGGTGCTCATCGGCTCCCAAGGCGACGAGTCGATCACGGCGGACGACGTTGCCGGTTTGCTCGACACGATCGGGTACGAGGTCGTGTGCGATCTCTCGGCGCGAGTCGAACGGCGATACGTGTGATCACCGACATCGACGGAATCCGCGTCGGTCATTCGACCGATGCCGACGCTCGGACCGGTTGCACCGTGGTGCTGTTCCCCGAGGGCACGGTGGCGTCCGGCGAGGTCCGTGGGGGTGCTCCGGCGACCCGTGAGTTCGCGCTCCTCGACCCGACCAGGATGGTCCAGCGCATCGATGCAGCGGTGCTGACCGGCGGGTCGGCATTCGGCCTGGCCACCGCCGACGGCGTGATGGCGTGGCTCGCAGCACGGGGACAGGGCTTCGAGACCGTCGGGGGTCCGGTGCCCATCGTCGTCGCCATGGGCCTCTTCGACCTGGCAGTGGGCGACGGCTCGATCCGACCCACCGCAGCCGACGGCCTCGCCGCGGCAGAGGCGGCCAGTCCCGACGCGCCTGCGCTCGGCGCGGTCGGTGCGGGCACCGGCGCCACGGTGTCCAAGTGGCGGGGCCCGGACCATCGCAGGCCGGGCGCGCTCGTCTCCGCCACCGTTCGCTCGGGTGACGTCATCGTTGCCGCGCTGGTTGCGGTCAACGCGTTCGGCGAGCCCGGCGCGACCCCGGCTGGGGTCCTCGACGGCGGCACCGGAGACATGTTCCAGAACACCACGATCGGTGTCGTCGCCACCAACGGCGTCGTCGACAAGGTCGGATGCCACCTCGCCGCACAGTCCGCACACGACGGTCTGGCTCGGTCTGTCGCGCCGAGCCACACTGCTGCGGACGGCGACGCCTTCGTCGTGGCCGCCACAGGTGCCGTGGAGTGCGAGGTGGCCCTCGTGCGAACGATGACCATCGCCGCCGTCGAGGAGGCGATCGCGTCGCTGTCCACCGCCGTCGCTGACGGGGGCCAGCACTAGTCTCCGGGTCCATGGACCCACGCGCGCGTACCGACGGTGTCGACGCGACGCGTGCACTCGCGGCGGCGATCGCCGACATCGTCGAAGCGGGCGACGTCCTGTTGCTCGCAGGTGACCTGGGCGCGGGAAAGACCGCGTTCACGCAGGGATTCGGGCGCGCGCTCGGCGTCGCCGAACAGATCACCAGCCCGACGTTCACCCTCGCTCGTCACTACGAAGGCCGTCTGCCGCTCCATCATCTCGACGTCTACCGCCTGGAACGGCTGTCGGAGATGCAGGACATCGGTGTCCCCGAGCTGCTCGACAGCGGGGGAGTGCTGGTCATCGAGTGGGGCGATGCGATCGCTGCGGCGATGCCGGCGGACTACCTCGAGGTGCGCTTCAGCTACGGCGACGGTGACGACGACCGCGACCTCGAGTTCCGGTGCGTCGGGAGTCGCTGGTCGGCGCGCGAACGGATCCTGACCGAGTCGCTCGACGCGTGGGCGGTGGCGTAGTGCTCATCCTCGGCGTGACCACGGCGACGCAACAGGTCGGCTGCGCCATCGGCGGCCACGAGGGGGTGCTCGCCTCGGCGCACTCGGCTCGTGGGAAGCGCCACGCCGAGAACCTCGTTCCCTCGATCGACTTCGTGCGCAAGCAGGCGCGCGTCGAACTGAGCGAACTCTCGGTCATCGCCGTCGACATCGGGCCCGGGTTGTTCACCGGGCTGCGCGTCGGGATCGCGGCGGCCAAGGCAATGGCACATGCGCTCCGCGTACCGATGGTCGGCATCTCGAGTCTCGATCTCCTGGCCTGGCCCGTCCGTCACACGACCCGGGAGATCGTGGCCGTCGTCGACGCACGACGCGGCGAGGTCTACCACGCCCGCTATCGGCCCACGCCCGGGGGCGTGCAGCGCATCGCCGGGCCCGAGGTCTCGTCACCGCAGGAGTTGCGCGCCGAGCTCCAGGCCAGCGACTCCGAGTACCTCCTGGTCGGCGACGGCGCCCTCCGCTACGCCGACGAATGGGACGACATGGTGCGGGTCGAGGTCGCAGAGCAGTACCTCGCCCATCCCAACGCCGCGTCGCTGGTCCAGCTCGCCCATGCCCGTGCCATCCGAGAGGACTTCGTGCAGCCCTGGCAGCTCGAGCCGCTCTATCTGCGTGCGCCCGACGCCGAGATCAACTGGGTCACCCGGGACGGGTCGAGCTGATGGTCATGGAACGTCGCGTGCCCAGGAACGGCCACCTCCCGGTCACGATCGAGCCGATGCGCCGCCGGCACCTACGAGGCGTGCTCCGTATCGAGCAGGCTGTGAACCCGCGGCCCTGGTCGTCGAGTCTCTTCTCGTCCGAGCTGCGTCTCCGCGACTCGCGGGCGTACGTGGTGGCCCGTTCGGGCACCGATCTCATCGGCTTCGGCGGGCTGATGATCGTCGCGGGCGACGGCCACATCACCAACGTCGGCGTCGACCAGTCGTATCGACGCCACGCCGTCGCCACCCGGCTGATGCTCCAACTCGCCCGCCGAGCGCTGGCCGAGGGGGTCGGGGCACTGACCCTGGAGGTGCGGGTGTCCAACGAGGCGGCCCAGGGTCTGTATCGCCGCTTCGGCTTCGTCCCGGCCGGGGTACGCGGGGCCTACTACCCCCCGGACGATGCGCACACGAACCCTGACCCCCCGCCAGGTTCTCGCCCGCCGCGGCGAGATCACGAGGACGCCCTCATCATGTGGGCGAACGACATCGACACCCCCGAGTACCGGGCGCGGCTCCTCGCGATCGACGCGGCGCTCCCGACGGCCGACCCCGGAGACCACATCCGATGAAGTTCCCCGACGCCCACACCGTGCTCGGCATCGAGAGCTCGTGCGACGAGACGGCGGCGGCCGTGGTTCGCGACGGCACGACCGTGCTGTCGTCGGTGATCTCGTCCCAGGTGGACCGACACGCGCGCTACGGCGGAGTCGTCCCGGAGATCGCGTCGCGGGCCCACGTCGAGATGCTCAACCCGGTGTTGGCCGAGGCCATGGTGCAGGCGGGCGTGAGCGCCGACGACATCGACGCCGTGGCATGCACCTCTGGGCCCGGAC
>JBBKVY010000203.1:0-24850 GCA_037968675.1 Acidimicrobiales bacterium | reverse complement strand
CGGAGACGAAACGCGAGCTGCTTCTGTTCGTGGGTGAGGATGCCCGGCACGGTGGTGCTCCTGTGATCGAGAGACTCGGTACTTCACAGGACCAGTGCGCTCACCGGTTGGATCCGCCGTCTCGTTCGGTTCGCGATCTTTTCTCAACCAGTTCGTCATGTCGGGTGGCCCGAACACCACCTCGCCCGGTTCGTTGCATGAGCCAAGCGCCGGGAACGGCCTATTGGAGACATGCGATCAATCACACCCGAAGTCGAGCCACCGCCACATCCGCGCCGAACGCACGCTGCGTGTCCAGCACGCGTGTGCCGATGCGATCTTTTCCTCGGACACACCCTTGCAGGTTTCCCTCCGGAAAACTGCGGCTCACGCATCGTGAGCGGAACGCCTCCGTCTCGACCGCGTCGGACTCCTCGACCTGGATGTCGACGTGAGCGACCTGGCCGATCTCGACCGAGCCGAGGCACAGCCCGCTCCCCTGCTCCTCACGGTCCTCGAGACCGCTCGGCTGCTCGGTGTGGGGCGCACGACGATCTACGAACTGATCTCGGCTGGGGAGTTGGAGGTCGTCCACATCGGCCGGGCAGCTCGTATCCCCACGTCCGCGGCAGAGGCCTTCGTTGATCGCCTCCGCGGACAACGGGCGTCGTAGTCCTACGATCGACTCTCCGCGAGCGTGTGCTCGCCTCGGCGCTCCGGCTGCCCCCTCACTCCGACTTGGAGAACAGCGATGGGCAGACGCGGCCACGGCGAAGGATCGATCTTCTACGAAGACGAACGAGACCGATGGGTCGGCATGGTCGACCTCCCACCCGACGGCACGGGCAAACGAAGCCGACGCAAGGTCGTCGGCCGGACCAAGACCGAAGTGCGCAACAAACTCCGCAAGCTGCAACGCCACCTCGAGGACGGGCTCCCGACTGGCGATGGATCGATCACCCTCGGCGTGTTCCTCGAACATTGGCTCACCCACGTCCTGCCCGCCCGCAGCCGCGTGCAGTCCCCTTCCACGATCAGCAGCTACCGATGGGCGGCAGGCCACGCCATCGAGGCACTCGGGAGTCATCGGCTCCGTGACCTCTCACCCGAGAACATCGAAGCGCTCCTCAACCGCCTCGCCCAAGACGGCTTCGCCCGCAACAGCGTCATGCGAGTCCGCTCGGTGCTCGTCATGGCACTCAAACACGCCCAACGCCGCGAGATCGTCGTGCGCAACGCCGCCGAACTGTCCGAGATGCCCGCCGGCGCGCGGGCTCCCCGAGTCGGACGATCGCAGAGCATCGACCAGGCACAGCGACTCCTTGCCGTCGCCCGCGGCGACCGCCTCGGCGCCCTGATCACCGTCGGGCTCATGCTCGGCCTCCGGCCAGGCGAACTGTGCGGACTGCGCTGGGCCGACGTCGACCTCGACCAGCGGGTCATCACGATCGCCTAGTCCCGCAAACGGATCTCCGAAACCGACGGTCGCGAGAGACTCGTGCTCGGCGACCCCAAGACCCCGAAGTCCCGCCGAGCGCTCGTGCTGCCGGAGCTGGTCGTCGAGGCGTTGAAGGCGCACGAGCGGATCCAGGCGGACGAACGGTCACGAGCCGGCACGACCTGGACCGACCTCGACCTGGTCTTCCCCACGACCATCGGCACCCCGATGAGCCCGAGCAACCTCCGACGAGACCTCAACGCGCTCACCGAGGCAGCGGGTCTCGGCCGCTGGTCACCGAACGAGCTCCGCCACTCGGCCGCCTCCCTGCTCTCGGCTTCGGGAGTTCCGCTCGAACAGATCGCCGACCTCCTCGGCCACACCGACACCCGCATGCTCCTCAAGCACTACCGCCACCCGATCTCCCGAACCGTCGATGCCGCGGTGGGCCCGATGGAGCGCATGTTCGGCGATCCTGCAGGACCCGGTGTGGACATCGGCCCGTGACCACCGATCCTCACGGACCGCGCGATCTCAGCGCTCTGCAGGTGCCCCGGAGGGGCACCTGCAAGGGTGTGTCCGGAGAAAAGATCAGAGCCGGCGGAACCGTTCTGCGTACGAAGCGTGCTGGCGAGACAACCCCACTCGCGCCGCTGAATGGCCAGTCGCAATCCGGCAGCGTCAGCCGCCCCCGCTCAGCTGTGGCCGGGGAAGGGGGCGAGCCGTGGCCGCCGGGATGCTCTCGGCTGCGTTACGGAGTCGACTGTTGAGCGCGCTGATGGCGCGCTGAGCATCCACGTAGGTCCGAGCGCGCTTCCGACCAGCTGAGGTGAGGCGGTACTCGTATGGCGAGGCGCCGCGGCCGGACCGATTGCTGCCTTGTCGGCACTCCACCCAACTGTCGCAGTGAAGCGTCTGCAGGTGGTCACGAGCAGACTTCGGCGTTCTGCCAATACTCGATGCGACATCGTTCGGACTGGCCCACCCCGCTCCTTGACCCAGGAAGAACTCCAATAGCTCCGCACGGGTCGCCGAGACCCCGCCGTCCCTTTCTACGCCTTGAGCCTTCGTCGAGCGTCGATTCACGACTCGACCTCGCCAGTCGACGGCCCGACAGCCGGCGGCGCTGCGAAGCACGCGCCACCTGCCAGGAACGCGGCGTAGGTCGAGATGGCAACGGCCAGCTCGAAGAAGGAAACCACCAACAAGCTCTGGTCGTCGAAAAGAAGTGACGCCAGATTGGCGAAACCAATGCCGATGAGACCTGCACCTACCAGCCTCCAACCAATTGCGCTCGATGGAGCGACTGCCAACGCGAGAAGCCCACCGACAGCCCCGACGGCGATCGCCACCGTGAGTGCAACAGCGGTCCAGCCGACCCATGCGGCCACAGCGTCGGTGGAGGTCGAGGTGACCAGCCATGCCGTGATGCTGTAGTGGACAGTCAGCACAGCTGTCAGGGAGCTGAGGAGTCGCGGCCACAGAGCGAAGAACTTGCCGAGCAACACGACGGCCACGCCCAAGGCCACCCCGCTCGCCACGAACAGCATCGAGTCGCGAACCATGACACCGACGCTCGACATGCCCACCAACGCGAGGCCGTAGATAATGACTCGGCCTGGAGCAGACCTACGCACATTTCGGAAGTCATCCCAATCCTCATGTGTCGCCGGGCCAGCTCGTCGATCAAGGGTCTCGGCAGGCGTGCACCGACCGGACACAGGAGGAACTCGAGGTGTGACGAAACGAGTGGCAAGGCGAACCAGCGGTCCGTTCGTGCGACGAACCGCATAAACGACTCCGGCGAATACCGCCGAGTAGAAAATCGCACTGGCGAGACCGTCGGGAAGTGAGATGCCCCTCATTGGGCCACTATTTCAACACACCGACTCGGTGTGCAAGACATTTTTTCCACGTCTCGGGTCAACGGAACCGGCCGCGCTCCGCTTCGCTGCCCGGACTCGCTCGCGTCCGAGGCGAAATCCTGGCGACAACTGCCACGGATCGAGGCCTTGGCAACCTCCCGAGGACGTCGATCGGGACCCGAAAATGGCTCCCCTTTGGCTCCCCTTTGGCTCCCCTTTTGGCTCCCCTCGACCCGTTCGAGCCCGGACAGAACAAACCCCCAGGCCTGTGACCTGGGAGTTTGCGTGGGCCGTGAGGGATTCGAACCCCCGACCCCCTGCGCGTCATGCAGGTGCTCTAGCCAACTGAGCTAACGGCCCCGGAAGTCGGGCAATGTAGCACCCGCCCCTGCGGAAACCCACGAGATGCGCTGGTCGCCGTCCACCGATCGAAAGAAAATCTTCACCGATTCCTCAAGGTTCCTGCGACGTCGGTCGATCACCCTCCGGAGTAGGCCGATCGACGCTTGGATCGGCGTCTGAGGCGAGGGCGGACGGCATGCCACTGAAGCAGGAATATCGCTGGGCGGCACGTCCGCGTCTCGCGTTCGCTGTCAAGGTCGCCGTCTACCTGCTTCCTGCGGTGGCGTGCTCGGTGGTGTCGGGGGTCGCGAGTCGATGGCTCCAGCGGTCGTACCCATCGATGCCGTGGCTCGCCGCAGCCCTGCTGTCGCTGCCGCTGGCGATCGCGGTCCTCGTGATCGGCCAACGCGCGATGCGACGACTGTTGCCGCTCAGTCTCCTGCTGCGGCTGTCCTTGCTGTTTCCCGACCGCGTTCCCAGCCGCCTCGGCATCGCGCTGCGCGCCGCCAGCCCCAAGCAGCTGAGCCGGCGGGCACAGTCGGGCGACGCCGACGACGCGTCCATCGCCGCGCAGGTCCTCACGCTGGTCACGACACTCACCGTCCACGACCGCCGAACCAGAGGGCACAGCGAACGGGTACGCGCGGTCACGATGCTGGTCGCGGACGAGCTCGAGATCATTGGCTCGGACCGGGACAAGCTCGAGTGGGCCGCCTTGCTGCACGATCTCGGCAAGATCGAGGTGCCGGCGCACATCCTGAACAAGCCCGGCCGACCGAGTGCCGATGAGTGGAACATCCTCAAGCAGCATCCGGGTGCGGGGCCGGCGCTGGCCGGGAGTCTCCAACCGTGGCTGGGCGACTGGATCCACGCAATGGACCAGCACCACGAGCGTTTCGATGGGGACGGTTACCCGGAGGGGCTCGCGGGCGAGAGCATCGCCACGAGCGGCCGGATCGTGGCCGTGGCCGACGCATTCGAGGTCATGACGGCGACGCGTTCGTACAAGAAGCCGATGTCCACCGAGGACGCCCGGGAAGAACTCGTGTCGTGCGCGGGATCCCACTTCGATCCCGTCATCGTTCGAGCCTTCATGCGGGTCTCGGTACCCGAGCTGCACCGGGCCCTGGGCCCGGCATCGTGGCTGTTGTCCTTGCCGCTCTCCCGACCGGTGAGCCAGGCCATCCAACTCGGCAGCGCGATCTCTGGCGGGTCGGTACCGCCTGCGCTCGTCGGTGCCGTCGCCCTCGCCCTGGTCGCAACGCCGGACTCTGCCGCCGCCGACACAGCGCAGGAACCTCCGGCGGTGAGCTCGCCAGCCGATGTGGGCGACGTCGACCGCTACCGCGAGGCACGCCCGACACCAACAGACGACACGACCGACGAGTCCCCCACAGACGCCGCGTCCTCAGGACCGACAACCGAACCGGAAGACGACGGCGGGGCTGTACGCCCGGCGAGGCCGAGGGACCCATCGTCGACGACGTCCACGCCGCCGTCGAACCCCTCGCTACCGACCGTCCCCCCGCCACCATCGACCACGACGCCGCCGCTCCTGGACCCGGTGATCGGCCCACCGAGCGAGTCGGTTTCGGGAATCGTCTCCGAGACGCTCGACGAGGTCTCGGGAATCGTCGACGACACGACCAACGGGGTCGGCGAGATCGTGCGGGAGGTTCTGCCGCTGCTTCCCGGCGGTCAAGGCAACGTCCTGCCGCTCTGATCGTCGGACGAATCGTCAGTTCGATCGACCCGGGGCTCGCGATCTGCACTGTGATAGACCGCTTCGGGTGACGTCTGAGATCGATGTGTTGGATGCCCGACTCCTGCGGGCGATCGCAGAGAACTCTCGGGCCGGGGTGATGGAGTTGGCCCGACAGCTCCAGGTGGCGAGGGGAACGGTGCAGGCCCGCCTCGACAAGCTGCGCGAGCGCGGTGTGGTGACCGGCTTCGGTCCCGACCTCGATCTGCACCGTCTCGGCTACGAAGTGTTGGCGTTCATCACCCTCGAGATCTCCCAGGGCGCACTCGAATCGGTCGTCTCGCACCTGTCCACCGTCCCCGAGGTACTCGAGGTGCACACCACGACCGGCGGCGGCGACCTCCTGTGCCGGGTGGTCGCGCCGACCAACGCCGACCTCCAGTCCCTCATCGGTCGGATGCTCGCGTCGGGCGGGATCGAGCGGACCACCACCCAGGTGGCGCTCACCGAGCAGCTGCGGTTCCGCGTCCTTCCGTTGGTCGATCGGGTCATCGAGGAATGACCTTCTTCGCGCACGAGGGCGGCTGGGACGAGATCCTGTTCGTGCTGGCGCCGCTGGTCGTGTTCGCCGTGTTGCTCGTGATCGCGCGACGCCGGGTCGACCGCATGGAGGCCGACGAGGAGAACCGGGCCGACGGTCCGTGAGCCGCCTCGACGGCATCGACGCCCTCACACTCGACGTGGGCGGCGTCTTCACCGTTCCGAGCCACGACCGGCTCGCCGACGCACTCGCAGACGCAGGGCTCGACGTCGACCGCGGCAGCTTCTGGGACGGTCACTACCGGGCCATGCACGCGGTCGACGTCGCCCGATCGGAACCCGAGACCTTTGGTGCCTACGTCCCTGCGTTCGTCCACCACGTCGGTCTGGCGGGCGACGCGCACGCAGCTGGCGTTGCCGCCGTCGAGTCGCTCTTCGGACCCTCGGGCCTGTGGTGTGAGCCGATCGAGGGTTCCGTCCCCGGCCTGCACGCGTTGGCCGCCCACGGGATCCCGATGGCGATCGTGAGCAACGCCGACGGCACGGTGGCCCATACGCTGGCGGCGGCCGGCGTCTGTCAGGTCGGCGACGGTCCGCTCGTCGCGGTGGCCGCAATCGTCGATTCCGGTGCGATCGGGATCGCGAAACCCGACCCGGCGATCTTCACACCCGCGTTGGAGGCCCTGGGCACCGCGGCACCACGGACCCTCCATGTGGGAGACAGCGTTCACTTCGACGTGCTCGGCGCTCGCGCCGCCGGGATGCCATCGGTCCACTTCGATCCCCGAGGGCTCTGCCGATCTCGCGACCACGGCCACGTCGCATCGCTCCACGAACTGCTCGACTGACGCCACAGAACCGACCAGCAACCGTTCTGGCCAGCAGATCTGCCATCTGGTGGTGTCGAGCGCACACCAGAACCATCGGCCGTTCGGCGGAGGTGCCAGGATCGGCGGGTCCATGCCATCGCCGACGCAGTCCTGATCGCTCGTCGGCCCGACCGAAGGAGTCTCCATGGATGTGTCCATCGTGCTGTACCCACGCTTCACTGCGCTCGACGCGATCGGCCCGTACGAGGTGCTGCGGAACCTCCCCGACACGACCGTCACGTTCGTGGCCGAGTCACCGGGCGAGATCCGCAACGACGCTGGCAGCCTCGGCCTCCGTGCCGACGCCTCGCTCGGCGACATGACGTCGCCCGACGTGATCGTCGTCCCCGGTGGTCCGGGCCAGGCCGACCAGATGACCGACGGTCCACTGCACGAGTGGCTCCGGAACGCGCACCGGACCTCGACGTTCACGACGTCGGTCTGTACCGGCTCACTCATCCTCGCTGCGGCGGGCATGCTCGATGGACTCTCCGCCACCAGCCACTGGCTGTACCTGGACCAGCTCCGAGACTTCGGCGCGATCCCGACCTCGCAGCGGGTCGTCGAACAGGGTCGCATCGTCACCGCCGCCGGCGTCTCGTCGGGTATCGACATGGCGCTCGCCCTCGCCGCACACATCGCAGGAAGCGACATCGCCCAGTCGATCCAGCTGGGCATCGAGTACGACCCGCAGCCGCCGTTCGACGCCGGCTCCCCCGCCACGGCGCCGGCCGAGATCGTCTCGTTCCTGCGCGACAACGCCCGCGCCATCATGGGTTGAACGGTCGCCGTGGACGGTGGCAACGAGCGGGTGATCTGACCGACCGTCTCAGCCCGCGGCGAACCAGTTGGCGTGGAATCCGAACGGGATCCGGCGCGGCATGCGGATCCGCGCGACCGGCCCGGCCTCGACGTCACGGGCATCGAGTACGCAGACGTCGGTGTGGTCGGTGTCGGCGTAGTACACGGCGTTGAGCAGCCAACCGTCGTCCTCGGACGACCCGTCGGGGTTCGGGGCGAACACCGATTCGCCGATGTGGCCGTCGGTGCCCGAGTGCCACATGGTCCTCGCCCCCGTGTCGTGGTCGTACTTGACCACCGTGTCGAAGTCTCCGGGATCGCCGACGTCGCCGCCGAACGCCGACAGGTACGCGTACCGGCTCCGGACCCCGTTGTAGTCGTCGTTGAACCGGCAGAAGTCACCGGGGAGCTCGTCGAGCGCTTCCCAACCGGCATCACCCGAGTCGAGGTCCACCCAGAAGCTCGCCGGGGACCCTGGTTGGTTGTCGGCCGACTGTTGGTCGAGCGGCGCAGTGGGATCGATGCCGAAGTCCGGCGCGGCCAGACGCGAACCGGAGAACTCGATGCGGTTGCCGTCGACCCACCCGTTCCAGAAGTGCTGGACGTGCCCGGGCTCGATCTCGTACCAACGGATGTCGTCGGCCGAACCGAGACGTGGCATCACACCGATCCGGGTCCCGTTCTCCGGCCGCCACTGCACCAGGGGTCCCGTGCCCATCGCCTCGAGGTCGAACACGATCGGCGAGTCGAGGAACACCGCGTGCTCCTCGGTGATGATGAAGTCGTGCATCATCACCGGTGCCGGAAGGTCGAGATCGACGCTGTGCACGAGCCGACCGGATGCGTCGACCACGTGGTAGCGGAGGTACGGCTCGAGCAGCGAGTACCCGAAGAAGAACATCTCGCCGGTCCGCGGATCGATGCGGGGATGTGCCGTCATCGAGCTACGGAGTCGACCGTCGAAGTCGTATTCCCCGACGGTGTCGAGCGACGGTGTCACCTCGGTGGGCAGCCCGCCCTCCCACGTCGCCAGCCAACGGTCGGCGTGGCGCACGATGTGGGTGTTGGCGGGGTTCTTCACCGGTCCGGCGTCGCCGACCAGCGCGCGGTCCGGGTAGTGCGACAACTCGCTGAGTCCGCTGTAGATCGCACCGCCGTGGCGCATCTCGGCACCCAGGCCGCGGGAGCGGATCCACCGGTTCCGGTACGACACGCCGTCGTCGCCGAAGGTGATCCCGTGCAACATGCCGTCGCCGTCGAACATGTGGTAGCTGCCGAGTGGCTCGTACATGGGGTTGGGACCGTTCCGCACGAAGGTCCCCCGCAGCGCGGCAGGGACGATGCCTTCGACCGGACAACGATCGACCGTGAGTTCGTCGGCGATCGGCGCCAGGTTCCCGCGGAGATCGGGTTGGTTGGCGGCGTTGATCACGGTGCTCGTGGCGGCGGTGTCGGTCATGGTGGACGGTGCTCCTGCGGGAAGTTCGGGAACGATGGTCAGAATGCGTGGATCGACGCGGCTACTGGCGGTCCTCGAGCCGGCCGACGTTCTCCCACGGGGAGACGACGAACTCGATCGCCTGGGTGAACACGAGTGTGGCAACCGGTGTCGGTTCGAGGTATTCGGCCCACGGACTCTCGTCGGCCACGGTGACCGCTGAAGCGGGAACCTGCACCATCGAGGCGTCGGCGAGCCCCGCGTCGTAGAAGGTGCGGTCGCAGATGCCGTTGCCCCAGTAGATGCGGTCGTTGGCCGTCACCCAGTCTGGCGCGTTGACGGCAGGGGTCGCGTCGGTGGTGTCGATGGTCGCTCGGAAGGCGTCGGCCTCGGGTCCGATGGTCATCGTGATCTGGTCGCCGTCGCGGACGTGATCGACCCGGCTGGCCCGCGTGAACAGATCGACCGGGTCCATCGAACGGCTGCTCGATCGAGCGTCGAGCACCATGTAGCGCGGCGTGCCGTCGGGTTCGTGTACGAACACCGACCACTCGGCCCGACGACCGTTGGTGATACCGGACACCCGATAGACGTTCAACGCCATGAGGTGTCGGGGCTCGTCGTCTTCGAGGCAGCGGACGGGTGCCAATGTCATACCATCGGGCAGTCGGGCATCCTCGACGAGGGGCTCGATGGCATCGGGACGAAGGGCGAACACCAGGTAGACCGACGGCGGGTCGGCCTCGACCGTGAAGGTGACCAGCGGTAGTTCCCGACCCAGAGCGATCATCACCGCGGAGCGCAGCGCCAACTGGCTGTACATGAACCGCTTGAGGAACACGCGACCACGTCGTTCCCGCCGGCTGAGGGTGTGTCGCTGCGAGACGGCGTCCATCGTCTGCTCAGGCCCCGACCGGTTCGTGGGCGGCGTCGAGATCGGCGGCGACCTGGCGAGCGAGACCGGCCACGAGGTCGTCGAGGGGCGCGAGCCGCTCCTCGGTCAGTTCGTCGGAGAATCGCAGACGCTCGACGTCGGGTGCCGCGACGGCACGATGGATCCACGCCGAGTGGAGGAGGACCGAGACACAGGTCCGGCTCGGGGCCGCTGCGGTGGCGATCGGTCCCTTCCCGACACTGCCGGCGTCGAAGACGTCGACGCGGAAGCCGTCGTCGTTGTGGACCGGCAGCACCAGATAGCCATCGTGGCCGCCAGGGTCCGATCCGGCGTAGCGCGACCCTCCGTTCCCGGGATCCCGCGGGACGAAGGTCGGCGACGAGATGAAGTCGTCGGTCGACCGGTACTCGTAGCTGTCGGCGAGCTCGCCCGATCCACGTCGGAACGATGCCAGGACGCCGGGCGTGTCCTCGGTCGGGATCGACGACTCGTCGATCCGGTCGGCGTACCAGTCGATGGACCGCCGGGTGATGTTGCCCGGCCGGCACCCGTGATACGCCACATGGTGGAGGGTGGGATGCGCCATCCCCTCCGTACTCCAGTCCATGGCGGACAGCTGCAGGTTCCATCCCCAGTCCGGGTTCCGGATCGAAACGGCATCCACGAGCTTCCCGGTCGCGGGGTCGATCGTGGCCTCCGAGACCGTCGACGGCGCGAGGTTCATCGAGTACAACCCCACCATCGAGGGATCCACCGGTGCGCCGTTGCGATCGAGGTCGGCCGAGTTGATCGGGAACGCGAGGTCGAGCATGTCCATGTGTTCGAAGATGACGCGGACACCGTCGGTGTCGTCCCAGACGCCGTAGTAGTGACCGGCCGGCGGTCCCATCGTGAACTCCTGCGCCGCCAGCGGCTGTCCGACGGGCGTCGCCTCGACCGCTTCCTTGCGGATCAGGTAGAGCGGCACCTGGTCGTCGATGGAGACGGTCTTGTCGCCACCGAGGATGGCCGACGGGTCGACCTTGAAGTTCCCGGAGTCGGCGAGGACGAGCCAGTCGCGCGTCTGGGTGATGGAGTGCATCGACCCCGCCACGCCGGCGCCGTCCACCGGCCATGCCGACACCTCTCGCCCACCGTCCCACCGGACGAGCCACGGGCGTTGGAGGAAGCCGTTGTCGAGGTCGGGAACGAGTTTGACGGTCCACAGGCAGTCGCGGTCAGGATCGACCACCGGGTGCGCAGAGGAGAAGATGAACGGCAGCACCTCGCCGAACATCGGCAGGCTCGGACCGCCCCACGAGTCCTGGGTGCCGACGTCGCCCAGCCACCGCATCGAGACCGGGTCGATCTCCGAGGGCCGGCCGACGTCCCAGGTGGCGAAGAGGCGGTCGCCCCACGGGAGCGGCGCGGTGTTCGCCATGTTGGGGGCTCCGTAGGGCGCCGTGAATCCCGAGGGCCCCGGTACGAAGTGTTCCGGGCCTGCCTGGTGCAGTCGGCGCGACGGCGAGTCGATCACCTTGGTCCGCCAGGCCAGGCGATCTGCGGGAGCACCGTGGGTCCCGCGCTGGAGCGAGAGGCGGCGCAGCATGCCGAAACCGAAGAAGGCGTGGGCGAGCTCGTCGCCGATCTCGGGACTGCTGATGACGATCTCTCCCGTGAGGTCGTCGGGCCAGGCGCCGGCCACCACCTCCAGGTCGAAATCCTGTGGCGGCGCACTGGTGAGCGTTCTCGGAATCGGCATGTGTTCAGTTCCCCCGTCTCGACTGACAGCGGCACCCTAACACCGTTAGGGTGCGGGGTGGCAGGGATCCGACCGCCACGGGGGAACACGATGGACGCAACACTCGAGAGCACGATCCGGGATCGGATGCGTGACGCGAGAGAACGCACCGCTCCCCCGCCCGACGCCATCGAGATCCCCCCGATCCCGGTCGGCCGATACTCCGACGACCGCCTCTTCGCACTCGAGCAGTCCCGGATCTTCGGACGTGGCTGGCTCTTCGCCGGCCACGAGTCGCAGGTCGCCGACGCCGGCTCGTACCTGCGCTTCGAGCGGACAGGCTCTCCCATCGTGATCGTGCGCGGCGACGATGGCGAGCTACGGGCCTTCTACAACAGCTGCCGGCATCGTGGTGCGCCCGTCGTCCGCGAGGAGTGCGGGACGGCCAAGCGCCTGACGTGTCAGTACCACTCCTGGTCCTACGGACTCGACGGCGGGCTCCGGGCCGTGCCGGAACGTCGGAACTTCGTCGACCTCGACGAGGCGACGCTGGGACTCCAACCGGTTCGCTGTGCGACCCACCAGGGTTGGATCTTCGTGACCGAGGACCTCGACGCTCCCCCGCTGGAGGAAGCCCTGGGTCCCCTCGTCGAACAGATGCAGGAGATCGACGGGGCGTCACTACGCCGCTTCGGCACCCAGACCCACCGCATCGACGCCAACTGGAAGGTCGTCGTCGACGCGTTCCTCGAGGTGTATCACGTCCGAACCGTGCATCCGGACAACGCCGCACTGCTCTACGACGACCACGCCGTCACGGTCGAGATGCTCGAGAACGGGCACAGCCGGCTGACGGTCCCCAAGTTCGAGTCGATGATCGAGCTGGTGGCACCGTCGCCGGACGGCGACAACCCGTCGGTCGGTTCACTGTGGCGGGAGACGAGCACGTCGTTCGGCATCTTCCCCAACGTGATCGCACCGATGGACACGGGCGCCTTCGCATTCCTGTGTGCGTGGCCGGTCGATGTGCGGACGACGGAGCTCGAGCTGGCGTGGTGGGCGCCCGACTGGGGCGACGGCGACGTCCCGGCCGAGCACGTCATGCGGATGGACCTGTTCGAGACCGTGATGGCACAGGACACGGCGAACATGGCACCGATCCAGTCGTCGATCGAGTCACCCGGGGCGCAACCGTTCCAGATCGGTTGGCACGAGCGCCTCATCCACCACTTCCACCGTGGGGTCGACCTGGCCATCGGTGTCGACGACGTCCCCGACGGCCTGGCCGTGTCCGACGCGCTCGACGGCCACGTGTCGTGAGCGGCTGGGTCATGGGCCGCCGTGTCATGAGCCGCCGTGTCAGGAAAACATCACTGCAGCCCGGCGAACGCCCCACCGTCGACGTTGAGCGCGGCACCGGTGACGAACGCTGCGGCGTCAGAACACAGGAAGGCTGCGATCCTTCCGAAGTCGTCGGGGTCACCGAGGACGCCGGCAGGGACGTCACGGGCGAGCGCGTCGAGATCGCCGCCTGCCAAGGCCTCCAGACGCGCCGTGGCGTGGAGGCCGGGTTGCAGCGAGTTCACGGTCACGCCGTCGCCCGCGACCTCGCGCGCCAGCGTCTTGAGGAACCCGGTCAGACCGGCGCGAGCCGTGTTCGACAGGAGCAACGTCGGGATGGGCTGACGAACCGCGATGGACGTGACGGCCACCACTCGCCCCCAACGTCGCTCCTGCATCGACGGCACGACGGCATGGCACATCGCCACCGCGCTCATCAGGCTGAGTTCGATCGCCGGCCCGTAGTCCCCGAGCCCGGTCGAGCCGAAGGTCCCGGCCGGTGGACCGCCGGCGTTGGTCACGAGGATGTCGATGCCGCCCAGCGTGTCGGTCGCCGCCTCGACGAAGGCCTCGGCGCCACCCACCGTGCCCACGTCGCCGACGATCCCCGTCGCACCGTCGACCGATGCGACCGCCGTGGCCAGTCGGCCCTCGTCGCGACCGTTCATCACCACGGCAGCACCTTCTGCGGCGAGCGCTCGGGCGATGCCCAGCCCCAGTCCTGCCGTGCTCGCCGCCACCGCGGCCCTGCGTCCGTCCAAGCCGAGATCCATGCTCGTGACACTAGGAGTCGTCGATCGTGACCGACGAGATCCTCATCACCGGTGGTGCTGTCGTCGACGGCACCGGAGCGCCGCGCCGTGACGGCATCGACGTGCTCACTCGTGGCGACCGGATCATCGCCGTCGGCGACGATGCTTCCGCCAGTGCGTCCGCCGACGCGGTGTCGATCGACGCCACCGGCCGGACGGTCATGCCGGGCCTGATCGATGCCCACGTGCACTGCACGTTCGACGACGTGTCGTCGAACGACGAACTGTTCTTCCACCGGGACGCGCCGACCGCGGCACTCGTCGCCGGATTCAACCTCCAGAAGCTGCTGCTCGCCGGCGTGACGTCGGCGTTCGACCCCGACACCCTCTTCGAGATGGGCCCGGCGATCCGCAACGCCGTCGATGCGGGCATCGTCGAAGGGCCTCGACTGGCGGTCGGCGTCCAGGCACTGCTCACCTCGGTCGGCGGCACCGCCGGGCGGCTGATCCCGGACCAGGGACAGGTCGGGTACGCACGGGTCGTCAACACGACGGACGACATGGTCATGTGGACCCGTCGTCACATCAAGGCGGGCGCGGACTGGATCAAGATCCATGCGACCGGTCGCCTCCCCGGCAAGGCCGGTGAACTTCCCGTCTGGACCGAGGAAGAGCTCCGGGTCGTCTGCGACACCGCGCACGACCTCGACACCCCGGTGGCGGCGCATTGTCGCGATGCCACCTCGACCCTGCGCGCCGCCCGTGCCGGCGTCGACCTCATCCTCCACGCGTCGTTCATGGACGAGGCCGGACTCGACGCGGTGGTCGCCTCCGGCGCAGCGCTGTGTCCAACGTTCACCTTCCTCGCCAACCTCGCGGACTACGGCCCCGCAGTCGGCGCAGGCGTCGGGATGACCGACCTGTTCCGGGGCGAGATCGACTCGACCGGGCAGATGATCCGGCGAGCCCTCGACGCGGGGGTCCCGGTGCTCGCAGGCTCGGAATCCGGGTTCGCCCTGACCCCGTACGGACACTGGCATGCACGCGAGCTCGAGGTCTTCGTCGACGCGGTCGGCATGTCGCCGCTCGAGGCGATCACGTGCGCGACCGCCAACGGCGCCATCGCCATGCGGCGCCCCGGCCAGATCGGTGTCGTTGCCGTCGACGCCGACGCCGACCTCCTGGTGGTCGACGGCGACCCCACGGTCGACGTCACCATCCTCGGCGATCGTCGCAACCTCGATGCCGTGATCAGCCGTGGGCGACGGGTCGACCTGTCCCGCCCGTGGCCAGCGCGGGATCCGCTCCCGGACGAACGGGTGGCGTCATGGAGTCGCGAGGTGCTCACCCGCGAGCGTGCCGGCCTCGACGGCCCGCATTCGTCAGGCACGACGTGACCACTCGTCCGTCGCTGCTGGTGACCGGGGGCGCGGCCGGGCTGGGCGCGTCGATCGGCCGCGCCGCCGCGGACGCCGGCTACCGGGTCGGCCTCCTCGACGTCGACACCGCTGGACTGGCGCGCGTGACCGCGGAGATCCCGGGTGCCATCGGCCTCGCGGCCAGCACCACCGACGCCGTTGCGGTCCACGCCGCGCTCGACGAGTTCGGGACCCCGGACGTCCTCGTCAACAACGCCGGCATCGTGCGCTTCGGTCCCCTGGTCGACATCGCCGAACAGGACTGGCGCGACGCGGTGGACGTCAACCTGACCGGCACGTTCGTCACCGGGCGGGCCGTTGCTCGACGAATGCTGGCGGGCGACGGCGGCGCCATCGTGAACATCTCGTCCATGAACGGCGTCGCGGCCGGCATGTATTCCGGGGCGTACGGGCCGACGAAAGCAGCGATCGGACTGCTGACCGAACAGATGGCGCTCGAATGGGCGCCGACCGTGCGCGTCAACGCCGTGGCGCCCGGTCTGATCGATGCCGGCATGTCCGAAGCGGTCTACGCCGACCCGGCCACACGGACCGCTCGAGAACAGCGAGTGCCTCTCGGGCGGCTCGGTCGGGCGGAAGACGTGGCGGCCGCGGTGCTGTGGCTGGCGTCGTCGGACGCGGGCTACGTCACCGGCCAGACGCTGCTCGTCGACGGCGGGGTCACGGGCGCGATCATCACCACGCTGCCTCGACCGCAGTCGGTCGACGGTGTGGGACACGAGCCCACATGAACCCAGCAGGCACCGCGCTCATCTTGACCGGTGGACACAGCCATCCGCCCGAGCTGTCGATTCCGGCGCTCACGGAGGTCCTCGCCGGCCATGGCTTCGATCCGGTCGTCACCGTCGAGGACGTCGAGTCCACACTGTCCGGACTCCGCCACGCGCCACCCGACCTGCTGGTCGTGAACGCGCTGCGGTGGACGATGCGACATCCCCGCTACGACGACCATCGAGCGCAGTGGGCGACGGCCCTCTCGGCGCAGGACCGTCTCGCCCTGTCCGGCTTCGTCCGTGGCGGCGGCAGCCTCCTGGCCATGCACACCGCCCTGGTGTGCTTCGACGATTGGCCGGCATGGAGTGACCTCATCGGCGCCGCATGGGACTGGGACCGCTCGCATCATCCACCGATCGGCGCCGTCGAGGTCCGTTTCGACGGCCATCCGGTGACCGATGGGATCGCCACGTTCACGGTCACCGACGAGTGCTACACCGACCTCCGGTTCCGTCCCGGGAATCAGGTGGTCGCAACCGTGCTGGCGTCGGAGGGCGCAGCGCAACCGGCGTGCTGGCTGCGCGAAGTCGGCCGTGGACGGGTGGCCACCAGCACCCTCGGCCACGACCTCCGTTCGCTCGACCATCCCGCCCACCGAGCGTTGCTCGCCCGGCTGCTCACGTGGCTGACCACGACCGAGACCGACCACGAGAGGGGGCCAGAGACATGAGCCGAGACGTCGTGGTGACCACCTACGCCGAAGCGCTCGAGATCTACCGGCACAAGGACCTGCGCCAGGCGTTGTACGACGACGGAGACGTCGTGATGAGCGACGTCCTGGTCAACCTGCACGGCGAGGACCATCGCGCCCGTCGACGGGTGGAGAACCGGCTGTTCCGGCGAGCGTCCCTGCTCCACTACGAGCAGGAGCTGTTCCCGGAGATCATGGAGCGAACGCTGCGCCCCCATGCCGACGCCGGCAGGGCGGACCTGGTCGCGCTGGGTCACCAACTCATGATGAACCTGGCCGCGCTGACCGCCGGGGTGGATCGTACGGAGGGGACCCCGGAGGAGACCGCTCGGCTGTACGACTACCTGCGGATCTTCATCGAGGGGGCGACACTGGGCCACGCCACCGGCGACCGTGCCGCCAAGCGGGCGCAGGTCGCCGACGCGCTCGTCCGATTCGACGCCGAGTTCCTGGCGCCGGCCATCGACCACCGGACCTCGCTGCTCGCGGCGATCGACGCCGGTGACGAGGACCCGTCGGCCCTTCCCCCGGACGTGCTCAGCGCGCTCCTCGCCAACGAAGACGGACTCCGCCTCCCGCGCGAGACCGTGCGCCGGGAAGTCGCGTTCTACCTCCTGGCCGGCGCACACACGTCGGCCACGGCGTTCACGCGCGTCGCCGACGCGATCCTGGACTGGATGGCCAGGCACCCCGGCGACGCCGACCGAGCGACGTCCGACCGCGAGTTCGTCGGACGCTGCACCGAGGAGACCATCCGCCTCCAGCCGTCGAGTCCGACCGGTGCGCGCTGGGCGCTCGCCGACGTGACCCTCGCCAGCGGTCGCGCGATCACCGTCGGCGATCGCGTGGTGATCGATCTCCTCGCCGTCAATCGGGATCCTGCGGTCTGGGGCGACGATGCCGGCGTCTTCGATCCGGAGCGCACCGTGCCCGATGGTGTGACCGCCGCCGGCCTCAGCTTCGGTCACGGCATGCACCACTGCATCGGCGCCGACCTCGCCGCAGGTGCGCCCCCACGCCCGGGCCAGGACGAGGACGCTCGACTGGTCGGCTTGGTGCCGATCGCCGTGCAGTGGCTCTTCGACCATGGCTGCCGCGCCGACCCGGACGACCCGCCGGTTGCCGACGAATCGACCACCCGCCCGTACTTCGGCCGCTACCCCGTGCTGTTGTCATGACGGTCGCCGCAGGGCACATCGACGTCCACGCCCATGTCGTCCTCGAGTCGACGCTGGGCATCGCGGGAGACCTCGGCCCGGAGATCGGCCGGGCATCCGACGGTCGGACGTTGTTCCGCGTCGCCGACTGGCGTCTCGAAGGAGTCGACTATCGGGGCACCGCGTTCATGGATGTCGAGCTCCGCCTCGCGGCCATGGATCAGGCGGGGATCGGTCACCAGCTCCTGAGCCCCAATCCGCTGACGTGGTTCCACCACATCGACGCGGCATCGGCCATCGCCTACTGCGATCACCACAACGCCGACCTGGCGGCCCAGATCGCGTCACATCCCGACCGCCTCTCCGGCCTCGCCCAACTGCCGGCGCAGGCACCGGAGGCCGCCGCGCGCGAGCTTCGCCGGTCGGTCACCGAGCTGGGGCTGCGCGGTGGCGCGCTCGGCACCGATCCTGGCGTGTCTCTCGACGACGTGCTGCTGACGCCGCTGTGGTCCGCCGCGGAGGACCTCGACGTGCCCATCTTCCTGCATCCGGCGCCGAGCGGCATCGACGGGCCGCTGATCGACCGCCGCGCCACACAGTTCGACTTCGACCTGCACGGCTGGTTCTGTCACGAGGAGACCCTCGCCGTCGTCGCCCTCGTGTTCGGTGGCGTCCTCGACCGCCACCCGCAACTCGATGTCTGCGTCTCGCACGGCGGCGGTGCGATGCCGTTCCTGTACGAGCGACTCCGGACCGCGATGGCCACCCGGCCATCGGGGAGCGGGAACGCCGACGACCTCGATCGCGGGATCCGTCGCCTCTGGTTCGACAACCACGTGGGCGATGCACCGTCCGCCGATCTCCTCGCTGCGAGGGTCGGCGCCGACCGCCTGGTGCTCGGGACCAATTTCGCGGGGTGGGACGACCGTGGACCCCAGTCGTTCGGTGTCGGAGACCAGCAGTTGCGCGACAATGCGCTGCGGCTGCTCCGGCTCGAGGGCTGAGCGCCGGCGTCAGGGCAGCACGCCGGGCATCACACCGGGCGCAGGCCGTCGAGCAGCGCCTCGACCACCCGGCGGGCGAGTGCTTCGGGGTTCTCCATGTCCGGCACCAGGAGGGACACCGATGCCACGCCGTGGGCGGCGGCCCAGAGCGCCATCGCGATGTCGAGTGGTTCGTCGTCGCGGATCTCGCCGCTCTCGATGGCAGCCTCGATGTGCCCGATGCCCTCGTCGAAGAGCGCGCTCGCCGCAGGATGCTCGATGCCGGGTTCCCCGAAGATCGCGCCGGGAGAGAAGCGGTGCATGACGGTGAACAGGCCGGGCTCGTCGACCGCGAACGTGACGTAGGCGACGCCCGTCTCGACCAACCACTCCCGCTCGGTCCCCTCGATCTCGTTCCACCGGGCGCGGAGACCGTCGTAGCCCCGCTGGGCGAGGGTTCGCAGCAGTTCATCCCGGGAGTCGATGTACTCGTACAGGGCCGGCGCGCTGACACCGAGCTCCCGGGCGAGCCCCCGAATCGACAGCGCGTCGTGTCCGTGCGCGGCGACGACCGCGAGCGCACCGACGATCACGTCCTCGCGGTTCACGACACCGCCTCGGCCTCAGGTGTCGGCACTGCGGTGTCGGTACCGCCCATCGATGCTGGCGACGATCGTGTACGGCTCGGTCGGCGCGCCAACGAGCGCGCCGCCCCCAGCACGCCCGCCGGGAACCGGACGGCCACGACGATCAACAACAGACCATTGACCGTGAACTGGTATCTCGACGAACCCTCGCTGATCGAGTCGAGGCCGACCGTGAGCAGCCCACCCCCGGCGAGTGCACCCGCGAACAGCGCCGCGACCGGCGTCGCGATGCCGGCCAGGTAGGCGATGGCCATGGCGAACAGGGTCTCGAGCGCGCCGAACGACGACCCCGAGATCACCTGCCGTTGGTAGGCGATCAAGACGCCGGCGAGCCCGGCGAGCGCGCTGGCGAGGGCGTTCGCCGTGAGCTTGGCCCGCACTGCGGACACGCCTGCGGCCTCGGCGGCACGCTCGTTGGCGCGGACTGCCAGCCAGCGCCGGCCGGTGCTCCGACGGCGCAGGTTCACGACGACGACCATCGATCCGAGCGCGCAGAGCAACACCAGGATCCCGAACGACCGTTGCGGGTAGGCGTCGCCGACGGCAGAGATCCCCAGATCTGCTCCGAAGAGCGTGGGCGTGGGCACCTCGGAGCCGGTTGCGCCGCCGGTGAACCACGACCACTTGAACAACAGTTCCTCGATGGCGATCGAGGCAGCCAACGTCGCCACCGCGAGGGTCAGACCGCGCACACGAACCGCCGGCAGCCCAGCAAGTGTGCCGATCGCCAGTGCGGCGACGATGCCCAGCACCGGGGCGAACGGGAACGGCAGGCCGAGGCTCTCCGCTGTGCGGATCATGGCGAACGCCGCGGTACCTGCGAGGGCGAACGTGGCCAGGCTCATCTGGCCGACGAGGCCGGTCAGGACGACGATCGACAACGCGACGACGGTCGCGATGCCCGACACGATGATCGCCAGTCGCCACTCGCTGTCGAGCACGAACAGGCCGACGGCGGCCGCGGTGACCACGGCGGCCGTGACTGCGATCGTGTGCGTCGGTGCGACCGCCGGCGGTAGCCGTCCTTCGACCAGCGAACCCCGTCCCGGCAGCGTGCTCCCCCGCCACATGAGCGCGAGGAGTACGACCAGGAACGGTACGCCCTGTTGGATCCCGATCTCCGGCAGCCAGTCGCTGTCGGCCTGCAGGTTGAACAGCTCGGACTGCAGCATCCCGATGCCGAGCCCGGTGAGGGCCGTCACCCACACGGCTTCGAAGCGGCCGAGCAGCGCCGCGCCCAGTGCGGGAACGATGAGCAGGCTGGTCGAGCCGGGGTCGAGTCCGGTCACGGGGGCAGCGGCGATCACGGCCACGGCGGCGATCACGACCGCGAGCATCCAGTTCACGAGCCCGATGGGGGTGGGGGCCAGGCCGACCAGGAGGGCGCCCTCCTCACTCTCGGCCGAGGCGCGGGTGGCCAGGCCGAACGCGGTGAAGCGGTACATCGCCCACAGACCGGCGGCCACGACGACGGCGATCAGGGCCAGCAGCCACCGGTCGGTGGGCGCCCGCACCCCGAAGATCGTGGTCAGGTCGGACGGGAGCGGGCCGTCGATGCGCAGGGACGTCGCCGCCGCACCTTCGAATCGCAGACCGACGATCCCGATGAGGTAGGCCATCAGCCCGAGCGAGGCGACCACGCCGGCCAGCGGTGGGGCGGTGCGGAGCGGGCGGAAGATCAACAGGAACACCGCTGCGCCGACGAGTGCCGCGAGCACGGTGCAGACCACGATCGCCGTCACCACGGTGGGCCGGTCGATCACGTGCACCCGGTCGGGCAGCCCGAGCACGGGCAGCACGAGATCACCCGACTGGCGCAGCTCGTAATAGGTGAACCCCATGTACATGCCGAGCGCGGCGTGGGCGAAGTTGATGACCCCGCTCGCCCGATAGGTCACGAGGACGCCGAGAGCCAACAGGGCGATCACCGCGCCCGATCCGAGACCGAGGGCGAGGAAGGTCAGGTGATCGGACATCGGCTCGCTCGCGGTGTACTAGAGCGCAGCCTCGAACAGCGCGACCGTGTCGACGAACGACTCGCCGACCTGGACGAAGTCGGCCGTTCCCCGAGCGGTGAACAGGGTCTGCTGGGGTGCACACAGCGCCGGGAGACCCTCGACCTGCTTGCCGTCACACGTGTACGGGTACCCCCAGAAGCTCGGCCGGTCGACCGCGCTCCGGATGAGTTCGAGCACACTCTGGCTGTCGATGGCGTCGGGCCCCAGCTCGTCCAGGAGTGCGTAGAGGTTCATCATCGTTCGCACGCCGAGCGTGCCCGACCCCGTGCCCTCGCCGTCGGCGTAGCGCTCGTTGATGGCGTTGTACATCGCGCCCTCGGTGTCGCCCTCGGCGACGGGACCCTCCGAGTTGAACACCACACCCTCGACGGTGTCGCCCGCCGCCTCGACGATCTCGTCGGCGGCACACGCGCCCACCAGGTACAGCTGGGCCTCGATCTCGAGCTCGGTGTACGTCTCGAGCAGCGGCACGCAGCCGGACCCGGCCACGAGCATGATGATCGCATCCGGGTCGTCCTCGGCCATCCCGGTGAGGATCGGGAGGAAGTCGGTTGCGATCACCGGGAACGTCGCGAGGTCGACCTCCAGCCCGAGGCTCTCGCCGACCGGCACGCCGTACTCGCGGGCCGACGTGTCGAACGCGTCGAACTCGCCGTAGCCGACCACGACCCGCTCGGCGTCGTTCGCGGCCGCGTCGGCCAGGAACGCTGCCAGCGCGCCCGTCGTCCCGCCCGAGAAGTAGAAGGTGACATCGCTCCGCTGCTCGACGAGGTTGGTGGGGATGCCGCCGACCACCGGGATCTGGTTCTGTTCGAGGACGGGGATCGACCCGTTGCTGGTCACGTCGATGCCACCGCTGAGGGCCACGACACCTTCCTGCACCATCTGCTGGGCGCAGGCCTGCGACGCCTCGACGTCGAAGCTCACGATGCACGTCGTCAGCTCGATCGGTCGACCACCGACGCCACCGAGCTCGGTGTTGATGAAGTCGACCGTGCCCTCGGTCGCCCGGCGCAGCTCGGGGAACGACCCGAGCGGCGTGTCCTCCTGGTTGATCATCCCGATACGGATCGGCTCGGCGTCGGGGTCCGCAGCGACCGCTTCGTCCGGCACGCTCCCGAGGAACCAGTCCTCCCCCGCGAACTCGGCCACGACGGAGTCGGGGTCGGGGTCGCCGGTGTCGGCCTGCCCGTCGTCGCTCTGTCCGGTCGTGTCGGTGGTGCTCGCGTCCTCCGGCGCGTCCTCGCTGCATGCAGCGGCGAACAACGCAGCCACCAACAGAACGATCCAACCTCGTCGCATCGAAATCCCCTAACACCGTTCGGTACTGGTGACATGGTGCCACACGCAACGGCTGGGCGAGACGCTGGACGAGATGCCGGCCGAGGGTCGCACCGGCGCCAGGTCAGGACGTGGGCAGGCCACCGAGGTAGCTGGCTTCGAGAGCCGAGCCCGCCTCGCGGAGTTCGTCGCTGGGCCCCGACAGGGTGATGTGGCCGCCCGAGAGTACGAAGGCCCGATCGGCGAGCTCGAGCGCGATACCCACGTGTTGCTCCACGAGCAACACGCCGGCACCCCAGTCCTGCGCGGCCGAGCGGATCACCGGCAGGAGCCGCTGCACCACGACAGGAGCCAGACCGAGACTCATCTCGTCGACCAGCAGGAGCCGAGGACTGGTGACCAGGGCGCGCGCCAACGCGACCATCTGCTGCTGACCACCCGACAACAGACCGACCTGCCGATCGAGTTGCGGCACGAGCTCGGGCAGCACGTCGAGCACGCGCTGTGTCGCCTCCCGAGCACGACCGCGACGGCCGCCACGGCCCCGTCGGGCGAGCCGCAGGTTCTCCGCCACCGTGAGCTCGTAGAACAACGAGTGTCCCTCGGTCACGTGCCCCAGCCCACGACGGGCGATCCGATGGGCGGACCCGCTGGTGACGGACGCGCCGAGGACGTCGATGCTCCCCCCGAGCAGCGGCAACAAGCCGGACACGGTCTTGAGTGTCGTGGTCTTGCCCGCGCCGTTGGGGCCGAGCAGTGCCACCACCTCACCGGCGTGGACGTCGAGATCGATGCCGTGCACGACCGCGGTGCCGTCGTGGCCGGCCACGACCCCGCGCAGCTCCAGGACCCGTTCCGTGCTCATGTCGGCACTCCGAGGTAGGCGCCGATCACGTTGGGATCGGTCCGGACGGTCTGTGCGGGTCCGGTCGCGATTACCCGGCCGAAGTCGAGGACGTGGATCTCGCTGCACACCCCGAGCACGAGGCTCATGTCGTGGTCGATCAACAGGGTGGTGACCCCGGCGTCGGGCAGCGCTCGGAGGTGTTGGCCGAGCCGTTCGGTCTCTGCGGTGTCGAGGCCGGCCGCGGGCTCGTCGAGCAGCACGACACGGGGCCGCGCCGCGAGCGCCCTCGCCACCGAGACCAGCCGCCGCTGCCCGTGACTGAGCTCGTCGGGACGCGCGCCGGCGATGTCGTCGATGCCGAGCAACTCCAGCGCCCAACGGGAGTCGGCGGCGGCGCTCGACGCCGGCGTCCGGCCGACGGCCTCGGCGAAGATCCCCCACCAGGGCTCGGGCTCGGCGGCGACGGCCAGGTTGTCGGCCACGCTCAGGTCCTCGAACAACTCGAGCGACTGGAAGGTCCGTACCAGGCCACGCTCGGCCCGGCGGTTCGGCGCGAGACGGGTGATCTCCTGTCCGCAGAAATGCACCGTGCCTTCGGTCGGCTCGGCGAAACCGGTCACCGCGTCGATGAACGTCGTCTTGCCGGCGCCGTTCGGTCCGATCAGTCCGGTGATCGATCCACGTGGGACCGAGAGGTCGACGTGGTCCAGCGCGCGCACGCCGCCGAAGTCGACGGTCAGTCCCGCGACGACGAGCACGTCGTCCTCCGGTGCTTCGCCCACTGGCAATTCCCCTGTCCAGCTCGATCCGACGCCAGCGACCCCGACGCCGCCGGAGACGATAGCGCCCTGCCAGGCGGGCGGCGGCTGGCCTCCTACGATCGACGCATGAGCCTCGCGTGGGAACAGACGATCGTGGATGCACGAGACCCGGCCGGCCTCGGCCGTTGGTGGCGGGAGGCGCTGGACTGGGTGGTCGTCGACGACGACCCCGACGAATTCGAGATCCGTCCCGCTGCTGATCGACTGCCGGGGCTCCTCTTCGTGCCCGTCCCCGAGTCGAAGACGACGAAGAACCGGTTGCATCTCGACTTCCGGCCAGACGACAGAGACGTCGAGGTCGAACGGCTGCTCGCGCTGGGTGCCACGCGGGCGGATGTCGGACAGGGCGAGCAGTCGTGGATCGTGCTCAACGATCCCGAGGGCAACGAGTTCTGCGTCCTCGGATCGCGCGAGGTCTGAGCCGCGCTCCGAACCGGGCGCAAGATCTGGCGACGTGAGATCCGCGATCGGATCAAGAGCCATGACCACGGCATCGACACTGTTGAAACA
>JBBKVY010000202.1:0-33445 GCA_037968675.1 Acidimicrobiales bacterium | reverse complement strand
CCACCAGAGAATGGAGGATGATCGGAGCGGCCGCCCTCCTCGATCCTCGCCTCGGCCGACCCGCTGGGGAACGGCACGTCGGGGCGGGTCCGTCATTCCAGATACAACCTGAATCCCTCAGACTCCGAGACGAACCCGAGCGACCTGTAGAAGTCGTGTACTCCGTCGGTGGCGTGTCGCTTGTGGGTGAGTAGCTGCACCTTGTGGCAACCAGCAGCACGAGCGTCGGCCAGGAGTCGATCGAGCATCCGCCGAGCGATCCCGCGCCGTCGGTGTGCTTCAAGGACGTGCATCGACTCGATGAAGACCGTCGGTCGACAGTCGTTAGGTCAGGTGCGGCATCTGGAGGCTCGCCGCGTATCCCACGGGCTCCGCGTCGCATTCGGCGAGGTAGACGGTCAGGTCGTTGGTGCCCATCATCTGATCCCAGGTCGCCCGTTGGGTCGGTGACACGTGTTCCTTGTCGAGGTCGGGTGCGAGTTCGACGAGTCTGGCGACAGACAGCAGGTCATCAGGCCCGGCGTGACGGACTGTGTACGGAGTCGTCATCCGGCAAATCGTTCCACGTCTCCAACGCAGCCCGCTCCCGATGACGGTCGCGCGGGCCGTTGTCCAGCAGATCTGGAAATCGCGAGCGGCCGCTGTCGCTCCGATGCTGCGCCCAGCGACCAACAACGAGCGGCACTTCGCCGGCACGTCAGTGCGGTCGTGCGCTTGCTGCGTCGTGCGGCGGCAACTCAATCCGTCGCCGACCCGGCTTCCCTTCGGCGGGCCAGCAGTCCGTACGTACCCCAGATCAACGTGTTCGAGATGACAACGCCCACGACCCCCTGCACCCCTCTCACCGCCGCAACCGGCCAACAAGCGAGCTCACGACCGTCGAGGTCCGACTCATCGGACCCCTGATTCACGAAGGCGGGCACGCACCGAAGCTGCTCTCCCTCGTACGAAACGGAGCCGGGAACGAAGTTCCAGGCGACCATCAGCGCGAGTGAGACAAGCGTGAGCAACACTCCGACGCGAACGCTCATGACGCAAACGATAACGGCCTTGCAACGAACCCCATGCTGACTGCTTTCCGGGTTCCGCGGGGATCGAACCGCCGGATACTGCCGGATCTTGGTGGTCCTTGTCACGCCTATCTGGGCGATCGGCGCGCCCAGCGTCCTCGACTGCAGACTCAAGGGTGTCGTTGCGCGTCTCCGATCGCCTGGTGTCGGTGGTCGCCGCGGCGATGACCAAGCGCGAGGATTCGAGCATGTCCGAACCACTGAGACAGTGCGCTGTGTGCCATCAGCCACGATCACAGGGTTCTCACGCGGCGGATCGCGACTTCTTCGTCTGCGTCGAGTGTGAGAAAGCTGCAGACCAGCTGTTTGCGATCCAAGACGCGATCTGGGGCCGACCTGACGTCGACGACGCCGAGAGCTGAGCAAGTGTGAGGTGTTGGCACGCGGCTCGCTGATACCGGTGGCGGGACCACGTCGATCATTGCCTGCTGCCGGTTGAGCAGTGGGCCGCGCCAGCCCTATCTGGGTGATCGGTCCGGCCGAGGTCGTCGAGGTCGGTGCTCAGGTGCCCGCCGAGGATCGGCACCTCGGTGGCACTCCGGCGAGCTTCCTCTGTGGCAGTCCGTCGCAGGAGAGCGCCAGATCTGTGGCGCGGCGGACGGAACCCCTCGGCTGTCTACCGATCTCGTGTGGAAGACTCGTCGCGGGGTCAGGCACCGGGAGGCGCCGTGGGCATCGAGACGGTCACCGTGATGTTTACCGATCTGGTCGATTCGACTGCGTTGTTGTCGCGGCTGGGTGAGGAGCGGGGTGAGGAGGTGCGGCGGGAGCACTTCGGGTTGCTTCGCGGGGTGGTGGAGCCGTCCGGCGGGCATGAGGTGAAGAACCTGGGCGACGGCTTGATGGTGGCGTTCTCGAGCGCGATTGACGCGGTGTCGGCGGCGATGGGGATGCAGCAGAGGTTCGCCCGTCGGAATCGGCGGGCGAACGGGGAAGCGTTGCTGGTGCGGATCGGGATCTCGTGCGGTGACGCCGATGTGGAGGAGGGCGACTACTTCGGGGTGCCGGTGGTCGAGGCGGCCCGCCTGTGTGGCACGGCCGAGGGTGGGGAGGTCCTGGTCACGGAGCTGGTGCGGATGCTCGCGGGGTCGCGGGGCGGTCACACGTTCACCGCGATGGGCGGGTTCGAGCTCAAGGGCTTGGAGGATCCGGTTGCGGCGTATCGCATCGAGTGGGACGCCGGCGATGCCGGGCCGGCGACGCCCGTGCTGCCGCCCCGACTGGCCGCGGCGCAGGAGGCGAACTTCGTGGGCCGCGACAGCGAGTACGAGCGCCTGGAAACGGCCTGGAAGGCGGTGGACGGCGAGGACGAGGGTGAGGTCGGGGTCGGGGTCGGGCTGATGTTGGTGTCCGGTGAGCCGGGGATCGGCAAGACGACGTTGTCGGCCCGGTTCGCCGCCGATGTCCACGACCAGGGCGCCGTGGTCTTGTACGGGCGCTGTGACGAAGACCTTGGGATTCCGTACAAACCGTGGGTGGAGGCGCTCGCCCAGCTGGTGGCGTGGTTGCCCGACGAGGTCCTGGCGGCGCACGTTGCTGAGAGGGGCGGCTCGATCGCTCGGCTGGTCCCAGGACTGGCCCGGCGCCTGGGGAGCGGATTGCCCGAGTCCGGCGACGGAGACGCTCAGCGGTTTGTGCTGTTTGCCTGCGTCGCTGATCTTCTGGCTCGTGCCGCTGAGGACTGTGCGGTGCTGGTCGTGCTCGATGACCTGCACTGGGCGGATCAGGCGACGGTGCAGCTGTCGCGCCACCTGGCCACGGCGGGGAAGGCGATGCGGGTCGCGGTGTTGGGCACATTCCGTGATTCCGAGATCGGCCCGTCGCATCCGCTCGCTGATGCGCTGGCTGCGTTGCATCGTGACGGCCGGGTCGAGCGGATCTCCTTGCAGGGGTTCGGTGACGATGAGCTGTTGGCATTGCTGGAGGGGATCGCCGGGCACGAGATGAGCGCCGACGGAGTGGCGCTGCGCGACGCGGTCCTGGCTGAGACCAGCGGCAACCCGTTCTTCGCGGTCGAGGTGCTTCGCCACCTGGCCGAGACCGGCGCGATCTACCAGGGTGGCGACGGGCGGTGGACGTCGACCGTCGACGTACAAGCCGCGGGGCTACCGATCAGCGTGACCGAAGTGGTGGGGCGCCGGCTCGCGGGGCTGGGCGGCGAGACCGAGCGGGTGCTTTCACTGGCCGCGGTGATCGGCCGCGACTTCGACGTGGCCCTGTTGGCTCGGGTGGCCGACGTCGACAACGACGCGCTGATCGAGCTGTGCGATGCCGCGGTGTCCGCCGCCGTCCTCGCGACCACCGACGATCCTGATCGCTACACCTTCGCCCATGCCCTGATTGCCCACACGCTCCACGACGGGCTCTCCCCCGCTCGGCGCGCTCGTGCGCACCGCGCCGTGGCCGAGCAGCTCGAGGCGCTGGTGGGTGACGACCCCGGTGACCGTGTCGGTGAGCTGGCGCGCCACTGGATGGCGGCTACGGCGCCGGCCGAGGTTGCCAAGGCGGTGCGCTACGCGGCGGCGGCGGGGGCTCGTGCGCTGGACCAGTTGGCGCCCGACGAGGCGCTGCGCTGGTACGGCGCAGCCGAAGAGCTCGTCGAGCGCCACGGCAGCGACGACCGCCAGCGAGTCGACATCCTCCTCGGGCTCGGCACCGCCCAACACCAGTGCGGCGTCGGAGATCACCGCGAGACCCTCCTGCGAGCAGCCTGGCAGGCCGACCGCATCGACGCCGTCGACCTGCTCGCACAGGCCACGCTGGCCAACTCCCGCGGGTTCGTGAGCATCGGGCAAATCGACGACGAACTACTGGCCGTGATCGAACGCGCCCTCGAGCGGCTCGGTGACACCGAACTGGCCCTCCGGGCCAAACTCCTCGGAGTGGCTGCGATGGAGCGCTTCTTCGTCGACGACCTCCCGACCCGGCTCGCGCTCGCCGACGAGGCAGTGCGCACGGCCCGCCGCAGCGCCGACCCGCAAGCACTGTTCCGGACGCTGAGGCTCGCCCTATACGTCATCAGCGCCCCCTCGACGCTCGCCCAGCAGAGCGAGTGGTTGGACGAGCTGAACCGCCTCGCCGAGGACTCCGGCGATCCGGCCGATCGCATCGCGGCTGCCCGATGGCGCGCGCAGTTCGCGCTGGCGGAAGGCAACCTTGCCGCCTTCCGGTCAGGCAGCGCGGCCCTCGACGAGCTCATCGATCGGGTGCCGTCGGCCTACGAGCGCTGGTCGAACCAGAACTGGGAGATCGTGTCCGCCGTCCTCGCTGGCAAGCTCGGTGACGCCGAGCGACTGGCGGGCGAGACGTGGACCTACGGGGAACAGATCGGCCAGCCGGACGCCGCCAGCTTCTTCGGCGTGTACCTCACCAACATACGCGGCCACCAAGGTCGCCTCCACGAGCTCATCCCCCAGATCGAACAGGCACTCGTCGACTCCCCGGGGCTGCCCGCCTACCGAGCCGTCTTGGCCAACGCATTCGCCAGCGGCGGCGACCTGCGCCGTGCCGCAGCGCTTCTCGACGCGGACCGGGCCGGCGGGCTGACCATGCGTGAAGACCTGCAATGGACGACCGCCCACGCCGCGTGGACGACCGCTGCGGTGCTCGTCGGCGACACCGCCACCGCCGAGCTCCTCCACGACCGGCTCCAGCCCCACCACGACCAAGTGGTCACCACCTTTGCCACGGTCCAGTGTGCCGTCGCCCACTACCTCGGCATGCTCGACCACCTCCTCGGCCGACACGACGACGCCGAGCGCTGGTTCGAGGAGGCGATGACCATCCACGAACGTATGGAATCGCCCCTCCTCGTCGCCCACACCGATGCCGCCTGGTCAGCGCTCCTCGCCGACCGCGACCGGGGCGACGACCGCCGGCGGGCCCGAGCGATTGCCGAGCGAGCCGTCACCGTCGCGACCACCGGCGGCTACGGCTACATCCAATCCGACGCCCAGGCGGTCCTGGCCCGCCTACTTTGACCGGCACGGCCAGTCCGGGCCCGGGCACGAGCACGGCCGATACCGACTCCCAGCCGCTCCTCGCCATCCGCGTGCAACCGAAACCGCGCACCGAACGCCCCTTCGGAAGCGGCTCCAACTGCCGACGGCCACGCAGCTAAATGCCGGATATTTGGCGCCGAATCCACTCGGCCGGGCCCGCCTCGAGCGCTCGCGAAGGAACATTCTGTGGCGCTGTTCCAGTCGAACCCTGGAGACACCCACAGACCACGGCCGTACACTGGCCACGTGGCACGTCGAGCCGAGGATCTTGCGAATGACCCGGTGCTCGTCCTCATCGAGGACGAGGGCTCAGACCTCACCGTCGAAGAGTGGCTGGCTTCGCTCAAGGAAGACGGTGCCACCGATGTCAACGCCAACGCCGCCGAGATCCTTCGGGAGATCCGCGAACACGGCGAGCGTTGACTCGGGTCGTCCTCGATGCCTCCGCCGGGGTCGAGATCGCGCTGCAGACACCCGCTGGGCTCCACATCGAGAGCTTGCTCCCCCGACCCACCACCTTCTGGGTGCCGGAGCACTACTTCTCCGAGGTCGCCGGCGTCCTGCGACGAAGTGAGATCAATGGCCGCTACCCCGCTGAGCGCGTGCAAGCCGCCTTCGACCGGCTCCTCACTACGCCGACCAACAGCGTCGCGGTCAAACCGTTGCTGTCTGAGGCCTGGACGATGCGACACAATCTGACCATCGCAGATGCTCTCTACGTCGTCGTCGCCGTCCACGCTGGCGCCGTCCTCGCGACCGCCGACATGCGGCTCGCCAACGCTCCTAGGCTCCCGGTCGAGACGATCACCCCGTAGGGACCCAGATCTGGATCCGTACCACTGCGGTACCACTGGCAACGGGAAATGACGGTAAATCTCGGTCTTTGGCGGTCAGGCGACGAACTCTCGAAAACCGCCTCTGACCTGCATTTATGCCGTGTTTTCGGCCTGTGGATAACTCCGGCAAACTGGCTCTCGAAAACCGTTGAGGGTTTAGGCTCTCCGTGGGTTCAAATCCCACTCCCTCCGCCAACGAACCTGCTGGTCAGATCGGGTTTTCGCACGAATTCCCCCTGGCCAGCAGATCTCGTGGGATCGAAGTCGGCCCGTGGGCGTCGGTAGATGGCGTCGAGCCCGGTGAGCTTCTTCATCGCCCGAGACCGTAGGACGCCATCGGGCCGTCTGTCGGGCCGAAGCTGCGACAGCGACATGACAGCCGGACTTCAGCAGCCACCGTCACTGTCGGTTCCACAGGAGTTGCGTTCGACCGGTCACCGGAACATCGACGGGCCGCTGCATCCAGACGACTGAAGGGACACACGATGTCAACCGGCTCAGAGGCCGATGCCCCCGACGCGGCTGCCGCCATCGAGGTACGCGGCGTGAGCCGGGTCTTCGGGTCAGAGATGGTGCTCGACCGCGTGTCGTTCTCCGTTGCTGCCGGATCGGTCACCGGGTTCCTCGGACCCAATGGCGCGGGGAAGTCGACCACCATGCGCATCCTCGTCGGCCTCGACCGTCCGACCCACGGAACAGCGCTCATTCGTGGCGGTCGGTATGAGGACCTCGAGCACCCCGGTCGAGAGGTCGGCACGCTCATAGACGGCGCCGGGTTCCATCCCGACCGCCGCGCCCGTGATCACCTGCTGATCCTCGCTGACCTCATCGGAACGGACGCATCTCGCGTCGATCAGGTGCTGGACGAGGTGGATCTGCGAGCGAGTGCGAATCGAAAAGTCGGCGAGTTCTCCCTCGGCATGACGCGGCGCCTCGGGCTCGCCTCGGCGCTCCTCGGAGAACCCAGCATCCTCGTGCTCGACGAGCCGAGCAACGGACTCGACCCGGCCGGGATCCTCTGGCTGCGACACCAACTCCAGGACTTCGCCGCCCGCGGCGGGACGGTGTTCGTTTCGAGTCACGTACTCGGCGAGATCGCGCAGATGGCGACGAAGGTCGTCGTGATCGACAAGGGTCGAATCGTCGCCGACACCACGGTCGAGTCGCTCACCGGAGGCCGAGTAATCGTGGTTCGGAGTCCACACATCGGGCGTCTCTCCGCTCACCTGCGCAACGTTGGGGCCACCGTCGAACGTCGCGACGGTGATGTGCTCGAGATCGTTGGGCTCGACCAGGACGCCGTGGGTCTTGCCGCATTCGATGCCGGGGTCCCGTTGCTCGAACTGACGTCGCGGGCTCACAGCCTGGAAGAGAGTTTCTTGTCGCTCACGCAGAAGGGAGACCACCGTGTTGCGAGCTGAAGTACGAAAGTTGCGCACCACGCGCACGACTCGATGGTTGTGGACGATCGCACTCGTCGTCGTCGTCCTCGGCACCTATTCGACGGTGTCGAGTGCCGATCCCGCCGAACTCACGGGCCACGTCCGGGATCAGACGTTTCACCTGGTCGGCGCGGTCAATCTGTCTCTGATCGCTCTGCTGGTCGGGGTGCGGTCGATCACCGACGAGTTCCGATACGGCACGATCAGCTGGACCATGCTCACCCGACCGCATCGCGGAGCGGCACTCGTTGCGAAGGCAGCGGTTGCAGGGTTCTACGGCGTGTTGATCGGTCTGACCACGCAGGTGATCGGTCTCGCGGTCGCCGTCGTCGCCGTCAACGGTCGCGGTGGCGCACTGGACATCGACCTCGGCGACGCCGGTGCGATCGTCGGGCTGACGATCTCGGTCGGGATGCTGGCCGCGGTCGGTGTTGCCGTCGGCGCATTGATCAGGAACCAGGTGATCGCAGTGGCAGCCGCCCTGGCCTGGATGCTCGCAGTCGAAACTCTCGGATCCGCCGTGCTGGGCGGCATCGGGCGATTTCTCCCCGGTCATGCCGCACGCTCGTTCGGTGCGGCCGGCGAGTTGGGATTGCGTCCGATCGTCGCGTTCGCCGTGCTGATCGCCTATGTCCTCGTACTCCTCGCTGCGGCATCTCGTGACTTCGATCGCCGTCCCGTACTGCGCGCCGGTTGAAGATCCCCGGGCCGTGGCCTGCAGCGCCTCGTTCGGCCGACATCGACCGGCGACCCGTGGAGGTGTCGATGTCAGCGCAGGACCGAGCAGAGCCAGCCGATGTGGCGATCGAGCGCGGCATCGGCGACGGCGACCGAACCGGTCATGTTGAGATACCCGTGGAGCACGCGCCGGACCTCATGGTGTTCGACGTCGACACCCGCGATCGTGAGCTGTTCGACGTAGGCCTCGGCTTGGAGTCGGAGTCCGTCGAACGGCACGGTCGTGACCAGCGTCGGCGGTAGTCCTGTCGGGTCGAGGCGCGCGGGAACCGCGCCGGTCGGCGGTGGCGACGCTCCGGCATGGCGTGAGAACAGCGCACCGATCTTGTCGGCGTCGAACCACAGGAGCTCGGGACAGTCGGCCGGCTTCTCGTCCGGGAACGGACCGTCGATCGGGTCGATGGCCGGGTACGCGAGGAACACCGCGGCCAGCGGCGCGTCGGCGACGACGAGTCGGTGTGCTGCGCACGCGGCGAGATGACCACCGGCGGATGCTCCGCCGAGCGCCACCCGAGTCGGGTCGACCTCGGGATCGCCGAGCACGTGCTCGAACGCCTGGACGATCTGCTCTTGGGGCACGGGGTAGGGATGGGCCGGAGCGAGGCCGTAGTCGACCGAGTAGACGACCGCATCGAGCGCGTCGACCACTCGCTGCGACACGACATGAGCCTCCGCCATGTCGAGATCGCCCAGGCCCCACCCTCCTCCATGGCACCAGACCAGGCACGGCCGCGACTGCCGCGCGCCACCGGTCCGGGTGTAGCGCCGCACGGGAACGGGAACTCCGTCGGTCTCGTCGAGGTCGGTCCACACCACGCCGGGAACCGGCTCCGCCTCGGGAACCGGCGGCTCGTCGACGCCCACGGTGAAGAACTGTTCGACCGACACCCCCCGGAGATGGGCGACACGAGCCGCCACCTCTGGATCGATGGCGTCGTCGAGGTCGTCGTGCATGGGCTCTGTCTACCGGCACGCTCGACGCGACCGACAGGAGCGCTGTTGTGTGGTCAGATCGGCCATCTCCAGAGGGCCGTCGGCTCGCTCGAACCCACGTGGCCCGGCCCATCGACCAGACCCCCATCGACCAGACCAGACGGAGCACCTGACATGAGATTCGAGAATCGGACCGCCATCGTCACCGGAGCCGGGGGTGGGATCGGCGAGGCGTACGCCCGGGCCCTGCACGCCGAGGGCGCCAACGTCGTCATCGCCGAGGTGAACGAGGACGCAGGATCCACGGTTGCCGAGTCGTTGGGCGAGCGGGCACTGTTCGTGCAGACCGACGTGGGCGACCCGGCGAGCACCGATGCCATGGCTGCGGCCACCGTCGACACCTTCGGCGGCGTCGACCACTTGGTGAACAACGCCGCGATCTTCGGCGACATGGAGCTGGCCGGGCTGACGACGGTCGACTACGAGTACCTCGACCACTTCATGCGGGTGAACCTGATGGGCGCGCTGCACTGCACGCGTTCAGTCATGCGACCGATGGGCTCAGGTGGCGGCGGGTCGATCGTCAACCAGTCGTCGACCGCCGCCTGGATGGCGATCAGCGGCTTCTACGGACTCGCCAAGTCCGGACTCAACTTCCTGACGACGTCGCTCGCCCACGAGCTCGGTTTCCGCAAGATCCGGGTCAACGCGATCGCGCCTGGTCCCACCGATACCGCAGCGATGAACAAGCAGGTGCCGAAGGAGTTCCAGGACCCACTGGTGAACTCGCTCGCGCTCAAGCGGCTCGGCACGCCCGACGACCACGTCGGTCCGGTCCTGTTCCTCCTGTCGGACGAGGCCCGGTGGATGACCGGTCAGATCGTCGCGGTCGACGGCGGCCAGATCACGAGGCTCTGAGACGTGATGGGCACCGACATCTGGCACGAGAGCCGATTGCTCATCGACGGCGTCCTGCGCGACGCCGACGGTGGCGCCACCTACGACAACGTCTCCCCCGCCGACGGATCCGTCATCGGGACCGCCGCCGACGCGTCCCCGGCCGACGTCGGCGCTGCGGTCGGGGCCGCCCGACGAGCGTTCGACGAGTCGGCGTGGTCGATCGACGTGGCGCTAAGGGTGCGGTGTCTGCACCAACTCCACGACGCCCTGGTCGATCACGCCGACCACCTGACCGACATCACCGTCGCGGAGGTGGGGGCGACCCGATCGGCGTGTGGGTCCGTCCAAGTCCAGGCGCCGTTGGCGTTCCTGCCCTACTACGCCGACCTCACCGAGACGTACGTCTGGTCCGAGTCGCTCGGTGCCGCCGACACGCTGGGCGGACCGGCCGAGCGATGGATCGAGAAGGAAGCGATCGGCGTCGTGGCAGCGATCACTCCCTGGAACGTCCCGAACCAGATCAACCTCGCGAAGGTGGTTCCCGCGTTGGCTGCCGGCTGCACGGTCGTCTTGAAGCCCGCTCCGGAGACACCGTGGACCGGACTGGCGCTGGGCCGACTCGTGGCCGAGCACACCGACATCCCTCCGGGCGTCCTCAACGTCGTGACGTCGTCCGACAAGTCCATCGGCGAACTCCTCACCACCGATCCTCGCGTCGACATGATCTCCTTCACCGGCTCCACGGCCACCGGCCGCCGGGTCATGGAGGCTGCATCGGCCAACGTCACCAAGGTCTTTCTCGAGCTCGGCGGCAAGTCGGCCGCCATCGTCCTCGACGACGTCGGGGACATGGGTGCCATGGCCGCCGCCGCTGCGTTCGGCACCGGCATCGTCGCTGGGCAGGGCTGCGCGCTCACAACCCGGTTGCTGCTCCCACGCTCCCGCTACGACGAGGGCGTGCAGGCGATCGCCGACATGATGGCCGCAGTCCCGGTGGGCGACCCGAACGATGTCAACTCCATGATGGGTCCGCTCATCACGCCGGCGCAGTGGGACCGGGTCGACGGCTACGTGCAAGCGGCCGTGACCGCAGGAGCACGGGTGGTCTGCGGCGGCGGTCGACCGGAGGGCCTCGACGAGGGCAACTACTACGCGCTGACGCTGCTGGCCGACGTCACCAACGACATGGTGGTCGCCCAGGAGGAGGTCTTCGGACCGGTGCTGGTCGCCATCGCACACGACGGCGACGACGACGCAGTCGCCATCGCCAACGACTCGGTGTACGGCCTCTCGGGGGCGGTCTTCGCCGGGACCGACCAGCACGCCATCGACGTGGCGCGCCGCATCCGCACGGGAACGATGTCCATCAACGGCGGTGTCTGGTACGGGCCGGACGTCCCGTTCGGTGGCTACAAGCAGTCGGGCATCGGGCGGGAGATGGGTGTCGCCGGATTCGAGGAGCACCTCGAGTCGAAGGCCTTCGCCAAACCGCCCTCGTAGAACCGGCTGGGTCAGCGGCCGGCGTCCCGGGGCAGACCGAGTGCGCGTTCGCCGATCAGGTTGCGCTGGATCTGCTCGGTGCCACCCCCGATGCGCGACGACCATTGACCGAGGAACTGGTCCTGGAGGTCGCCGTAGCCCTCGGCGCCCACGCCCTCGAGCATGCCGTCGGGTCCGAGGGCCTCGATGGCGAGCGCGCCGAACTGCTCCATCAGGCTCGAGAGGGCGAGCTTCAAGACGCTGGCCTCCGGTCCGATCTCCCCGCCGTGGCGCATGGCGTGGGCCACGCGGTCACCGGTGAGGGTCACCAGCGTGGAGCGGATCCAGGCGTCGGCCATCCGGTCGCGGGTCACCGGTGACTCGAGTCGGCCAGTCGTCCGGGCTCGGTCGATGATCCGCTCGAGCCGATCGACCATGGAGATCGAGCCGATCATCATCCGTTCGGCTCCCAACGTGGCTCGGGCCACCGCCCAGCCCTCACCGACCTCACCCAGGACGTTGGCCGCCGAGACGCGTACGTCGTGGAGGAACACCTCGTTGAAGTGGGCGCCCCGGTTGATCTGCACCAGCGGCCGTACCTCGATGCCCGGCGTCCGCATGTCGACCAAGAAGTAGGTGATGCCGGTGTGGCGCTCGGAGTCCGGATCGGTGCGGGCGAGGAGGATGCCCCAGTCGGCGTACCGGGCACCGCTGGTCCAGACCTTCTGGCCGTTCACGATCCACTCGTCACCGTCGCGCACCGCCCGGGTTCGCAGCGATGCCAGATCGGAGCCGGCGTCGGGCTCGGAGAACAGCTGACACCACAGGTGCTCGCCCCGCCGCATGCCGCCGAGGAACTGCTCACGCTGCGCCCGAGTGCCGTACTGCATGATCGTCGGCCCGACCATGCTGAGCGCGACGTGGAACGCGCCGGCGGGGACAGCGAAGCGGAGCTCTTCCTGCTTCACGACGCGGACCTCGCTCGGGCCGAAGCCACGACCACCGAGTTCAGGGGCCCATGCCGGTGCTCCCCAACCGCCGGAGTCGAGCGTCGTCTGCCACTGACGCGCTGCGGCGATGTACTCGTCGCTGTCGCCCATCTGCTGATGACCCGTGCCGGAGCCGAAGTGGGCTGCGTTCGCCTCCATCCACGGCCTGACCTCGGCGCGGACGGCGGCCTCGGCCGGCGTGTCGTCGCTGGTGTCCGGCGCGGGGACGTCTGCGGCCATCGGGGTCATCCGATCAGCCCCGACGTTCGAAGGCGAAGGCTGCCCCGGTGGAGAACTCGGTCAGCGTGACGGAGTCGGGTTGGTCCGACGGTTCGGCCGACGGATCGATGGTGATCGACCATGCCGCGAGGCCGGCGTCAGACCGCACGACCTGCGCGGTCGGCACGAGACAGACCGCTGCCGCATGCAGGATCTCGTCACCGCCGGGACCGGCGAGGAGACCGGCCCAGCTCAGGCCGTCGTCCTCGTCGAGCGCTGCGCACGGCCCGAGCACCACGCGCAGCTGATCACCGTCACTGCTGAGGTCAACGTCGACGTAGGACCGAGGCAGGAACAGGGGATGCACCGACAGAACCGTCGCCAGCCCGCGCAACGAGGCCTCGGCGCCGAGTACCGCTGCCAGTCGTTTGGTCGTGAGCCCGGCGATCCCCGCCGCTTGGGCTATGCCGATGGCGGTCAAGTCCGCAGGCTCGAGCCGGTGGGCCAACTCGACGAGGTAGGCGCGCGCCAGGAGTTGGCCCTGGAGCGCGACCTCGTCGGCGATGGCCGACAGCGTCGACGACGAGAACCGCTCCATCACGAGATCGGCATCGAGCGGCCTGGCGTAGTCGGTCCAGCCGTCGTCGACGGGAAGGGTGGGGTCGGGCGTCGCCAGCGGGAGCAACGCGGCCTCGCTCTCCGCCAGGGCGAGCGAGCCCGGCGGGATCGGCAACGATTCGGTCGCGTCGTCGATCACCACGGTCCACTCGCAGTGCGGGCTGCGGTCGGACGGCACGCGGGGCGGGCGATGCACCGGACGCATCCGTGCCTTGGGGTTGCTGGCTGTTGCCGTCGCGTCGAACGTCGGGTCCTCGATGTCGTGACACATTCCTCGCACGTACTCGTCGCCCATCGGCTCGACGTCCATCAGTGCGCCGCAGTGGTCGAGGTGAAAGCGGCCGTGGTGGTCGTCCTCGATCTCGAATCGGAAGTCCATGAACTCCGGTGGTGCACCGACGTCGAGCTGGATGCCCTTGAAGATCGTCTCGACCGACTCGCCCTCGAAGCCCAGCAGTCGCTGCATCCGCTTGGTGTAGATCGGGCTGGCGGCCATCCACTCACCGATGGCGACATCGAGCATGACGTCACGGCCGAGTCGGGAGATCACTGCCGGCATGCCCGCACGATCGATGAGATGACCGGCCAGCAGGAGCTCGCGGACGAGTTCGGCCAGCTCGGTGTGCGAGCGGCCGGACCAGACGGTCAACGCGCCTCCATCCCGGCAATGATCTTCTCGACCTCGGTGTTGAGTCGTGCCGCGTGTGGCCAGCCGGTGTAGTGGGCGAGGAACACGACGATGCTGCGCAGGTCGTCGGCATCCAGCTCGCCGAGCCGGACGGCAGCATCGAGCTGGAGGCCGGCCACGTCCTCCATGCCGCCGGCGACGGCCGCGCCGATGAGCATCAGACGACGCTCCTTGACCGTGAGCGTGCCGTCGGCCCACACCTCGCCGAAGAGGTGATCGACCGTCACCTCGACGAAAGGACCCTCGACCTGGTCGACGTCCCAGCCGTAGACGGCCTTCATCTGTTCCTTGCCGCGGGTACGGCGCGCATCGTCGCTCATGACTCTCCTTCGTGGGGAACACCGAGGGCGGCGCCCAGCTGGTCGAGGGCGTGGGCAGCGATCGGCGTGTCGACGCCGAGGGCGGCGCCGAGACCGATCGCGAGTTGCAGGTCCTTCTCTCCCAGCCCTCGCGTGTGTTCGAAGATCGGCCGAAGCCCGTCATCGCTGCTCATGGTCGTCGTGGTGTCGCGGAGCATGACCGCCCCTGGCCCGCCGGTGACCTTGTCGGAGTGCCGGACCACCTCCCCGAGTTTGACCAGGTCGACGCCTGCGGCCTCGGCCAGGCGTCCTGCCTCGCCGACCGCCGCGTACGCCGCGAACGTGATGAGGTTGCGAGCGAGCTTGGCCCTCGTCCCCGCACCGATCGGGCCGAGGTGGGCGACGAGCGTGCCCAGCCGCTCGAGCGCAGGGGTTGCGATGGCCACTGCGGCGTCGGACCCGCCGACCATCAGCGCCAGCGTCCCGTCATGGGCACCCATCATGCCGCCGGACACTGGTGCGTCGAGGACGTGCACCCCCTTGGGCTCGCAGCGTGCCGCGATCTCGGCCGGCGTGTCGGCCTCGACGGTCGAATGGATGATGACCACCGTGCCGGCAGCTGCCGTCACGAGAATGCCGTCGACCACGTCGCGCACTTGCGCGTCGTCGCGGACCATGAGCGAGATGACCGTGCAGTTCGTAGCGATGTCGGCGGACGAGGTGGCCACCGTCGCTCCCTTGTCGGCGAAGGGCTGGGCTGCATCGGCGTCGACGTCGTACACGGTCAGGCCGCCGTCCCAGTCGAGCCAGCACGATGCCATGGGTGCGCCGATCTGTCCGAGCCCGATGAACCCCAGCCTCATGACGGACGGTTCCAGATCCCGACGGGAACCTCGTTGATCGGGTAGTGCCCGGGAAGCTGGCCCGGCTCGAGCGACCGGTCCATGCGGGCCTGCATGCCCTCGGACAACGTCCCGGCCGTCATCATCTCGAGGAACAGCGATGCGGCGTTGCCGTAGTCGAACCAGTCGCGCTGCCACGCCCATTGCTGGTTGCCGCCGTAGATGAACCAGCTGCCGCCGATGCCCGCGACCTCGTAGGTCGATCCATCCTCACGCGTGGCGTCCGCGACCTGGCGCCAGAACCCGATGACGTGGCCCTTGGTCTCGTCGATGACGACCTCCTCGTACGGGTACTGCCACCCGTCGAGGCCACCCATCTCCTGCCCCAGCGCGATGTCACGGATCTCGTCGCGTCCCACCGCCATGAAGTGCTCCTTCGGCCCGAAGTTCCAGCCGTAGGTCGCGTCGTCGGTGTAGCAGGACGCCATCGTCGTCCAGTCGCCCTGCTCCTCGGCGGAACGGTTGGCCTGGAGCCATGTCTCGACCATCTGCTCGAGCTCGGCACGTGGGTACGCGGTCATCGGTCGGTTCCTTCGTCGATGGAGAGGGCATGGGTGGGGCAGTACTTCACGGCTACTTCGGCGGCGGCGCGTGCGTCTTCGGGCGGGCGCTCGTCGAGGATCGTGAGGTCACCCTTCTTCGACACCGCGAACAGCGACGGCGCCTCGCCCTGACAGGTGGCGTGCCCCTGGCACAGGTCACGGTCCACCACGATCCGCCACCCCGCGACCCTCGTCGCACCCCCACTCTCACCCCAACCCTCGTTCTGGTGAGCAGATGCGTCAACTGGTGGTGGCAATGACGCACCAGAACGGGGGGTTCGGCGGGTGTAGGTGGCGGCGCAGGGGCGGGCGAGCTGGACGACCATCTTCGAGTGGTCGTTGCGGTAGCTGTCAGGGGGCTGTGCGGCCTCGAAGCTCCAGTCCTTCAACAGGACGCTGAAGATGGCCTTGAGCTGCATCATGGCGAAGTTGGCGCCGACGCAGCGGTGGCGGCCGGCCCCGAAGGGGATCCAGTTCCACGGGTTGGCGGCGTCGGCGGCCGGGTCGTCGAGGTAGCGCCCGGGGCGGAACAGATCGGGGTCGTCGAACGCCTCCGGGATGCGGTTCGAGATGGCCGGGCTGGCGGCGACCATCTTTCCGGGAGGGACGTCGAAGCCACCGACCTCGAGGTCGATGTTCGAGACCCGCAGCAGGAGGATGAGTGGCGGGTGGAGCCGGAGCGCCTCCTTGATGGCTCCCTCGAGCCGGGGCATCTCGCGCAGCGCCTGGAAGCTCACCTTGGTGTCCGTCGATGGGGCCCCGTCGCCGTACAACTCGTCGACCTCCGCGACGACCGCGGCCATCTGGTCGGGATGGCGGAGCAGCTCGATGAGCGTCCACGCTGCCGTGCCCGACGTGGTGTGGTGGCCGGCGAACATCATCGAGATGAACATGCCGGTGACCATGTCGGCATCGAAGCGCGGATCGCCGTCGTCGTTCGAGATCGACATGAGGACGTCGAGGAGGTCCTTGTCGTCATCGGTCGGCGGAGCGTCGCCAGCGCGTCGGTCCATGATCCCCTGCACCAACTCGACCAGGGCGACCCGAGCCCGGTCCCGGGCATGGAACGACGGGATGTCGGCGTAGGCGTCGACGTAGGCGAGGGCGTCGGTGCCCTGCTCGAGGTCGTGGTACAGCTCGGCGAACCGGTGGTCGAGCTGTTCGCGGAACCGACGGCCGATCAGACACGACGACGACGTGTAGATCGTCAGTTCGGCGAACCAGTCGAGGAGGTCGATCTCGCCGGCGTCGTCCCAACGCTCCACCATCTCGTCGACCTCACGCTCGATGGTCTCGGCGTGACCCCGCATGAACGAGTCGCGCAGCGCCTGGTTGTGGAGCATCTCGCGTCGTCGTTCCGGCGGCGCGTCGAACACGACCCCCTCACCGAAGATCGGCGTCATGAAGGGATAGGCCGCCGCCTGGTCGAGGTCATCGTCCTTGGCCCGGAAAAAGATCTCGTTGGCCTCGGCACCGGTGAGGAGCACCACCTCCTTGTCGGCCATCCGGAACTCGCCGACATCGCCGCACTCGTCGCGGACTCGCTGCAGCAGGCCGATGGGGTCGCGGCGCAGTTCTTCGAGGTGCCCCGTGGCCGAATCGCCACCGGAGACCCTGGGAGGCGCGGTCATTCGTAGGTCCGATCGTCGTGCACGGGCGCTTCGGGTTGGATCTCGACCAGCGTCAGGTGGGTGCCCTTCGGCACCGACACCACGTAGGCGATCGTGTCGGCGATCTCCTGCGGGCGCAGGCCACCGTCGTGGCGGAGGTGCCCCCACGCCGACCAGTGGCGCATCACGTGGAGGACCGTGTCTTCACTCCACCTCGTCCCCTGTTCGGTGGTCGCGGGGCCGGGGCGCACGATCGTGACGCGGACGCCGGTTCCCTCGAGCTCCATCTGCATCGCTCGGGCGAGGCCTTCGAGACCCGACTTGGCCGCGACGTAGCCCGACATGTGCGTGCGCCGGCGGACGACGACGTCAGAGGTCACGAAGACGATGTCGCCGTGGCCCCGCTCGGTCATCGGACGGCCGAGACGGTTCACCAGGCGATGGGCGCCGGTCAGGTTGATCTGCACCGCGCGCACGAAGTCCTCGGGCTCGATGCCCAACGCCGTCTCGGGGTGGACGTCGCCGGCGTTGCTCACCACGATGTCGATGGGGCCGAAGGCCTCTCGCGCCTTCGCCGCGAACGCCTCGACCGAGTCGTCGTCCGTGAGGTCGAGTGCGATGGCCACTGCCTCGCGGCCATCGGCCGTGATCTTCGCGGCGAGTTCGTCGAGCCGGTGGGTGCGGCGGGCGCCGAGCACCACGGGATGGCCCGCAGCCGACAAGGCACGGGCGGTGGCGGCACCGATGCCGGACGATGCACCGGTGACGACGGCGACTCGTCGGTCGGGATGCTGGGCGAACCGCGGCATCAGCGGAGCTCCACCGTCGTCGGCAGTGCCTCGAACCCTCGGACGTTGACCGAGTGGACGCGGCGAGCGCCATCGGGATCGATCTCGTAGCTCTTCACCCGCTTCGCCAGTTCCTCCAGCACGATCCGCGCCTCGAGGCGAGCCAACGACGCACCCAGGCAGAAGTGGCGGCCGACGCCGAAGCTGGCGAGGCCGGACGTGTCGCGATCGAGGTCGTAGCGATCGGGGTCGGGGAAGTGGCGAGGGTCTCGATTGGCCGAACCGGCCAGGAGCAGCACCCGATCGCCAGCCGGGATCGTCATGCCATGGAGCTGGACGTCGGTGGTGGTGACCCGGGCGAGCATCTGGCTCGATGTGTCGTAGCGCAACGTCTCCTCGGCCCAGTCGGGAATGCGGGAGCGGTCGGCGAAGGGCTTGGCGCGCTCGTCGGGATTCACCCATGCCCAGTACCAGGCGTGCGCGAGCAGCTTGGTCGTCGTCTCGTTCCCGGCGACCACCATCAGGAAGAGGAATGCGGTGATCTCGTCGTCCGACAACCGGTCGCCATCCGTCTCCACCTCGCACAGCGCCGACACGAGGTCGTCGCGGGGACTCGCCCGTCGGTCGGCGATCATCTCGGCGTAGTAGACGGCCAACTCGAACGCGGCCTCGACACCGGCCCGGGGCACGTCGGTGACGCCCTCCTCCCGGTGGACGAGGAGGTCGGACGCGGCACGGAGCCGTTCGCGATCCTCGATCGGGACGCCGAGCATCTCGGAGATCACGTCCATCGGCACCTTGCCGGCCAGGTCGGCCACGAAGTCGAACGAACCCTTCTGCAGGCACCCGTCGAGGTGGCCGACGGTGAGGGCGCGGATGTCGTCCTCCATGTCCATGACCCGGCGAGGCGTGAATCCTCGGGAGACGAGGCCACGCATGCGACCGTGCTCCGGCGGATCCATCGCCAGGAACGACATCGTCTTGTGGGCGTGTGGTCCGGAGGCCGCTGGGTCGATCGACACGCCGTGCGAGTTCGAGAACCGTGCCGTGTCGCGGAATGCGGCCATGACGTCCTCGTGCCGCGACAGCGCCCAGAAGTCGCGTTCGTCATTGCGGTAGACGGGTGCCTCGTCACGCAGCCGCGCATACGTCGGATAGGGATCCTCGTGGATCTCGTAGGCGTACGGGTCGTAGACGAGGGCGTCGGCGGCGAGCGTCATGCGGCACCTCCGACGATCAGACCGGCGGACTCTGCGAGCAGGTCGCGCAGATCGCCGTACGCGAGGTGGCCGGTGCCGACCTCGATCAGCGCCCCCGAGACGACGAGCTCGAGCGCCCGGATCGCTGCGTGCGGGGCGTCGCCGTCGAGCGCGGACAGGAGGCGCGTGTGCAGGAGCCGACCGATCTCCACTCGGAGTTCGTGCACTTCGGGGTCGTCGGCCAGCAACGCCACCGTGCAGGCGGCAGCGAGCTCCGTCTCGTTGGCCACGACCAAGGCGAAATCGGCGAGGACGTCGACCGCCCGCGTCGCCGGTGATCGGCGGCGATCGACCGACCGGTCGTCCTGCTGGCTGATCCGCCGCCAGAACACCTCGGCGACGAGATGCTCCTTGGACGAGAAGTAGTTGTACGCCGTCGCGGGAGCGACGCCTGATCGGGCGGCGACAGCACGCACCGAGAGACCTTGATAGCCGGCCTCGCGCAGCTCGTCCACCGCTGCCTCGGTGAGGCTGTCGACCGTACGAGCTCGCTTGTCGCTCAGGTGGCGGCGCGGCGACGTCGATTGGACACCTGTGGTGGACACGTGTCCAATTCTGCACCCGAGCCGAACGAGCGTCAACCCCCGATGTGGCTGTGGACGTGGACGCGGTCGGCGCTAGCCGAAGACGCCGCTCTCGCCGCCCAGCTTCATGTAGTCGCCCCGGGAACCCACGCCGTACAAGAACACGTCGTCGTAACGATCACCGTTGAAGTCACCGGCTTGGGGCTCGTAGGTCCCGTTGATCGAGACCGCCACGCTGTCGTAGCCACCCGGACGGAACAACCACTGGAAGTCCGGCGCCGACCCCGGCGCATAGAACAGCACGTCGCCGAACCCATCGCCGTCGAAGTCGCCCGACACCGGCCGATAGCGGCCATTCACCGTGGTCGGAACACTCGTGAACCCGCTGGCCTTGCCGTACCAGATGTAGTCACCACTGGTCCCCGGGGCGTACCAGAAGATGTCCTCGAACCCATCGTCGTTGAAGTCACCGACGAAGGGCTCGTACACCCCGCTGGCCTTGGTCGGCACACTCGTGTGGCCACCACCGGGCTTGCCGTACCAGATGTAGTCCTGTGCCGACCCCGGCGCATACCAGATGATGTCGTCGTAGCCGTCGCCGTTCAGGTCGAGCGTGAACGGCTCGTACCGGCCCGTCGCCTTCGTCGGCACCGAACGGATCCCGCTCTCGTCGAAGAACCAGATGAAGTCACCCGCCGGACCCGGCGCGTAGAAGATGATGTCGTCGTAGCCATTGCCATCGATGTCCAAGGTGAACGGCTCGTAGCGCCCGTTGATCGGGAACGGACCCACGTCGACCATGCCCGACCAGTCACCGAGATGGAGATAGTCGGCCGCCGTCCCCGGCGCGTAGTACAAGACGTCCGACGTGCCATCACCCGAGAAATCGCCCACGATCGGGTCGTACACCCCGCCGACCGTCGGATTCGGGAACGATCCCGACGTCGAGAACGGCAGCGTTGTCCACGGCATCGGCTTGCCGCCGGCGTCGTTCACGCCTCCCAGGATCAGCAGGTACGGACGTCCAGGATTGAGCGTCGCCGACGGATTCACCACGATCGTGTCGGCGTTGGTGAGGCTGACGGACGCCGGGACCCGGCCTCCATAGATGCCGTCGACGAGCACGACGGTGTTTTGGTTGACCGAGGCCGATTGGAAGGCTCGTCCGGTCCGGACCGACAGGTTCGCGCCACGCGAGACGCCCGTCGCTCGGCTCACCGGCGTCGTCGCCTCGACCCAGGGTTCGAAGTCGACGTTCGAGGACGGTGCCCCGCTCGCCGCGGCCCGCGCGACGGAGACGGTGTAGCCGCCCGGGCTGATGGTGCCGAAGTAGTTGGCGATCGAGAACCGGTGCGTTCCCACTCCGGTGGTGATCGTGAACGTCTCCGGGCCGACGCCGGCGCTGTCGACACTGGCGACCAACCGGTCGGACGCGTCGTACACGTCGAGGACGGGGTCGAACCTCGGTCCGGGAGAATCCCCCGCCGGCGTCACGGTGATCGTGACGTTCTCGGACTGGGTCGACGTGAACTTCCACCAGTCGACGTCGCCCTCGGGATTGATCGAGCCGGTGTTGCTGGTGCCCGCCGCCGTGGCCAGCGAAGAGGCGTCGTTGGGTTCGGCGTCCGCTACCGCCGGAGCGACGCCCACGAAGGGCGCCCGGCCAGAGACACCGAGTGCCGCCGCCGCATCGACCAGTCCGAAGCCGTAATAGTCATCGACGCCGGTCGGTCCACGATCCTCGGCCGTCAGGAGCAGTTCGTCGCCGATGCGATCACCGCTCCAACCGGGGTGCCGGTCCTTCAGGAGTGCCGCCACACCGGCCACCATCGGCGCCGAGAAGCTGGTCCCGTTGACCGACGTCGTGCCGCCACCGTTCGCGGTCGTGTTGATGCTGACGCCAGGTGCGGCCAGATCGACCCACGGGCCGAACGTCGTGAACGACGCGGTGTCACCGTTGTCGTCCGTCGCCGAGACGCCGATGGCACCGGGCGAGTTCGCCGGCGTGTTGCTGAGGAACCGTCCCTCGTTACCGGCCGACGCGACCACGAACAGGCCACGGTCGACGGCGTACATCACGGCGTTGTCGACCGTCGCACTGGTCCCTTCGGCACCCAACGACAGGTTCACGATGTCGGCACCGTTGTCGGCGGCGAACCGGATGGCCGCCGCGACGTGGCCCAGGTTTCCCGATCCCCCGCTGAGGACCCGGAGCGGCATGATGCGCGTGCCCGCACCGGCGACACCGTCGATGGCGGTTCCGGAGCCGTGCCGCGCGGCGATGACTCCGGCCGTCTGCGTCCCGTGCCCGTCGCTGTCGTCCGGGTACGTCGTGGGGTCCACGAAGTCGTGGCCTGGCACCAGCCGTCCGTTGAAATCGGGGTGGTCCTGGTCGATGCCAGAGTCGACGACGGCCACCACGACGTCGGACGAGCCCGTGGCCCGCTTCCACGCCTCCTTCACCCCGATTCGATCGAACTCACCGGTCTGACCAGGGGCTTCGAACGCCTCGACCTGGCGATCGGGCTCTGCCGTCTCGATGTCCGACCGGGCCGCCAACTCGGCCGCGACCTGGTCGGCGGTCTTGTTCTCGGGTACCGCGACCAGCGCGTAGTCGGACTCCGGGATGTCGCGCACCTCGACGCCGTCGACGGCGCTCGGACGAGCGACCTCGTCGCGGAACCGGACGACGACGTTCTCCGGTTCGGGCTGCGCCGGACCGGGATCCTCGGTCTCCGCCGGACGCGCCTCGACCGGCGGCGGTGCCGGACGATCGTCTGGCGCCGGTCTGGACACTGATGTGGCGGCCACTGGAGCCGCCGCCGTGTCGTCTGTCTGTGCACCTGCCGTCACGGGCAGGACGACGACGCACATCGCCAGTCCACCGAACAGCGCCGCCATCGATCTCATCCGCATTGCGTGGCCTCGTCCCAACCGTTTCACGTTCCCAAGGTCTCTGGCACCGTACATGGGAGCCGCCGTGCCACGAGGGTCGCACGCGGAGGCCTCGTAGGCTCGCCCCATGCGCCAGCCACCCCACTCGATGCTCCCGCGCCACGGTGACGACATCGAGGGCGCATCCGTGGACCGCACGATCGTGCGCCGTGTCTGGGGCTTCGCCCGCCCCTACCGCAGGCAGATCGTCGGGTTCCTGACCGCCATCGTGCTCGCGGCCATGCTCGGCCTCGCGCCGCCACTGATCTTCGGAGCGATCATCGACGACGCCATCGCCGACGGGGACCGCGGTCATCTCACCGTCCTCGCAGTGCTCGCCATCGGCGCAGCCCTGGCCGAGAGCGTCCTCGGTCTGGTCGAACGATGGCTGTCCTCGGTCATCGGCGAGGGACTCATCTACGACCTGCGGGTCCGGCTGTTCGACCACGTCCAGCGGCTCCCGGTCGCGTTCTTCACGCGAGCGCAGACCGGCGCGCTCGTCTCACGACTCAACAACGACGTGATCGGTGCGCAGCGAGCCCTCACCGGCACGCTGGGATCCGTCGTCTCGAACGTCGTCGTGCTGGTCACCACGCTCATCGCGATGATCGCCCTCGAGTGGCGGCTCACCCTCCTCGCGGTCGCGTTGCTCCCCGCCTTCCTCATCCCGGCGAAGCGAGTCGGCAACCGGCTGGCGGACATCAGCCGCCAGCAGATGGAACGCAACGCTCGGATGAACTCGACCATGACCGAGCGGTTCGGCGTCGCCGGCGCCATGCTCGTCAAGCTGTTCGGCCGGCACGCGAGCGAGACCGAGAGGTTCTCCGACGACGCAGCCGGCGTCCGCGACGCCGGCATCAAGTCGGCCGTGCTCGGCCGCATCTTCTTCTCGACCCTCGCATTCGTCGGCGCACTCGGCATCGCGGTCGTCTACTGGTGGGGCGGCTCGCTGGTGATCGACGGGTCGCTGAGCACCGGCGACCTGGTCGCGCTTTCGGCCCTGGTGCAACGGATCTACCAACCGCTGACGGCTCTCACCAATGCCCGGATCGACGTCCTGACCGCCTTCGTGAGCTTCGAGCGAGTTTTCGAGGTGCTCGACATCGACAATCCGATCCAGGACCGGCCCGGCGCGATCGACCTCGTCGACGTGAAGGGCCGCGTCGAGTTCGACGACGTCTGGTTCACCTATCCGACCGCCGACCAGGTGTCGCTCCCGTCGCTCGACGGTGCCGTTCCCGACCACGACACCTCGTCGGGTCCGGTGCTGCGTGGCGTCACTGCATGCATCGAGCCGGGCCAACTCGTGGCGATCGTGGGACCGTCCGGCGCCGGCAAGACGACCCTCACCTCGCTCGTCCCCCGCCTCTACGACGTCGACTCGGGCGCTGTGCGCGTCGACGGCCACGATCTCCGGGACCTCACGCAGTCGACGCTCCGCAAGGCGATCGGCGTGGTGTCCCAGGATCCCCACCTCTTCCACGACACGATCGCCGGCAACCTCCGATACGCCGATCCGACCGCCGACCTCGACGATCTCCGACGGGCCTGTACGGCAGCGCGGATCCACGACGTCATCGCCGCGCTGCCCGAGGGTTACGACACCGTCGTCGGCGACCGCGGCTACCGGCTCTCGGGTGGCGAGAAGCAGCGTCTCTCGATCGCCCGCATGCTGCTCAAGGACCCCGCGCTCGTCATCCTCGACGAGGCCACGTCGCATCTCGACAGCGAGAACGAGGCAGCGGTCCAGGCCGCCCTCGGCGAGGCGTTGTCCGGCCGCACGTCGATGGTCGTGGCCCACCGACTGTCGACCATCATCGACGCCGACCAGATCCTCGTGATCGACGCGGGCCGCATCGTCGAGACCGGGACGCACGACGAACTGCGACGCGACGCCGGCCTGTACGCCGACCTCTACCAGACCCTCGTCCGAGGCGACGCGGCGCCCGCCTGACCCCCTACAGGTTGGTACGGAGGAACGCGAGGTCGTCCTTGCGACCCTCTTCGGCCGTCTCGCAGATCACCGGCGCGTTGGCGGCACGGACCACGGCAAGGATCGCTTCTGGATCGATCTGTCCGTGCGTCAGGTTCTCGTGGCGGTCGCGACCAGAACCGTGGCCGTCCTTCGAATCGTTGCAGTGCACCAGGTCGACCCGACCCGTGATCCCGATCATGCGCTCGACCGAGTCGACGAGTTCCTCGCCCGCCGCCCAGGCGTGGCAGGTGTCGAGACAGAAGCCGATGCCGGTGTCGCCGATGTGGTCCCAGAGCCGGCCGATGGTGTCGAAGTGTCGCGACATGGCGTGGTCGCCGCCGGCGGTGTTCTCGAGCAGGACCGACATGTCGGTCTCGAGGCTGTCCATGGCCTTGCGCCAACGAACGAAACCCTCCGATTCATCCTCCCCCTCAGTGACGTGCCCACCGTGTACGACCACACCGGAGGCGCCGATCTCCGTGGCCGCGTCGCAGGTCTGCTGGAGGATCTTGCGACTCGGGATCCGGACCCGGTTGTTCGGGGACGCGACGTTGATCAGGTAGGGCGCATGAACGTAGATCGGGATGTCGGACGCCTTGAGCGCGTCCGCGTCCTCGCGGGGCGGCGGCTTCTTCCACGACTGCGGGTTCCCGAGGAAGATCTGGACGACGTCGGCGCCTTCGGCCGCTGCGACAGCGAGCGGGTCGTCGGGACTGACATGGCTACCGAGGAGAGGGAGGTCGCTCATGGCCTCCGACGGTAGCGTTGCCGACCGTGCCCGGACCCCTCGCCGCCCCTCCGACCGAACCCGATCCGCGAGGACTGCTGACCGGCCGGAGGGTCGTGGTCACCGCGGCCGCCGGCACCGGGATCGGCTTCACGACCGCGCGCCGCTGCCTGCTCGAGGGCGCCACCGTGTTGCTGTCCGACCACCACGAACGCCGACTGGGCGAGGCCGCCGACCGACTCGCCGAGGACCTCGGCGTCGAACGACCCCCGACCGCGGTGTGCGACGTCACCGACGAGGCACAGGTACAGGCGCTGTTCGACACCGCAGCCGACGCGTTGGGCGGCTTCGACACCGTCGTCAACAACGCCGGCCTCGGCGGTGAGGTCGACCTGGTCGACATGAGCGACGAGCAGTGGAACGTCGTCCTCGACGTGACCCTCACCGGGACCATGCGCTGCATGCGCGCTGCGATGTCCCGGCTGTACGACTCGGGTGGCGGCGTGATCGTCAACAACGCGTCGGTACTGGGCTGGCGAGCCCAGAAGGGCCAGGCCCACTACGCCGCAGCCAAGGCCGGCGTCATGGCGCTCACCCGCTGCGCCGCGGTCGAGGGCGCCGACCACGGCGTGCGGGTCAACGCCGTCGCGCCGAGCATCGCCATGCACCCATTCCTGGCGAAGGTCACGACCGACGAACTCCTCGACACCCTCACCGCCCGCGAGGCCTATGGCCGCGCCGCAGAGCCGTGGGAGGTCGCCAACGTGATCGTGTTCCTCGCCTCGGACCTGTCGACCTACATGACCGGCGAGATCGTCAGCGTCTCCAGCCAGCGCGCGTAGGAACTCGAGTTCGGACGACGGTGCCGTCAGACGTCGGGCGAGTCCTCGTCGCGGAGGCGCGGTTCGGTCTTGTTGGCGGGCTTCACGCCGCCCTTGTCGGCGTAGAACTCGCGGATCTCGTCCATGACCGCCGGGATGCCGGTCGCCGGGTCGATCGTCGGACCGAAGCCGCCGGTCCGCGTCGGCCCGTCGAGGTAGCACAAGGCGATCGGGATGCCGGCGTCGCTGGCGATGCGGTAGAAGCCCGACTTCCAGTACTCGCCCTTCGAGCGCGTTCCCTCGACCGGGATGACGAGCGCGAACGACGACGACGAGCGCGACGATGTCTGCGCCTTGTCGACCATGTCGGAGACGAGACGTCCGGGATTGTCCCGGTCGACCGCGAAGCCGCCGAGGGCGCGGAACAAGGGTGCGAGCGGACCGGTGAACATCTCCTGCTTGCCGAGCCACCTCGGTGAGAGCCCGGCGGCCCACGCCATGGCGAGCATCAGCGGGAAGTCCCAGTTCGACGTGTGCGGCGCAGCCACCAACACCATGACCGGCTCGTCCGGTGCGTCATTGACCAGCCGATACCGACCGAGCTTGAGAATCAGCCGCGCCAGGATCGATCGCATCAGACCACGGTACCGGCCGATCGTCGTCCCCCTAACGTCGGCGGATGGCCCGTCCGCCCGAAAACGACGCCGAGCGTCGGGCGCAGATCATCCGACAGGCGTTGTCGGTCGGGTTCGCCGTCGCTCCGTTCGGGGTGGTGTTCGGCGTGGCCTGCGCCGAGGCCGGCCTCTCGTGGCTCGATGCCGCCGGCTTCTCGACGCTGACCTTCGCGGGGTCGGCGCAGTTCGCCGCGGTCGACGTGCTCGGCGACGGCGGCACCGCTGCAGCGGCGATCGGCGCCGGACTCCTGCTCAACCTGCGATCGCTGGCGTTCGGCATCGTCCTCGCTCCTGCGCTCGAAGGTCCGTGGTGGAAGCGCGCGCTCATGTCGCAGCTCGTGATCGACGAGTCGACTGCCGTGGCAACTGCCCAGGACGACGTCCGGTGGCGACGGTTCGGATTCCTCGCCGGTGGCCTCGCCGTGTTCGTGCTGTGGAACGTCTGCACCCTCGTCGGCGTGGCCCTGGCATCGATCGGCGATGACTTCGTGACCGACTTCGGGCTGGACGCCGCTGCGCCGGCCGCCTTCCTCGCCTTGCTCTGGCCACGCCTCGTCGGCGATGCGGGAGACCGGGGTCGCAGGATCGCGGCCGCGGGTGCGGTGATCGCGGCGGTCACGATTCCGTTCGCGCCACCAGGGGTCCCGATCCTCGCGGCGACGCTCGGCGTGCTCGCGGTCGGCCGGCCACGATGAACCCGACCATCGTCGTTCTCGCCGGCCTGTCCGTCGGCACCTACCTGCTCAAGTCGGCCGGGCCGCTGCTCCTCGGCAACCGTCGCCTCCCGTCCCTCGTCGAGACGATCGCGAACCGGACACCAGCGGCGCTCCTGGCCGCACTCGTGGTGGTGAGCACCCTCGCCGACGGGCGATCCATCGTCGTCGACGAACGACTGGTGGGCGTCGCGGGAGCAGCAATCGCGCTCCGGCTCCGGGTACCGTTCGTCCTGGTGGTCGTGATCGCCGTGGCCACGACGGCGACATCACGAGCACTGTTCTGAACGCCACCGTCTGGACCGACATGCCCACGCCTCTCCGAGCGATCGACGATCCCGCACGTCTCGCGTCGGTCCGGGCGACCCGTCTCCTCGACACCGGCGCGGAGGAGGAGTTCGACCAGCTCGCACGCCTGGCCTGTCGCGTCCTCGACACGCCGTATGCGTTCGTCACCGTGGTGGACGAGACCCGCTCATTCTGGAAAGCGTGCATCGGCGTCGAGGCCAGCGACCCGGCTGAACGCCAGAACGCGGTCGAGGAGTCGTTCTGCCAGTACGTCGTCAACACCGCCGAGCCCCTCATCGTCGGTGACGTCACCCAGAACGAGATGACGAAGGACAACCCGTCCATCGAGTCGATGGGTGTTCGTGCGTGGGCCGGACACCCGATCCGCGACGAAGACGGACGGGTGCTCGGCACGATGTGCGCGGTCGACGTCGAAACCCGCACCTGGACCGACGACGACAGCGACCTCCTCCGGCTCCTGGCCGAATCGGCTGGCAACGTGATCCGTCTCCGAGCCGAAGTCGAGCGGTCGGAGGTGGACGCTCGTAGTGTCCGCCAGAGTCTCCTTCCACCAATGCTCGAGGTCGTGCCGTCGGTGGACGTGGCCGCGCTGCACCGCTCCGCCGGCGGACGCGGCAGCGTCATGGGCGACTTCTACGACCTCTTCCGCAGCGGACGCAACCGGTGGCACGTGTTGATCGGCGACGTGTGCGGTCGGGGCGCCGAGGCCGCCAAGTTCACCTCACTCGTGCGGTGGGTGTACCAGTCGACCGCAGACGGCACCGACGACCCCGCCGCAATCCTCACGGCGGTCAACACCATCCTGCGGAGACAGCCGGATGCACGGTTCGCCACCGGACAGGCCGTGAGCTTCGACCAGTCGGCCGGCGGCTCGCTCGACGTGCGCTTCGCCAGCGCCGGCCACCATCCAGCATTCGTCCGACGAGCCGACGGCAGCATCGAGCCCGTGGAACACAACGGCTGGATGCTCGGTGTGTTCGAGCCGTACGAGACCGGTGGCACCGATCTGCGACTCGAACCCGGCGACATGTTGGCGCTGTTCACCGACGGTGTCATCGAGGCTCGACGGGGCGACGAACAACTCGGGTTCGACGATCTCTGTACACGGCTCGAGGGATTCAGGGGCGACCCGTACGAGCTCACCCAGCGGATCGTCGATGTCGCCGACGAGTTCGCCGATGCCACCGCTGCCGACGACGACATCGCCGTGGTGGTCATCGCGCCGCGGGCCGAGGACTCGGATCGGTCCTAGGTTGATCCGCCATGGCGATCACCATGATCAACGGACTCGACGAGCTGCGCTCGGCGGTCGGTCGCGACCTGGGAACCAGCGACTGGCTCGAGATCACCCAGGCCCGTGTCGACACGTTCGCCGACGCCACCGGCGACCACCAGTGGATACACGTCGACGTCGAACGGGCGAGGGCCGAGAGTCCTTTCGGGGGCCCGATCGCCCACGGGTACCTCACTCTGGCACTCACCAATCTCTTCCTCCCGCAGGTCGTGGAGGTGACCGGGATCTCCTCCGGGGTGAACTACGGGGTGGGCAAGGTCCGGTTCCCGGCGGCGGTGCCGGTCGGCTCGCGCGTTCGCGGCCGCGTGGTGCTCGATGCTGCGGAAGACGTTCGGGGTGGCGTGCAGACGACGATGGTCATCACCGTCGAGCTCGAGGGTTCCGAGAAACCTGCGTGCGTCGTGGAGGCGATCTCCCGTTGGCTTGCCTGACGTGACGACACAATTCCCCTCGACAGAACGCACGTCCATCGGCCGGAGCCCCGAGCGCGGCACCCGCGACCGAGCCACGGCTGACGCCATCCTCGACGAGGGCCTCGTGTGCCACGTCGGCATGACCACCGACCACGGCCCCGTCGTCATCCCCACCACGTACGCCCGCCGCGACGACGAACTCCTCATCCACGGCTCACCGGCAGCCACGTGGCTCCGGGCCGCGGGGCAGGGCACGCCCGTGTGCGTGACGGTCACCCACGTCGACGGCCTGGTCCTCGCACGAAGTGCCTTCCACCACTCGATGAACTACCGCTCGGTGGTCGTGTTCGGCAACGCGGTCGCGATCACTGACCACGACGAGAAGGCCGCCGCTCTGACGGCGATCGTCGAGCAGCTCGTGCCCGGACGGACCCCGGAGATCCGCCCGATGCACCACGAGGAGATCACGAAGACCCTCGTCCTGCGACTGCCGCTCGCCGAGGCCTCGGTGAAGATCCGTGCCGGCGGACCCATCGACGACGACGAGGACTACGACCTGCCCGACGTCTGGGCCGGCGTCATCCCGATGACGACGTCGTTCGGTGCACCGGTCGCCGACGACCGCCTCACGCCGGGCACCGCCGTCCCGTCGAGCGCAGCCGGGTACGAGCGCTGATCAGTCACCGGCGGCGTCGATGTACGGCGGCGGCTCCCCGCCGCCGTGGACCTCGAGCTGTGCGCCGCTGATCCACTCGGCTGCCGGCGACGACAGCCACCAGCACGCTTCGGCCACATCGACCGGCGTGCCCATCCGCCCCAGCGGGATGGTCGTCTCGACGCGGGCGATGGCCCCGGCATCGCCGTAGTGGAGGTGCGCGAGCTCGGTTCGGATGATGCCGGCCACGACCGCGTTGACCCGAATGGCACCTCCCCACTCCACGGCCACCGATCGATTCCACCCGAGCAGGCCGGCCTTGGCGGCGCCGTACGCAGAGTTCGCCGGTGACGGTCGGATACCCGAGACACTGGCGATGTTGACGATGCTTCCGTCGTCGGCCGCGGCCAGGTACTCGTAGGCGTACCGGCTGACCCAGACGGCGGCCATGAGGTTGAGGTCCATGACCTTGCGGGTGAAGTTGGGCGAGTCGGTGGCCGCCGTCATCATCGGTGCACCGCCGGCGTTGTTGACCACCACGTCGATGCCACCGAGGTCAGCGGCGATGCCCGCGCACATCGCCTCGACGGCCTCGGGTTCCCGCACGTCGCAGGCGCGGAACTCGCCCACGGCAGCGTCGACGTCCTCGGGTTCCCGACGTCCACACACCACGACGGTGTCACCCCCGTCGACGAACCGCCGGGCGATCCCCCGTCCGATCCCACGAGTCCCTCCGGTCACCAGCACCACGCGTGTCATGTCAGATCCTCACTTCGTCGAGCGTCCGTCGGGCGAGCTGCTCGTCACCGTCGATGCGTACGTCTTCGTCCTGCCACCGGGATCGACCGGCCGCGACCCGCAGCAGCGCAACGGGGTCGAGGCTGATGGTCGCGGCAGCGGCACGGAGCCCGTCGGGCGATTCGCCGAGCGCCACCCCGTCACCGATCCTCCAGAGGGTCCTCGGTTCGCCGTGCATCAAGGCGACCGGCTCGTCGAGCACTCGGTGCAGCCCCTCGCTCGCGACCTGCGGCAGCGCCGACTCGAGCCAGGCGATCGCCGGACCGACCGACGCCGGGAACAACGCACCGCCGCCGTCGAAGCACCGGCGGACGATGCACTCGTAGACCAGACCGTCGGCCCAGAGATGCGACGGGTGCTTCCCCAACGATCCGAAGTCGCGCAACAGATCCCCGGCCACCGGCACCTGGAGTGAGTCGAGGGTGCCGAGATCGACGACGCCACCGAGACGACGACAGACATCCGCCCAGGCGTCGACGTCGCCAGCAGCGAGGAGCGCATCGCGTTCGACGCGGAGGGCGCTGAGGCCGGCGGCGGTCATCGCCCGTCACCCTGCCACCTCGGATCACGACCGGCGTTCAGACCGAGAGCAGGACCGACGAGCCGTGGCCGAACAGGCCCTGGTTCGCGGTGACGCCGACGGTCGCACCCTCGACCTGACGGCCGGTGGCCTCGCCGCGGAGCTGCCACGCCACCTCGCACACCTGGGCGAGGGCCTGCGCGGGGACCGCCTCGCCGAAACAGCCGAGGCCGCCACTGGGGTTGACGGGCACACGACCACCGAGTGCGGTGTCACCGTCGTTGAGCAGCTTCTCGGCCTGGCCGGGCTCACACAGCCCGATGTTCTCGTACCAATCGAGCTCCAGGGCGGTGGACAGGTCGTAGACCTCGGCGAGCGACACGTCGTCGGGACTGATCCCGGCTTCCTCGTAGGCGGCGTGGGCGATCGAATCCTTGAACCCGACCTCGGGTGCCGCCACCGCGACGGCCGAGTCGGTGGAGAACTCGGGGAGGTCGAGGTGCATGTTGGGGAACGACGGCGTGACCGTCGAGATGGCGCGCACGCGGACGGCATCGGCGAGGCCGTGCGTCCGTGCGTAGTCGTCGCTGACGAGCACGACGGCGGCGCCACCGTCGGAGGTCGCGCAGATGTCGAGCAGGTGGAGCGGGTCGGCGACGACCGGCGATTGCAGCACGTCGTCGACCGTGACCTCCTTGCGATACCTGGCGTTGGGGTTGTGCAGCCCGTGCTTGGAGTTCTTGACCTTCACCCTGGCGAAGTCCTCCGGCGTTGCACCGTGAATGGCCATGCGGCGCCGCGCGTACAGCGCGAAATACGTCGGATTGGTGGCACCGAGCAGACGGAACCGCAGCCAGTCGGGATCGTCGGGGCGATCGCCCGCGTTGGGAGCGAGGAACCCCTTCGGCGTCGTGTCGGCGCCGACCACGAGGGCGACGTCGCAGAGGCCGGCCATGATCCGGGTGCGGGCCGACTCCATCGCCGTGGCACCCGAGGCGCAGGCGGCGTAGCTGGTGGACACGCGGGCGCCGTTCCAGCCGAGCATGCGGGCGATGGTGGCGCCGGCGACGTAGCCGCCGTAGCCGTTGCGGACGGTCTCGCCGCCGGCCACGAACTGCACGTCGCGCCAGTCGATGCCGGCGTCCTTCAGCGCAGCCTCGGCCGCGTCGACGCCGTAGGTGGCGAAGTTGCGGCCCCACTTGCCCCACTCGGTCATCGCGACTCCGGCGACGCGGACGTGCTGGTCGGTCACGAGAACTTCCCTTCCCCGTACGCCGGCTCCCACTTCCAGACCGTCTTGCGCACCGGCCCACCCTCGGCGTCCGCGCTTCCGGTTCCAGGGTCGGTGAACAGGGTGTCGATGACGAGGCGGACGGGCATGCCGACATCGAGGTCCTCGATGCCGATGCCGTCGACGACCTGGCCCATGACGATCATCTTCTCGGCCTCGAGCTCGACCGCGACGTGGCAGAAGGGCACGTGCTCGTCACCGGGAACCATGTAGGGGGGCGGCGGTTGGTAGCGGGCGTCGGTGAAGCTCCAGACGGTGCCGTGGTTCGAGAGCCGGTGCTCGACGAGGTCGCGGCCGAAGCAGCCGGGGTTTCGGCACAGACCCTCGACCCGGGGGAAGAACACCGTCCCGCAGTCGGCGCACTTGGTGCCGAGCAGCGCCGGCTCCGGGTCGTCGGTGAACCATCCCTCGATGGCCGGCTCGGTTCGTGTCGTGCTCACCGGGGGGACGGTAGTGCGGATCTGACGCAGCGTCAGATCCGCAC
>JBBKVY010000201.1:0-25212 GCA_037968675.1 Acidimicrobiales bacterium | reverse complement strand
AGCGGGGCCGGTCCATCTGATCCTCGGGTCCGCTGGCCGCCGACGCGACGACGCACACGTCGCCGGCTCGCTGGCCACCCTCGGCGTCGAGGCGCCGGTCGACCCGCCGGCGCCGGCCCATGCCACGACGATCGTGTCGGCGAACGACGTCGACGACGAGGTGCGGGCCGTGGTGCGGCGTCTGCTCCGCCTCGCCGAAGACGGGATGCCCCTCGATCGAATGGCACTCGTACACCCGACGGGCGCTCCGTACACCCGGGTGGTGTCCGACGTCCTCTCGAGTACGGACGTGCCGTTCTCGGCACCGAGCGCGCAGACGCTCGCACAGAGCGCTGCGGGCCGGGTGCTCACGGGGCTCATGGCCGTGCTCCGGTCCGGCTTCGCGCGACAGGACGTCGTCGATCTGTGGGCCACCGGGGTCGTGGTCGATGACGACGGCGTGCTCGTGCCGTCTGCTCGCTTCGACGACATCTCGCGCCGACTCGGTGTCATCCGCGGCATCGATCGTTGGCACTCGGCGGTCGACACCTCGGACGAGCGAATCCGATCGAGAGCCGAAGACGCCGACGACGTCGGCGATGGCCTCCAGGAGTGGATCGACGAGCATCTCGAAGCAAATGACCGGCTCAGACGTGCCCTGGCGCGCATCGAGGGGCTGGCCGCCGGCGCGCCGACCCGGTGGTCAGCGGTCGCCGACTGGTGTGCTGCGGCCATCGACGGGCTCTGCGGTGCGATGACCGCTCGGCCGTCGTGGCCCGATCACGAGGTCGACGCCGACGACGCCATCCGGACGGCGGTGGGCCGCTTGGTGGCGCTCGAACGGGTCGAGGCGGCGCCGGGGCGTGCGGTCGTTCTCGACACGATCGAGACGGTCCTCGACGCTCCCGCGCCGCGCCGGACGCGCACCGGCACCGGCCTCCTCGTCACCACGATCGACCGACCACCGGTCGTCCCCCTCGATGCCGTCGCGGTCGTCGGCCTGGTCGAGGGGCATGTCCCGGCGGTCGGGAGCGACGACGTCCTCCTCGGCGACGCGTTGCGCACGTCGCTCGGTCTCGCCGGCATCGACGACCGACAGCGCGATCAGCGACGGGCGTTCGATGCGGCCATCGCGTCGGCGTCGACCGTGCGGATGCTCTCGTTCGCCCGTCACGATCAGCGATCCGGGCGGACGATGGTCCCCAGTCGATGGCTGATCGACGCCATCGAGGCCGCCTCCGGCGCCCGACCCGACGCCGAGCGGCTGATGGCCGGGCAGGAGGTCGACGGTGTCGAGGTGGTCGACAGCTACAGCGCCGGCCTCGCCGCAGTCGACGCGGGCGACGTCGCCGCACTGCACGCCGAGGAGCGAACGTTCGCGTCGCTGGCCGTCGCTGGCGCTCCGGCCGGCCACCCTGCGCTGGCCGACCCGGTGATCGCTGCCGGAACGACGATGATCCGGTCGCGTCGGTCCGAGGAGTTCACCCGATTCGACGGCAATCTCGACGGCGACGGCGTCGACGTCTCCGAGATGGCGGTGCTCTCGCCCACCTCGCTCGAGACCTACGCCTCGTGCCCGCGCCGCTGGTTCTTCTCCCACGCGCTGCGGCTCCGCACCACCGACCGACCGGAGGAGATCGACCGACTCCAGCCACGCGAGAAGGGCACGCTCGCCCATCAGATCCTCGAGCGGTTCTTCGACGAGATGATCGATGCGAGCGCGGTGCCGCCACCCGGATCGCCGTGGACCGGCGAGGCGGTTGCTCGCATGCTCGCCATCACCGAGGAGGAATGCCGCGACCTCGAGGCGCGTGGACTGACCGGGCACCCCCGCTGGTGGGAGCACGACCGGGCCGAGATCCACAGTGCGCTGTTACGCGCCATGCTCCGCGACGTCGAGGTCCGCGCCGAGCTCGGGACGATGCCGGTCGCGGTCGAGTTCAGCTTCGGTCGGCACGGCGCACCACCGCTGCGCGTCGACCTCGGCGACGGCCGGACCATCGCGCTGGCCGGCTCGGCCGACCGGGTCGACCTCGGCGACGGCGTGGTCAAGATCTGGGACTACAAGTACAGCGGGTCCACCGCGTTCCACGACCTCGTCAAGGACGAGGAGAAGGGCGGCGATCCCCTGCTCGGAGGAACCAAGCTCCAGCTGGTTGCCTACGGCATGGCGGCGTCAGATGCCCACGAGATGCCCGAGGTGCATGCCGCGTACTGGTTCCTGCGACCCGACGCCGAGCGCACCGATGTCGGCTACCGCGTCGACGACGCGCTCCGCGACCGATTCCGACGGGTACTCGGTGTCCTCGCTGACGGCATCGGTGGCGGTCGGTTCCCGGCGCGGCCGGGGGAGTACCAATGGCACCGCGGTACGCACGCGCACTGCGCCTGGTGCGACTTCGATGACATCTGCCCACGCGATCGCGACGAGGAGTGGGAACGGGTCCGCTTCGATCCGTCGCTCCATCGCATCGCTCGCCTCGCCGACGAAGGATCGGCATCCGTGCTCGACGAACCCGGGAGCGACGGGGTCTGATCATGCGCGACGTCCTCACCGACCAGGCAGCGCGCGACCGCATCGCCCGCGATCACGACCAGACGCTCTTCGTCGAAGCCGGCGCCGGGTCGGGCAAGACGTCGTCGCTGGTCAGCCGGGTCGTGAACCTGGTCGTCGGTGGCGCCGACGTGACCAGCATCGCGGCCATCACCTTCACCGAGGCCGCGGCGGCCGAGCTGCGAGCCCGGATCCGCCAGACCCTCGAGGCGGTCGAGCGAGGCGACGAGGTGCTGCATCTCGCCGACACCCCGGAGGCGCGTACCCGGGCCGGCGCTGCGCTCGATCGCCTCGACCGCGCCACGATCTGCACGCTCCATGCCTTCGCCCAACGGCTGCTGCTGGGCGCGCCCGTGCAGGCCGGGCTCCCGCCCCGCCTCGAGGTCCACGACGACATCAGCTCGGCGCTGCGGTTCGAGGACCGGTGGGCGAGGTTCGAACGCTCGTTGCTCGACGACGACGCCATGGCCACGCTCATGCGCACGGCACTCGTCCTCGGCGTCACGAGCCAGCAACTGCAGACCGTGGCCGCCACGCTCGGCCAGAACTGGGACCTGGTCGAGGAGGCGTCCCACACCGGCCTCCTGGCCGAGGATCGCGCCGTCGACATCGATCTGTCGTCACTCCCGGTCGATGAGTGGATCGACGAGTGGCGGTGGCTGTGCGCGCAGACGTCGGCGTGCCTGGTCGACGAGGACGGCCTGCTCAGCTGGATGCAGGACGATGCCGTCGGGGTGCTCGGCTGGCTCGAACGGAACCGCGACGACCCGTTCGCGGTGCTCGGTGTCGCCAACCTGAAGATCTACAGCCCCAACAAGGGGCGCAAGCCCAGTTGGCCCGACGGCTTCAAGGCCGAGTACGTCGATCGTGCCAAGGCCGCCATCGATCGGTTCTCCGACGACGTCGGCCACGTCACCGACCGGGTCCTGACCCGCCTGGGCGCGGAGATCGCCCAGTACACGCTCGACGACGCCGACGCCCGACGACGCGAGGGTCGGCTCGAGTTCCACGATCTCCTCGTCCTGGCCCGCCAGGTCCTGCGGTCGCATCGTTCGGTACGCGCCAAGTACCACGAGGCGTTCGACCACCTGCTCATCGACGAATTCCAGGACACCGATCCGCTCCAGGTCGAGCTGGCCGTCCGGATCGCCGCCGATCCCGACCACGACACGCAGATCGCGTGGGACGAGCTACCGGTCGCCGAGGGTCGCCTGTTCTTCGTCGGCGACCCCAAGCAGTCGATCTACCGGTTCCGCCGCGCCGACATCGACCTGTTCTCCCGGACGGCCGACCGCTACGCGGCGGGGCACACCAGCCTCAACGTCAACTTCCGCACCACCGAACCGGTGCTGGCGTTCTGCAACTCGATCTTCGAGGGGATGATCGACCTCGAACACGAAGACGTCGGCGACGGACGCCGCCGGATCGCCCAACCCGAGTACGTGCGGCTCGAGAAGTCCCGTCCGGCGATCGAGGGTGACCACGGACCTCCTGTCGTCGTGCTCGGCGACGGCGTGCCCCACGACTCGGCTGCGACGGCGCGCGAGGCCGAGGCTGCCGACGTCGCGGCCATCCTGCGACGCGCCCACGACGAGCAGTGGTCGGTCGATCCCGGCGCCGGTCCCCGGGCGTGTCGATGGTCCGACATGGCGGTGTTGCTCCCGAGCCGGACGACGCTGTCGCATCTCCGCTCGCATCTCGATGCCGGCGACATCCCCTACCGGCTCGAGAGCGGGACGTTGGTCTTCGGGACCACCGAGATCACCGATCTGCTGTCGATCCTGCGGGCCATCGACGATCCCGGTGATGCCGTCTCGGTGGTCGGCGCGCTCCGGTCACCGGCGTATGGCTGCGGCGACGACGACCTCCTCCGTTGGGTTCGGGAGCACGGCCGGTGCAGCTACCTCGCTCGCGCCGTCCGGGACGACGAGGACCTCGCGGACACGGAGTCGCGAGGGGCGGTCGAGGCCGCGCTGGCCGATCTCCGGGCGCGCCATCGCGCTGCGCCGTTCCGATCGATCCCGGAGATCGCAGAGTCGGTGATCCGAGACCGGCGTCTCATGGAGCTGTCGCTGGCCGGTGGCCGCCACCGGGACGTGTGGCGCCTCTATCGGGTCGTGGTCGAACACGCCCGGCAGTTCGCCGACACCGAGCCGGGCGGTCTGCGGGCGTTCCTGCACTGGGCCGCGCTCCAGCGCGACGACAAGGTGCGGGCGACGAGCCCGGTCATCCCCGAGGCCGACGTCGACGCCGTTCGCATCCTCACGATCCACGGCTCCAAGGGTCTCGAGTTCGGTCTCACCGCGGTGTCGGGACTGTCGGCCCAGGACCCGACCGGGCTCCGTGGCGCCACCGTGCAGTTCCGGCCGACCGGCGGCTTCGACGTCCGGATGCGGTCCGGCATGGAGACCACTCGCTTCCAGAGCGTCCGGACGCTCGAGGAGACGATGGACCTGCACGAGCGCAAGCGACTCCTCTACGTGGCGCTGACCCGAGCGCGCGACCACCTCGTGGTGAGCTCGCATCACACCGAGCGCGCTCGTGACAAGAGCCACGGCGGCCGCCTGACCGACCGGCTCGAGGGACTCGAGGACGAAGCGTTCGCCGGTCTGGCCGAACGCTGGACCGTCGCGCCCACCGTGGCCGATGGCGATGGCGAACCGCCGGAGGATCCGGTCGCGTCGACCGCGCCGGTGGTGGTTCGTGACGACCCCGCCCCCGATGACGTGGATGCCTGGCGGTCCGACCTCCGGGCGTGGGCAGTGGGTCGCCAGCAGCTCGTGGCGCGGGCCGCGGTCGGTGGTGTCGTGTCCGCGACGGCGCTCGCTCGGATGATCGCCGACGGCGCTGGCGCCGAGCCGGCACCCGACCACGACGTCCAACCCGAACGTGAGCCGTGGCGTCGAGGTCGCGCCGGTACGTCGATCGGCAGCGCGGTCCACGCCGTGCTCCAACATGCCGACCTCGACGACGAGACAGGAGCCGACCTCGTCGGTCTGGCTCGGTGGCAGGCCGGCGTCGAGGGCGTGGGCGATTCGGCAGGGCTCGTCGAGCAGAAGGCCCGTGCCGCGCTCGCCAGCGATCTGGTCCGTCGCGCGGTCAGGTCCGGGCAGCTGCGCCGTGAGGTGCACGTCGCGGCGCCGGTGGCACCGCTGGTCGAAGGCGCCGGGGTCGACCTCTTCGAGGGGTTCGTCGATCTGCTCTTCGCCGACGGCGACGGGCTGGTGGTCGTCGACTACAAGACCGACGACGTTCCGTCGGATGATGCCGTCGACAACGCCCTCGAGCGGTACGCACCCCAGGGGGCTGCCTACGCCGTCGCCCTCGAAGCGGCCACCGGCCGGCCGGTGACCGAGGTGCATTTCCTGTTCCTGCGCGGCATCCAGGCGATCGATGCGCTCGTGCCCGATCTGGCAGAGGCCACGGCACGGGTTCGGGCGGCGCTGCGCACCTACGGTGCGATGCCGTGAGCGCCCATCTGCAATCGATCGACGCCGTCACGCTCGGGTGCACCGACCTGGCAGCCTCGCACGCCTTCTACACCGCACTCGGCTTCGACGACGTCGCCCACGGCACGGCCGCTGGCGGGTTCATCAGCTACCGGGTCGGGCCGAACTTCCTCAACCTCCAGGCCGTCGACCACGTCGAGGTGTCCTGGGGTCGCTTCATCGTCCACGTCGACGACGTCGACGCGGTCCACCAGCGGGCGCTCGCCGCTGGGCTGTCACCGACGATGGAGCCCTCCGATGCGCCGTGGGGCGAGCGGTACTTCCACATCAGCGACCCCGATGGTCACGAGGTCAGCTTCGCCAAGCCGCTCTAGCGCACCGGCGAGCTACTCGTCGTCGCGCTCTTCCCACCACTGGCACCACCAGTCGCCGCCGACGAGGATGCGCAGCGTCTGGTGCCAGCAGTACGAGATCTCCTCGTCGGTGTCGAGGTAGTACAGGCAGTTGTCGCAGCGCTCGTCCTTGTAGGGGTGTCCCTTGAGCGTCGCCCGGTCCATGACGTCCTTGACTTCGAGCCAGATCTTGGAGTCGATCTCCTTCGGCTCGGGCTTCGGGATCTCGTAGTCAGACATGGCTCACTGCGTACCCCATGGGACCGGTCCCCATGCAACATCACCACCGAAAACTTCGTTCGTGCGCGAGGTCAGAGCCGGAATTCCGAGTCGGCGACGATCTCGGCGACCTCCATCTGCGCCTTCTGCAGCGTGCCCGAGTAGTCCCAGTTCATCGACTGCCATCGGGTGAACTGATCGAGTACCCAGACACCGGACTGACGGGAGCCGTTGCCGGACTTGCCGTTGCCTCCGAAGGGGAGGTGGGCCTCGGCGCCCGAGGTCGAGTTGTTGACCGACACCATGCCGGCCGACACCCGTTCACGGAAGCGGAATGCCGTCAGTGGGTCGGTGGTGTAGATCGCTGCCGACAGCCCGTAGCCGTGGCCGTTGGCGAGTTCGATCGCCTCGTCCATGCCGTCGTAGCGGCCGACACCGACGATCGGTCCGAACGTCTCGGTGTCGTAGAGTGCATCGTCGCGGCCGACGCCGTCGACGATGGTGGGGTGGCAGTAGAGCCCGGCGGCCGGATCGCCCACGAACCCTGTGCGGGGGTGCGCCGAGTCGACGGCCCCGGTCGCAGTCGAGCCCGACACGGCGTGGTGGTCCTCGATCAGGTCGAGCCAGCGCAGGAACCGCTCCTGGAATCGGTCGTTGATCATCGGTCCGTAGAGCACGTCGGCCATGGGATCGCCGACCACCGCCGTCTCGACCGCGGCCGAGAAGCGGCGGACGAACTCGTCGTGCACGCTGTCGTGTACGAAGACCGTGCCGAGCGACGTGCATCGTTGGCCGGCCGTGCCGAAGCCGGAGAACAGCGCCCCTTCGACCGCCAGGTCGAGGTCGGCATCCGGGGCGATGACCATCGGATTCTTCCCGCCGAGCTCGAGGCACGGCGTCTGGAGGTGGCGGCCGCACAGGGCCCCGATCTCGCGTCCGACCTCGGTCGAACCCGTGAACCCGACCTTGTGGACCACGTCGTGTCCGAGCGCCCGGTCGAGGCCGGCGAAGGTCGTCGGACCGTCGGCGTGCACGATCCGGACGAGGCCGTCGGGAAAGCCGGCATGCGCGATCAGATCGCCGAACGCGTCGGCGATCGCCGCGGCGTACTCTGCCGGCTTCCAGACGACGGCGTTCCCGCAGAGCAGGGCGGGGACGAGATACCAGGACGGCACCGCGACGGGGAAGTTGCCGGCGGTGATGATCATGGCCGTCCCGACGGGGTTCCGGAACGTGAACAGCTGCTTGTCCGGCATCTCCGACGGCACGGTCTGGCCATACAGACGTCGACCCTCACCGAGGAAGAAGTTGCAGGTGTCGATGGCCTCCTGCACCTCGCCCAGCGACTCGGCGTAGACCTTGCCGACCTCGCGAGTGACGAGTTTCGAGAGGGTCTCCTTGTTGGCCTCGAGCAACCGACCGAGGGCGGCAACAGCCTGGCCGCGGACCGGTGCCGGTACCGCGGCCCACTCCCGCTGCACGGCGGTCGCCTCGGTGGCCGCTCGGACGATGTCGTCGGCGGAGGCGAGGTCGACCTTGGCCACCAGGTCCGACAGGTCGGCCGGATTGCGCGACTCGTACGTCATCGCTCGAACTCCGTTCTGGTCGGTCGAGATACCACCTGGTGGTCGGATTCTCCCACCAGAACGGGGGGGTGGTGCTCGGTGGCGGTGATGGCATGGCCGAGGAGAGTGAGGGCGATGTCGACCTGGGCGGGGGTGATGACCAGCGGGGGAGCGAGGCGCATCGCCGCCGGCCCACAGGTGAGCGCGAGCAGGCCCCGATGGAACGCGGCCTGTTCGACCGCCTTGGCGGTGGCGCCGTCGGCGAACTCGAGGCCGATCATCAGCCCTCGGCCCCGCACGTCGATCAGCGAGTCGTGCTTCCCCAGCATCGGGGTCAGGCCGGCCATGAACCGCTCGCCCATCGCCGCTGCATGGTCGGCGAGGCCGCTCCGGACGAGATCGACGGTGGCGCGTGCCGCAGCACATGCCACCGGGTTCCCACCGAAGGTCGAGCCGTGCTTGCCGGCGGTCCAGGTGTGGAGGTCGTCGCGGGCGATGAGCGCCGACAGCGGCATCCCGGACGCCAGCCCCTTGCCGGCGAGGAGGATGTCGGCTTCCACGTCCGGTTCGTGGTCGATGGCCCACATCTTCCCGGTGCGACCGATGCCCGACTGCACCTCGTCGATGACCAGCACGATGCCGTGGTCATCGCAGATGCGCCTGAGGTGGGCGAGCCAACCGTCGGGCGGGACGAGGTAGCCGCCCTCTCCCTGGATTGGTTCGACGACGATCGCCGCCACGTCGGACGGATCGGTCAGATGGCGGAAGATCGTGTCTTCGATGAAGTCGAAGTCGCCGTAGGGCGCGTGATGCACGCCCGCGATGTGGGTGCCGAAGCCGCTGCGATAGTGGGCCTTCGACGCCGTGAGCGAGAGGCTGCCCGCCGTTCGGCCGTGGAACGCACCCAGGAACGCGATGACGTTCTGGCGTCCGGTGTGGAAGCGGGCGAGCTTGAGCGACGCCTCGACCGCCTCGGTGCCCGAGTTGCCGAGGAACACACGGAGCTGGTCACCACGGACTGGTGCGTCCTCGATGAGGCGCTCGCACACGTCGGCGTAGACCGGCAGGTACCAGTCGGACGAGCAGTAGTGGAGGTAGGCCCGGCTCTGCGCCTCGATGGCCGCGACCACGTCGGGGTGACAGTGGCCGGTCGCCGTCACCGCGATGCCGGCGTTGAGGTCGAGGAAGCGGTTGCCGTCGACGTCTTCGACGACGCATCCCGCAGCGCGTGCAGGAGCGAGGTCGTGGACGCGGCCCATCGACGGACTGACGAGGCGCTTGTCGCGAGCGATGGCCGCCGCGGCGAGGGGCCCGGGCAGCGACGTGCGGAGATCCGGTACCGCAGCGTCGGCGAGTCCGGGATCGGTCGGAGCGGGGTGGTCGGCGATGGCCATGGGTCCTCCTCGAGTCAGGCGTTCCAGATCGTGCCGCCATGGTACAGATATTCCGATGGTGTGTCAGCGATGGAATGAACGTTCCGCAGTAGGCTCGGTCCATGCCGGAGTCGCAGCACGGGTCGATGCCACTCCGTGATCGCATCGCCGACCTGGCGGCCTCGCTGTCGTCGGCGCAGTTACAGGTCGCCCGGTTGGTCGACGAGGCCCCGAGCGTCGTCGCCTTCGGAACCGTGGCCGAGGTCGCGTCGGCGGCGGACACGTCTCCACAGACCGTCCTCCGTCTGGCCGGGCGCCTTGGGCACGACGGGTTCCCCAGTCTCCAGGACGAGGTCCGACGCGAACTCGTCGCCCGCCTCCCGCCGGCGGCCACCCGGATCCGCCAGCGACCCGGCGCCGATCTACGGGGCGAGGTGCAGGCAGCCGACGAGCACAACCTGGCCATCAGCTTGGAGGTCGACCCACACGCGGTGACGGCGGTGGTCGACGTGCTCGCCGACGTCGACCGCGTCGTGGGCGTCCTCGCTGCCGACTCCTGGGTCGGCGTCGGCGCGTTGTTCGCCGGGCACCTGTCCCAGCTGAGGGACCATGTGCGGGTCCTCGACGGTCCGGTTCCCCGGGTCGCCCGCCAGGTCGCCATGCTCGGTCCCGACGATGTGGTGATCGCGCTCGACGTCCGGCGCTACGAACGCTGGGTCGTCGACGCTGCGACGCAGGCGGTCGACCAGGGCACGGCGCTCGTCGCGGTGTCCGACGGACCCACCTCGCCGCTCTTCGCCGACGCCACCCATCGCTTCGTGGTGGGCGTCGGGAGCCCGGGCCCGTTCGAGAGCGCGACCGGCGTCGTCGCATTGCTCCACCTGCTCGTGACCGAGACCGCCGGCCGGCTCCGTGACGATGCCGGCGGCCGTCTCGATGCGGTCGAGCAGGCGTGGCTCGAGCGCGACGCTCTCGTCGACGACTGACGACGCTCAGCGGACGGACATCGTCGACCCACCAGCAGCCATGATCCGCCACCGCTCACCGTCCTGATCGACGGTCACGTCGGCGCCGCCGACGTTGGCACGCACCGTACGATCGGCCCATCCGTCGATGGCGACGAGCTCGCCGTCGCCTTCCACATGGAGGGTGACGACGCCGTCATCCGACTCGATCGAGGTGATCCGTGCCTTCCCGACCGGCGCATGCTTCGAGATGTCGCCGAAGACGGCGATGCCGTCGACGATCGGCGCCAGGAGGTGATGCGTCCACTCGCCGGCCTCGAGCGAGACGTCCCAACCCGACGTCGGGCGGCTGGTCTCGCCGGTGCGGAGATCGAGGGCGGCGACCGGGGTCGATGGCCACGCCGGCCCGAGGTCGACGATGCCCGAGATCGATTCGTCGCCTCGGTAGGTGTTCGCGCAGAACACCTGGGTCCACCGACCGGCCGAGTGGTCGGTGTGGCATTCGGCGACCAGCGGCACTGGTTGGGCCACGGCATGGCGTCGGAAGCACGCGTCGACGGCAGCGATCGGCACGTCGGGGCGGATGATGACCCCGTCGGCGCGGCACGTGGGCATGACCACCGACGGGTCGGTGGTGCCGATGGCGTCGCCGAGGCCGACAGGCCCGGTCGACAGTGCCGACAGGACCGCCTCGACCTCGGCATGTTCGCCACCGGAGGAGAACACATCCTTGAACGGTGCGAGGCCGAGCGCCCGGGCCAGCGCGTTGGTGTAGCAGAACCAGGCCCACAGGAAACCGGGGCCGACGAGATAGCCGTGGTCACCCGACGTCCGGATGGACGTGACCTGTCCGAGGGTGGACGTCTGGAAGAAATCGGCAGGTGTCGCCATACACCATTGCAACGTCATCGATCGCCCGGCAGACGCTCGATCGATGCCCTCCTGCCAGGCGCGGGCTCGGCCCGGGGCGGCGCGGAGGCCACGCACGCCGAGGAAGCACTCCACCAGCCAGTCGTGCTCGAACGTCTCGACGCCCCAGGAGGCGGCGCGGTCGAGGAACTCCTCGTAGTAGTCGACGCCGGTCGGGTGGGCGTACGCCTCGTCGATCCAGCAGTCGAACTCGTCGACGAGCGGTGACTGCTTCGAGAGGTGGCGGCAGTGGGTGACGAGTGGGAGCCCGTCGACGGCGTCGCGTACCGGCGCCATGCCATCGGGCAAGATGTCGGCCCTCGGCGCCCAGTCGAGGAGGCCGGAGGGCGGGACGACCCACTCCTCGGTGTCGAATGGGCGGGTGGTCTCGTGTGGGTAGAACCACGAGTCGAGTTGCAGCGCGCCCACGGGAACGCTGCTCGACTCGACCGAGTCGACGGCGGCTCGAAGGGTCTCGGTGACCGAGCGTGGAGGCTCGGTGCGATACCAGTACGCCGCGCCGTTGTCGGTCCAGTAGCTGACCTGGCGGCCGAGCGCATCGTGATCCACCGGATGGCGTGGGGTGATCTCGAGCATCGCAGCCCATCGCTGCAACAGCTCTCGCGGCGAGTCGCCTGCGAGGACGGCCAGGGTCGTGGTGAAGCCTTCGGGGATCTCGTCGAGGTCGCCGTGCCATCCCCACACGATCCGTCGGTCCGCCGACTCCGGGGTCGGAACGGTGATCACCTGCTCGTGGAAGCTGTCGATGGGCGCGAGCAACAGCGTGGGACCGTCTGGATCGCAGAGCCACAGTGGCAGGACCACGTTCGGTCGGAACGGCAGCAGGAACCAGCGGTCGAGCGCCTCGCCTGCCTGCGTCGGCAGCCCGAACTCGGTGTACTGGTGGCCGAACGCCCTCAGGCCCGCGGGGAAGTCGCTGCGCTGGCGGGCCGCCTGATCGAACCGGACGCCGCTCGAGACCTCACTGAACCCTCCGCTCGAGCGGGCCGAGACCGGCACCGTCGCTCGGAGTCGCAGTACCGCGGTGCCCTCGTCGACGTCCTCGAACGAGAGCTCGACGCCGTCGCCCACGTCGACCGTGCCCGGGCCGAGCCAGTCGTGGCGTTCGGTGGTTCCCATACGCACTCGACCGTCGGATCCGATATCGGCGGCGAGGTGGGTGGGAGTCGTCGGATCGGACATCCCGCCATCATCCCCGACGCGTGCAGTCGCCTGTGTAGCGTCCGCCCATTCCCCGTATGCCCTCGGTTCTCGCCCCCCGACATCGCCGGACGATTCGCCGCGTGCTGCTGCGCACCGGATTGGCAGCCGCGTCCGCGCTGCCGGTGCAGCGGGCGGCGAGGAGCTCAGCATCCTGGAGATCGGTGGTCGTGGGGTCGGCGGTGGCGTCGACGATCATCGAATCGCCAGCGGCCGGGGCGGTGGCGGCCGGCGCGCTCGCCATGTCGTCCAGGGTCGGCGTTGTGCCCCGTGGCGACGTGGTCGGCGTGGCCGCCGGTGCCGCCGGTGCCGTCGTCAGCCTCGCCGTGTTCCCGCGGATCGAGGACGAGCCAGCGCGCGGGGCCGCGGTCGCCGACCGCGGGCACGTCGACCCACTCCCGGACGGCACGGGACTGGTCGTCGTCGTCAACGCGAGCTCCGGATCGGGCGACGCGCCGGGCGCGATCGAGGAGATCGAGACCGAACTCCCGGGAGCGACGATCCATCGCTTCGACCCCGACGCGGACGACGACCTGGTTGCACTGGTCGAGTCCTCCGCCGCCGAGGGCGCGGCGCTCGGTGTCGTCGGCGGCGACGGAACCGTGAACCTGGCGGCACGGGCTGCCCTCGATGCCGGCGTGCCGCTCGTCGTGTTCCCCGGAGGAACGCTCAACCACTTCGCCAGGGACCTCGGCCTCGACGTCGTCGCCGACTCGATCGCCGCAGTACGCGACGGCCAGGTGGTGGCCATCGACGTCGGGCTCATCGACGATCGACCGTTCGTCAACAACGCCAGCATCGGCAGCTACTCCGAACTGGTCGACGAGCGCGAACGTCTCGAGTCGCGGCTGGGGAAGTGGCCCGCCATGGTGGTCGCGCTCGTACGCGTCTTGCGTCGCGGCCATCGGTTCGAGATCACGATCGACGGCGACCACCGAACCGTCTGGATGGTGTTCTTCGGAAACGGGTCCTACGAACCCCCTGGATTCGCTCCGTCGACCCGCCCCGATCTGGTCGATGGTCTGGTCGACGTACGCCTCGTCGACGCGGATGCACCCTTCTCCCGGGCCCGGTTGATCGCCGCGCTGCTCCTCGGCGCCCTGGCTCGCAGCCAGGTCTACGAGCGTCGCCTGGCCAACCGCGTCTCGGTGCGCTGCGTCGAGGAGGGCGCCACCCGTCTCGCCGCCGACGGCGAGACCTTCGACGGGCCGAGTGCGTTCGTCGTCGGCAAGCGTCCGGCGGCGTTGTCGGTGTACGTCGTCGAACAGTGATCGACAATCGTTGTCAACAAGCCGTGCGCGGCCTATCGTCGGTGCGGATGCGTCACCCCGACCAACTCGTCGCCGCCTTCCGGGCATCCGGACGCAAGGTGACGCCGCAGCGCCTGGGCATCTTCCGGATCCTGTTCGACGATCCGACGCATCCCACCGCCGAGGCGATCCATGCCCGCGTCGTCGCCGAGATGCCGTCCGTGAGCCTGCGCACGGTGTACTCGACCCTGCACGAGCTGTCGGAGATGGGGGAGCTCCAGCAGCTCGACCTCGGCACCGGCTCGGCGAGGTTCGACCCGAACGTCGACGATCACCACCATCTGGTGTGTGGCGACTGTGGTTCGGTCCAGGACCTCGACGCCTCGTTCCCGGGCGTCGCGCTCGCCGACGACAACCGCTTCGGGTTCGCCGTCGACTCGACCGAGATCGTGTTCCGCGGCACCTGCCGTCGCTGCCAGACCTAGTTCCCGTTCATCAGGCAACCATCATCCAAGGAGCATCACCCCATGGCCGAGCTCAAGGGCTCCCAGACCGAAGCCAATCTCAAGGAGGCGTTCGCCGGCGAGAGCCAGGCCAACCGCCGATACCTGTACTTCGCCCAGAAGGCTGATGTCGAGGGCTACCCCGACGTGGCTGCGCTGTTCCGCTCCGTCGCCGAAGGCGAGACCGGTCACGCGTTCGGTCACTTCGACTTCCTCGCCGAGGTCGGCGACCCCGCCACCGGCGAGCCGGTCGGTCCCACCGACGACAACCTCAAGTCGGCCATCGCCGGCGAGACCTACGAGTACACCGAGATGTATCCCGGGTTCTCCAAGACCGCCCGCGACGAGGGCTTCGTCGAGATCGCCGAGTGGCTCGAGACGCTCGCCCGCGCCGAGAAGAGCCACGCCGGCCGCTTCCAGCAGGGCCTCGAGTCCGTCTCGTAGCGCAACAGATCTGCCGTCGGGGCCGGGCGCTCGACCTGCGGGTCCCGCCCGGCCCCTGCCGCGTCCACGAGCGGCCGCCCCGACCCTGCCTCTCTGCCCACCCGTTGTTGGAGACCACCACATGAGCCGCAAGCTGACCCTCGACCACATCGCCGATCTCCGTGCCTATGAGCGCGAACGGCACGACTTCCGCACCCAGGTCATCGACCTCAAGGCCCGCCGCCGCGTCCACATCGGCCCGTTCGTCACGGTGGTGTTCGAGAACCGCGACACCGTCCGCTTCCAGATCCAGGAGATGGCTCGGGTCGAGCGCTTGCTCACCGACGAGGCCATCGAGACCGAGTTGCGGACCTACAACCCGCTCGTCCCCGAACCCGGACAGCTGGCGATGACCCTGTTCATCGAGCTCACGTCCGACGCCGATCTCCGGCGGTGGCTCCCGGAACTGGTCGGCATCGAGACCTCGCTGGTCCTCCGCGTCGGCGAGGGCGACGACGCCCAGACGATCGGCGCCACGCCCGAGGACGCACACGCCGCGAACCTCACGCGGGACGAGATGACCGCATCGGTCCACTACCTGCACTTCCACCTCGGTGACGACCAGATCGAGGCCGTCGCCGCCGGCCCGGTGGTCCTGGCGATCGAGCACGCCGCCTACGAGCACGCGACCGCACTCGGTGAGGACACGGTGGCGGAGTTGTTGACCGATCTCCGACCCTGACTGATCTCCGTCACTGACCGGGATCGCTGGGTCCTCTGACTCATCCCTACGTTCCGTAATCATACAGACACTTGCAGTAGTTCCGGCTTCTCTGTACTCTCGGGAGCATGACGACTACGAAGAGTGAGACAGAGCGGCAGCGCCTGGTCCAGGAACTGGTTCGTGGACTCGCAGCGGAATCGCTCAACGGGCGTCTCCTCCGCACTCGCGAGGTGGCGCTGCTCTTCGAGGTGTCCGAGCGTGCCGTGACCGACTGGGCCACCCGTGGACGCATCCCCAGCATCCGGACCCCGGGTGGACATCGGCGCTATCCGGCCGACGCCGTCGCCCGACTGCTGCTCGACGAACAGCCCGACCTCTAGACGGTCCGGGCCGAGGCCCGGGAAGGTCTCTTGCATCGACGATGATCGGGTGCCAGAGTCAGCGCTCTCGTGGGTGACGCCCCCTGTCGTCGGCGAGGCGAGTCGAACCCCCGACGGAGCCCTTGATGACGACCTCCTGGAGCACTGGCGCCGCGTGCCGCGGCCTCGATCCACGGATCTTCTTCCCGCCGACGGACGACGACGCCGGCCCGGCCAAGACGGTCTGCGGCGGCTGCGCCGTGCAGGCCTCCTGCCTCGAGCATGCGCTCGGCCAACGGGAACGAGAGGGCGTCTGGGGCGGCTGCACCGAGCGTGAGCGACGTCGGATCATCCGACGCCGGCGCCGGGCTGCGTCGTAGACGGTGCGCACGATCGGCGATGTCGGCGGTTGGCCGGCGCTCCTGGGCCGTCTGGTCGACGGCGTCGACCTCGCGTCCGACGAGGCGGCCGCCGCGCTCACGGCGATCCTCGCGGGTGATGCCACCGCAGCGCAGACGGCCGGCTTCATCGTCGCGTTGCGTCAGAAGGGTGAGACGGTCGATGAGCTCGACGGGCTCGTGCGGGCGATGCTCGACGCGGCATCGCCGCTCGACCTCCCGAACGGCACCATCGACATCGTGGGAACCGGGGGCTCCCCTCGGCGTCGGACGAGGGCCCTCAACGTGTCGACGATGGCCAGCATCGTCGCCGCCGCTGCTGGTGCGACGGTGTGCAAGCACGGAAACGTTCGGGCATCGTCGACCTCGGGTTCCTTCGACCTGCTCGGCGCACTCGGCGTGAACTACGAATTGGGCTCCGAACGTGTCGCCGACATCGTCCGCGAGGTCGGCATCGGTTTCTGTTTCGCCCGGACCTTCCACCCGGCGATGCGTCATGCCGGTCCGGTCCGTGCCGAACTCGGTATCCCGACCGTGTTCAACGTGCTCGGGCCACTGTCGCACCCGGGTCGGGTCAAACGACAGGTCCTCGGCGTGGGCGACCCTCGATTGCTCGATCTCGTCGCGTGCGTGCTCGCCACTCGCGGGGCGGAACACGCACTGATCGTCCACGGTGCCGACCAACTCGACGAACTCTCGCTCTGCGGCCCGACGCACGTCCGCGAGGTCCGCGCCGGCGAGGTCGTCGGTGCCTACGACGTCGATCCCGGCGATCTCGGTCTGGCGGTCGTGACCGAGGACGCCATGCCCGGGGGTTCACCGGAGGAGAACGCGTCGATCGCCCGCGCGGTCTTCGAGGGCACAGCCGGCCCGGCGCGGGACATCGTCATTCTGAACGCCGGTGCGGGGCTCTACGTCGCCGGCGTGGTCGCGAAACTCGCCGACGGTGTCGTCGCGGCCAGGGATGCGATCGACTCCGGTGGCGCTGCCGACACGCTCGGCCGTCTCGTCGCCGCGTCCGGCTGACACGATCCGGCGTCGATGGGTCATTGCCTCCGCGTGATAACGGGCGTTATCCTCAGATCATGAGCGATCCCGTGTCCACGTCGGCCGCGACCGACGACCCCACGCGGGATCGGCTGATCGAGGCGGCAGCGGCCGTCTTCGCCGAGAAGGGATACGACGGCGCCGGCGTCCAGGAGATCGCTCGCCGGGCCGGCTTCACGACCGGGGCGATCTACGGACGCTTCCGCGGCAAGGCCGAGCTGCTCCTGGCCGCCATGGAAGCGCACTCGCACAACGAGCTCGACCAACTCTTCGCCGAGCACCGATTCGAGGGAAAGGTCACCGACGTCTTGACGACCGTCGGTTCCCATCTCGTGACCGATCCCTTCGACGAGGGGCAAGCGCTCCTTCTCGAGGCCTTCGTCGCGGCACGCCGTGACCCGGAGGTCGCAGCGCTGATGCGTGGCCTGGTCGCCCAGCGAGCGGAGACCTTCGCCGTCCTGGTCGAGGAGGCCAAGTCGGCCGGCCTCGTCCACGAATCACTCGACACCGAGGCAGTCGTGCGGTTCTGCCACGCCGTCGGGTTCGGGTTCCTGTTCTTCGGAGCGATCGACATGGACCAGCCCGCCGCCGAGCCCTGGGAGCAGCTGATCCGACGGCTCGTCGCAGCCCTGGCCGAGACGCCCGAAGGCCTCTGACCCGCCGGGGACGGCGGGAGCCCGCGGGTACGCTCCGCCTGATGAACAGGTATCGGTGTACGTCCTGCGGCAATCTCACCAGGTTCGACGTCACCGCCACCCGGACGGTGAGGGCGTTCCATCACTACACCGTCGGGGGCGAGCTCGAGATCGAGAACACCGAGACCCTGGCGGAGACGGTCGAGTCGGTGGTGTGCCACTGGTGCAACTCCGAGGCGGGTGTCGAGGCACTTCCGGCGGACGCCTGAGCAGTTCCTGTCAGACCTCATCCGTACGGTTCGTGCAGTGGTCACGCCCGTGGCCGGAGGAGGAGCCATGCCGACATCCGACGATCCGCTGGTCATCGACTGCGACGACTGCATCGGCCCGTCGATCGGGGCCTGTGACGACTGCGTCGTCACGTTTCTGTGCGAGCGTGAACCCGACGACGCCGTCGTCATCGACGTCAACGAAGCTCGGGCGCTCCGACTGCTCGCAGATGCCGATCTGGTGCCACAGCTTCGCCATCGCCGTGTCGAACGGGGCGCGTGAGACGTCGGCGTCGAATCCGACCGGTGGTACCGTTCGCCGAGGCGGCATCTGTCTGATCCGCTGCACATCGCATGCAAGACCTCCACCTCGTTGGTTTCACCACAGATCGTCGCCACCTGATCTTCAGTACCCGACGTGGTGCGAAGTCCGGGAGTTTCCTCGTGCCCATCGACGCCGAGTTGCGGGCGGCAGTGCAGGGTCTTGCCGACGACTCCGCGCAGATCCGCGGCGGGATCCAGGACACGTCCGTCGAGGGAACCGAGGGTGACGACGCGGAGCGCCCGCGCCCGCGAGTCGATGCCAAGCTGAGCGTGCGCGAGGTGCAAGCGCGTCTGCGATCGGGCGCGTCGATCACTGCCGTCGCCGACGACGCGGGCGTCGCCGAGCAGTGGGTCGAACGGTTCGCACCTCCGGTCCGCGCCGAGCAACGACAGATCGTCGAGCGGGCGCTCGCCCAACCCCTGGAACGGGCGCGCGCCGGCGAATCGGTCGAGCCTCTCGGTGCCGCGGTCGCAGCGGCGATGGTCGAGCGCGGCGTCACGCTCACGGCCGACGGCTTCGCGCATGCCTGGACGTCGCGACTGGTCGGCCGCGACCACTGGGTGATCGAGTTCCATTTCACCCAACGCGGCCGCGCTCGCACCATCGGGTGGACCTTCGATGCGGCCGAGGGGCGCCTCACCACGACCGACCGCACCGCATCGCAGATCGGGTTCGTCGCGCCCTCGCCCGAGGCGACGCCGACGGGGAAGACCGGTCGTTCCCGAACGTCGGGAGACCGCCAGACCGACCGGGACGCTCGCTCGACGCGAGGCGATGGTCGGCCGGACTCGGCCACCTCCACCCGAGCGGTGAGGAACGTCGCCGCCTCCACCGCGAAGGCGCACACCGCTCGCCCGGCCGTCGACAAGAAGTCGACGAAGGCTCCGGCGGCGAAGAAGGCTCCAGCGAAGCGGAAGGCTCCGGCGACCAAGAAGGCCGTCGAGAAGCAGATCGAGGTGGAGAAGGACGCAGCGGCGCTTCTCCCGACGGTGGCGGACCCAGTGGCTCCGGAACCGGTGCTTCCGGAACCGGCGGTCGCGCACCCGGGAGCGCCGAGGACGATCGAGGTGATCGACGACGGGAGCCAGGAGACGATCGGCACCGACGAGACGATCGAGGCCGACCCGTCGGCACCGGACGTCCGGGCGCCGCACATCCGGGTGCGTGCCCGCCGTTCCGCCCCGCCGACGCACCGCGCGCCACGCCGTTTCGTCACTCGTCGCACCGAGCCCGACGACGATGCACCTTCCCCGTCCGCCGCCGCCGAGCCACCGTCGAACCCTCCGACCGCGCTGGCCGGCGACGACGTCGACGAGGAGCAGGCGAGCAACGGACGTCGCCCACGGCGCACCCGGCAGCTCCGCGCCCGGTGAGTTCGCCCGCCGCTGCTCTGCGAGACGAGGTCGAAGCGACGCTGCGGGCCCGAGGGCTCGACGCAGTGGGCGTCACCTCGGTCGAGCCATTCGACGATGTCCGTCGATCGCTCGAGGATCGGCGCGCCCGTGGGCTGCACGCCGGCATGTCGTTCACGTTCACCGACCCTCGCCGTTCGACCGAGCCGGCCCGCCTTCTCCGCAACGCAGCGTCGGTGGTGGTCGGTGCACTGTCCTACGTCGAGGCCCGGCCCGACCCGCCGGCTTCTGGTGTCGCCGCACGCGTCGCCCGATACGCGTGGCGCGACCACTACGCCGATCTTCGCGCGGCCCTCGATGAGGGAGCCGACGTCCTGCGCGACGCCGGGCACCGAGCCATGGTCATCGCCGACCAGAACGGCCTGGTGGACCGGGCTGTCGCCCATCGGGCCGGGCTCGGCTGGTGGGGTCGAAACGCCAATCTGCTCATCCCGGGTGCCGGCAGTTGGTTCGTGCTCGGCTCGATCGTGACCGACGCTGCGCTGCCACCGGCGACCGAGTCGGTGGCTGACGGGTGCCGAACGTGTCGTCGGTGCATCCCGGCGTGCCCGACGGGAGCGATCGTCGACGACGGCGTGATCGACGCCCGTCGCTGTCTCGCATGGTTGGTCCAGGACACGGGGATCTTCCCCCGCGCCCATCGGATCGCGTTGGGCGACCGGCTCTACGGATGTGACGACTGTCAGGACGCCTGTCCGCCGGGGAAGAGCGTGGTGGGGGCTGCGGTCCCGGTCACGCTCTCGCAAGGACCCGTGGACGCGTGGGTCGACGTCCTCGATCTGCTCGACGCCGCCGACGAGACGTTGCTGGACCGCTTCGGGCGGTGGTACATCCCTCGGCGTGAACCCCGTTACCTGCGTCGTAATGCGCTGGTGGTCCTCGGCAACGTCGGCGATCCGCGCGACCCTCGGGTGACCGCCACTCTCGAACGCTTCGCGTGCCACGACGACCACCTCCTGCGTGCCCACGCGGTGTGGGCATGTGCTCGACTCGGTCTCGCGCAGATCGTCGACCGGGCCCTCGACGATCCCGACGCCGCCGTGCGGGCAGAGGCTGCGCTCGCTCCGGCAGTGTCACCAGCGCCGTCGAGCCTCGTCGCCCCGGAGCCATCACGATGACCCACCTCCTGGTCACCAACGACTTCCCGCCCAAGATCGGCGGCATCCAGACGCTGCTGTGGGAGCTCTGGCGGCGTCTCGATCCGTCATCGTTCGCCGTACTCACCACGCCGCACAACGGTGCGGACCAGTGGGATGCCCAGCAGCCGTTCCGCATCGAGCGGACCCGCGAACCGGTGTTGCTTCCGCACCCGGGGCTGGTCCGCCACGTGAACCGGCTCGCCGCCGAGATCGACGCCGACACCGTCGTCCTCGATCCGGCGCTTCCGCTCGGGCTCATCGGTCCCCATCTCGATCGTCCGTACTCGGTGCTGCTCCACGGTGCCGAGGTGACGGTGCCCGGTCGACTCCCGGGGTCGAACCTGGCGATCCGCCACGTCCTCCGTGGGGCGGTGCGCGTGCTCGCGTTCGGCGGCTACCCCGCCAGGGAGGCCGAGCGGGCCGCGGGACGTCCGCTGCCGTTGACCGTCGTCCCCTGCGGCATCGATTCGGGCCGGTTCCGGCCCCTCGACGACGGTGAGCGGCGTCAGGTCCGCGAGCGCTACGGCCTGCACGACGGACCGTTGGTGCTCAGCCTCAGCCGTCTGGTTCCGCGCAAGGGGATGGACGTGCTCATCGACGCCGGTGCCCGACTGGCAGATCGTGTTCCGGACCTGCAGGTGGCGATCGGCGGATCGGGTCGCGACCGCAAGCGACTCGAGAAGCGCGCCGCCGACCGGCGAGCGCCGGTGACCTTCCTCGGGCGCGTGCCCGAGCACGACCTCGCGTCGGTGTACGGCGCCGCAGACGTCTACGCCATGCTGTGCCGCAACCGTTGGCGAGGTCTCGAGCAGGAGGGTTTCGGCATCGTGTTCCTCGAGGCTGCCGCCGCGGGTGTGCCCCAGATCGCCGGCAACAGTGGCGGTGCCGCCGAGGCAGTCGTCGACGGCGTGACCGGCCTGGTCGTCGACGATCCGCTCGATGTGACCGCGGTCGAGAAGGCAGTCGGGCGTCTCTTGGACGACGAGTCGCTGCGGGCCGACATGGCCGCGACGGGACGCCGACGAGCGATCGAGGAGTTCGACTACGACCGACTCGCGCCCCGTCTCGCTGCGGCGATCGAGGGCTCATGAACGGCGAGACATCCGAGGGTCCCCGAGACGGCGTGGCCGACGGGCACGGTGGTGGCATCGTCAACGCGAGCTTCGTGGGCACCGTGGCCTTGATGGTGGGGGCGGCAGCGGGCGTGGCCGCCCCCGACACCTTGGGCGGACTCGCCGCGGTTGTGTCCGGACTGCTGTTCGCTGTCGGGGTCGGAACCTTCCTCTGGGGGTTCGCCACCGGTGTCGTCCGTTCCCGCGACGAGACGATCACCCTCGGTGGACTGTTCTTCCTCTCACACACGGCACCGAAGACCGTCCGATTCCGGCTTCGAGGCGCGTTGATCGTCCAGATCGTGGTTGCCGTTGCCGCTGCTTCGGCCCGGGCGTACACCGCAGTCGCCTTCGCGGTGCTCGCGCCGATGTACGGGCTCGGGCTCATGGCGCTCTGGGGAGCGCGCTTCGGCACCTTCTTCCCGCGAGACGACGGGTCCGACGCGTGAATGCGTCGTTCTGGACGGTCCTGCGATGCGCGTCCCGGCGCGGCCACGACCGGCCGGTGGGGCACGACTTCGTCGTGATCCGGCGAAACACGCCCGGTGGCGTCCACGGACTGCCAGAATCCCGATGGTGATGAGGAGAACCGGAGTCCATGGCTGACCAGACCACACAGCACCTGCACATCGACGCACCGTTGACGTCGATCTGGCGTGTGCTCACCGACTTCGAGCACTACACGGACTGGGCTCGTGACCTCAAGAACGTCACCGTCGTCGAGCGCGACGACGAAGGGCGGGCCACCGTTGTGCACTATCGGGCCGCGGGGATGGGCCGCTCGACCAGTTACACACTGCGGTACCAGTGGGACGATGCGCCGGGTCGGCTGCCGTGGGAACTGGTCGAGGGCGACATCATGCGGGTCCTCGACGGTGCCTACGAGTTCGAGGAGCGAGACGGCGGCACCGACGTGACCTACCACCTCCGCGTCGAACTCGTCGTCCCCCTCCCTGGGTTCGTGAAGCGGCGAGCCGAGGCCCGGATCATCAGTACGGCGTTGCGCGACCTACGCGACCACCTCTCGGACTGAGCCCTTGCGGATACTGCTGTTCACCGGAAAGGGCGGGGTGGGCAAGACGACCACGGCTGCGGCCACCGCGCTGTGCTGCGCCGATGCGGGGCATCGCACGATCGTGCTGTCGACCGATCCGGCGCACTCGCTGAGCGATGCCTTCGACATCGAGCTCGGCGACCTCGCAGTGGAGATCGTGCCCGGGCTCTGGGGCCAACAACTCGACGCCCAGGACCGCATGGAGGATTCGTGGGAGCAGATCCGCACGTATCTCCAGGAGATCTTCCGGTGGGGCGGGATCGACGAGATCGAGGCGGAGGAGCTCTCCGTCGTCCCCGGCCTCGACGAGATCTTCGCGTTGACCGACATCAAGCGGTATGCCGCCAGCGGCGAGTGGGACGTGATCATCGTCGATTGCGCGCCGACGGCCGAGACGATCCGGCTGCTGTCGCTCCCCGCAGTGCTGGCGTGGTGGATGGAGCGCCTGTTCCCCATGGGCCGGCGGGTCAACAAGATCGTGAGCCCGCTGCTCGGTCATGTCACCGACCTGCCAGTGCCGAGCGACGACGTCTTCGGCGCCGTCGAGCGCTTCTACGACCGGCTCGACGGCGTGAAGGAGCTCCTCACCGATCGCTCGGTCACCTCGGCCCGGCTGGTCGTCAATCCGGAGCGCATGGTCGTCGCCGAAGCGAGACGGACCTACACCTATCTGTCCCTCTTCGGCTACGCGGTCGACGCCGTGGTGGCCAACCGACTGCTCCCCGACGAGATCGACGACCCGTGGTTCGAGTCGTGGAAGCAGCGGCACCTCGAGCATCTGGAGACGATCGAGGAGGGTTTCGCCCCCGTGCCGATACTCCGGGCGACGTTGGCGCCGCACGAACTCGTGGGGATCGACCACCTCCGAGAGTTCGGGAGCGCCCTGTACGGCGACGTCGATCCCGCTGGACACTTCGCCGACGTGCAGCCCATGACGCTCGAACGAACCGAGGAAGGCGACCTCCTGGTGGTCGACCTGCCGTTCACCGAGAAGGACGAATTGGTGCTCGGTCGACGACGCGACGAGCTCATCGTGCGCGTGGGTCCCTACCGTCGATCCATCCTGCTGCCCGACTCGCTGCGGGGTCGGAAGGTGATCGACGCGGCACTGCGCGACGGTGCCCTTCGAGTGTTGTTCGCCGATTGACCCGCAAGGGGCCAGTTCTTTGGCACGATGTCGACCTGGTGGATGACGAGCCGAGTGACGATCAGGACGACGCCGACCGAGCAGACCTCGGTGGCCCCGGCGGTGAACGACGCAGTGGCCACGGCATGGGCGGCGTCGCCTTCGAACAGTTCCAGCGAGCGGCGCTCGACGCCGTCCGCGCCGCCCGCGCCCTGCTCGACGCCGCCGAGTCGGTGATCCAGGATCCGGCAGCGATCGAGGTCATGGTGAACACGGTCACCTCGGTCGCGAAGTCGGCGTCCGATGCGGTCGCCGGCTTCGCCGCATCGGCGGCGACGGGCACCGCCGGTCCGGACGACGAGGTCGCCGACGAGGTCGCCGACGAGGGCTTCGAGCACATCTCGGTCGACTGATGCGCATCCTCCGCCTCATCGACACTGACAGCTTCGCTGTCGAGTTCCACCCCTACATCACGGTGGTCGCCGACGCGTCAGACGAACGCCGCCGGATGGTGGTGGAGGCATTCGAACGCGCAGCCATCGGTCAGACGACGAGGCTGCAGGGCCTGATCGAGGTGCACGGCGTGGTCCTCGATCTCGACGACCGAGCCCTCGCCCTTCTCGAACTCGACGACAGTGAGATCGAGATCAGCGTCGTCGCCGCCGACCTGCCCGGAAGCACGCCAGGCGGGGTGGGAAGGCAGGTCCGAGAAGCGGAGCGTCGGCTCGAGGCGCTCGAACAGCCGCACCGCAATCGACTCCTGGCCCTCGGCGACGCCGAGGCCCAACTCGAGACCGCACTGGCGGCCGA
>JBBKVY010000200.1:0-24528 GCA_037968675.1 Acidimicrobiales bacterium | reverse complement strand
GGTCGACACGGTGATTCAGGATACGTTCGTTGCCAAGTCGTGTCGCCCGCAGGGAGCAGGAGTATCGCCGTGCCACGGATCGCCATCATCGGGACAGGTTTTGCCGGCCTCGGCTGCGCCGAACACCGCCACGACGATTCCACCGACCACGACGCGTCCGCCGACGGTGACGACCGCACCGCCGACGGTCCCGCCCCTGCCCTCGACGACCACGATCCCGATCGGCGCCGCCGGGCTGATCGAACAGGACACACCGGACCTCGACGGCGTCATCACCATCTGGATCCTGGGAATCGTCGGCACCCTCGGGGTCCTCGTCTTCTCGTGGTGGGCGAACCGGCCGTAGGGCCGGGCGACCGTCGGCCTCGCAGGATACGGTCGATGCCACGTCGTCTGGAAGGTCCTCGGACCAGGAGGATTCTCGTTGCCACGGATCGCCATCGTCGGGTCGGGATTCGCGGGTCTCGGGCTCGGGATCCAGCTGAAGCGTCAGGGCATCGACACATTCACGATCTTCGAGAAGGCCGACGAGGCCGGTGGCACGTGGCGAGCGAACACCTACCCGGGGGCCGAGTGCGACATCCCGTCGGCGCTGTACTCGTACTCGTTCGAGAACTTCGACTGGCCCAACAAGTGGTCCCATCAGCCGGTGATCAAGGCATACCTCGACCACTGCGTCGACACGTACCACCTGCGCGCCCACCTCCGATTCGGCGCGTTGGTCACGGCGGCGCGTTACGACGAGGGCACCGGTGCGTGGGATGTCGATGTGGACGGCGGCGAGGCCAGCGGCGGTGAGACCCACCGGTTCGACGTGATCGTGTCGGCGACGGGCCAGCTGAGCCGACCGCGTTGGCCCGAGATCGACGGCCTCGACTCGTTCGCCGGGCCGGTCTTCCACTCGGCCGAGTGGGACCACGGTGTCGACCTCGCCGGCAAGCGGGTTGCCACCATCGGCTGCGGCGCCAGCGCCGTGCAGTACGTGCCGCAGGTCGCGAAGGATGCCGCGCAGGTCACGATCTTCCAGCGCACCCCGAACTGGATCGTCCCCAAGAACGACCGCGACTACTCCGAGTTCGAGAAGGCGCTCATCCGCCGCAGCCGGGTCGCCCGCAACGTCCGGCGGTTCGCGCTGTGGTTCCGCTCGGACGTCATCGCGTTCTCGCTCATGCGACGCAAGTCGAGGATCCGTGCGCTCGGGCAGAAGCTCTCCCTCGCGCACCTCCACCGAACCGTGTCCGACCCCACCAAGCGTGCGCTGCTCGAGCCCGACTACCCGATGGGCGCCAAGCGGATCCTCTTCTCCGACGACTACTACGAAGCCATCGAGGAGTACGACATCGCGGTCGAGGCCGATCCGATCTCCAAGGTGACCGGCGACGCGATCGTGACCACGTCGCCCTCCGGCGAGGTCACCGAGCACCCCGTCGACGTCATCGTCGTCGGCACCGGATTCCACACCCACGACTTCCTCACCCCGATGCGGGTCACGGGAGTCGTGGGCCGGGAGCTGAACCGCGAGTGGAGCGCTGCTGGCGGTGCGACCGGCCCGCAGGCGCACCTGGGCATCAGCGTCAACGGTTTTCCCAACCTGTTCTTCCTGTACGGCCCGAACACCAACCTGGGTCACTCCTCGATCGTGCTGATGATCGAGTCACAGGTCCGCTACCTGCTGTCGCTCCTCCACCAGATGGCGCGTGACTCGATCCAGGCGGTCGAGGTCAGAGCCGATGTCCAGCGCGCCTACAACGACGAGCTCGCCGATCGGCTGGCGGACTCGGCATGGGTACTGATCGCAGACAGCTGGTACCTCCAGGGCGGCAGGGTGACCAACAACTGGGTCGGCCGCACGACCGAGTACCGGCGCCGCACCGATCACGCCAGGCTCGACGACTTCCACCTCATGCCGATGACGGCTCCGGCTCCGCGCTGATCTCGTCATCGCGGCGCGGCCGGGTAGCGACGAGCCAGACCACGCCCAGCAGCCACCCGGCAACCACATCGCTGGCGAAGTGGACGCCCAGCACCGGCCGGCTCAGCCCGACGCCGAACGCGACCAGCGCAGCGCCGGCCGCTGCGGCGGGAACAACCCCGGAGCGACGCGATGTCGCCGATGCCACCACGGCGATGGTGATCGCGCCGAGAACGACCGTGGTGTTCATCGCGTGTCCGGACGGGAAGCTCTTGCTCACGGGTTCGAGCACGACCGAGTCGAAGTCCGGGCGAGCACGACCCACCACGACCTTGAGCAGCGACTCGACGACCGCTTCCACGGCGGTGACCGCGACCAGCCAGACCGCGGTACGGCCGTGGCGGTGGAACAGGAGCCATCCGACTGCCATCACCACGAATGCGGTGAGCGTCAGGGGATTCCCGATGGTGGTCACGTCGAGCGCGACATCGTTCACGGTGTGGTGCTCGATCGCGAGATCGTGGAGCCAGCGCGTCAGGTCACGGTCCGCATCGGCGACAGCGTCGATCCGAACCACGAGCGAGAGCAGCAGGCCGAGGCCGAACACCAACGACGACGCGATGACCAGCCGTCGGACCAACGTCATTCGACGAGAACTCGCCAACGCGCTTCGACGAAACTGAACCCCGCGTACGCCACCATGCCGGCGGCCAACACCAACAAGGCGGTGGTTCCGTACGCGGTGTCGGCCAGCGCGCGAACCGCTTGGTCGAGGCCCTCGGGCTCGTCGGGGTCGTACTGGATCGCGGCTCGGGTGAGGAAGAAGCCGACCAGACCGAACACCGCCATGTGGCCGACCAGCCCTGCCTCGGAGACGACGATCGCCCATCGTCGCTCGGTCGGCGACATCTCGCCGTCCCACTTCTCCCGGTACTTGCCCACGACGGCTCGATAGCCATTGAAGACGGCCGCCGCAAGCACGCCGAGGCCGGCGGCGAGGACGATCCACCGGCCGGCGGGCAGATCGAACACCCGCTCGATGTCCTTCCCGCTCCCGCCGCCGCTCGAATCGCTCGAGCCGGTGTCGTCATCGAGGATCAGGGACACCGCGGTCGAGAAGGCCACGAGATAGAGGAGTCCGCGGCCGACGTAGCCGGCCCGCTTCATCCACTCCTTCACGTCCGATTCGTCGGCATCGCCGTCGTAGTTCCAGGCGCTGATGAACCGCCAGATCGCGTAGCCCGCGAGACCGATGGCGAGCACCACGAGGATCACCCGGCCGAAGGGCTGTTGCGCCGCCGCCTGGAGTGCGCCCTCCTTGCCGGGACCCTCCTCGGACGGAGACTGGCTGAACGCGATGCGCACCGTCAACAGCGCGCTGACGAGGTACAGCACGCCGCGCACCGCCAGTCCGGCCTGCCCGGCCCGCTCGGCGACGTCTTCTTCGTCGGTGTCGGAGATCTGATTCGTGCTCATCGGCGGCACCCCTTCCCGTGGGAGCGTCCCTACCCCACGGCCGCCTCGTCCAGTGCAACACCGGATCTTGCGGCCGTTGTGGCGACCCCCCAACGGAAACGGCCGCAAGATCCCGTGTGGTCGGGTCAGGTGGTGAGGAGGGCGGTGGCGGCTTCGGCGATGTCGGCGACCTGCGGGAGGACGGCGTGCTCGAGGCTCGGTTCGTAGGGGACGTGGGTGTCGAGTGCGGCGACGCGTCGCACCGGCGCATCGAGCGACCAGAAGCACTCGCTCCCGATCCATGCGGCGATCTCGGCGCCGAAGCCTGCAGTCATGACGTCTTCGTGGACCACGAGGGCACGACTGGTCTTCGTGACCGACTCGCCCACGAGGTCCTGGTCCCACGGGATGATGGTGCGGAGGTCGATGACCTCGATGGTGCGGCCGGTCGCTTCGGTCACCTGCTCGGCAGCGACCAGCGACTTCTGGACCGTGGCCCCCCACGAGACGATCGTCAGGTCGTCGCCCGGACGCCGGATGTCGCCCCGGCCGAACGGGAGCACGTAGTCGGGTGGCGGCAGCGGGTCCTTCGCGTAGGGCTGGCGGAGCAGGTGCTTGTGTTCGAGGAAGAGCACCGGGTCGTCGTGTCGGAACGCGGCACGGAGCAGGCCGGCGGCGTCGCGCGCTCGGGACGGGAAGGCGATGAGCAGGCCGGGCACGTGGGCGAAAATCGACTCGCCGCACTGGCTGTGCCAGATCGAGCCACCGGTCAGGTAGCCGCCGATCGGCACTCGGATGACCATCGGTGCGGTCCACGCACCGTTCGAGCGCCAGCGGATCGTCGCCGCCTCGCTCTTGATCTGTTGCATCGCCGGCCAGATGTAATCGAAGAACTGGATCTCCGGAGCGGGGTGGAGCCCACGGACCGCCTGGCCGACGGCGCGGCCGATGATGTTGGCCTCGGCGAGGGGCGTGTTGTAGCAGCGGGCCATCCCGAACTCACGTTGGAGGCCGTGGGTCGTGCCGAACACGCCGCCCTTGCCCTCCACGTTGGAGAGCACGACCTCACGCGCATCGGCGACGTCCTCACCGAACACGCGGATCCGAGGGTTCGACGCCATCTGGTCGTGCAGGACCGCGCCGATGGTGGCACCCAACGCCATCGGCTCGCCCTCGGTCGGGGGATCGTCGGGCATCGGCAGGTCGGGCATGGCGACGACGTGGTCGGTGATGGTCTTCGGGTCCGGACGAGGGGCGGCGAGGGCCTCCTTCGCTGCGGCGGCGACGCTGTCGCGTGCCTCGGTCCGGATGTCGGACGCCTCCTTGGGACTCAGCACACCACCGTGCACCAACTCATGCTCGAGGCGACCGATCGGGTCGCGCTCGGCTTCGTCGGCCAGCTCGCGTTCCGAGCGGTACTTCGACTGCGTGTCGGCGGCCGAGTGCGAGTAGGGCCGGGTGACGTCGGCGTGGATGAGGAGCGGACCGACGCCGGCGCGCACGTGAGCGATCCCTTCAGCGGCCCGCTCGCGCACCTCGAAGTAGTCGGTGCCGTCGAGGCGCAGGATCTCGAGGCCCCGCATGCCCCGAACCATCTCCGACACCGGCGCCGGCGACTGGTCGGAGACCGGTACCGAGATCGCGAACCCGTTGTCGGCCACGACGTAGACGACCGGGAGGTGCAGCGTGCATGCCGTGTTCAGCGACTCCCAGAACTCACCCTCCGACGTCGCACCCTCGCCGAGCGACACATACGTGACCTCGTCGCCGGCGACGGGCAGATGGTGCAACGCCGGCGTCCGGCCGATGTAACGACCGGCCTCGGCACACCCGACCGCGGGGATGCACTGGCTGCCGGTGGGGCTCGACTGGGTGACGATGTGTTTTTCGCGATGGCCCCAGTGCGCCGGCATCTGCCGGCCGCCCGATGCCGGGTCCTCGGCGGAGCCGACGGCCTGCATGAGCACCTCGGTCGGCGTGACCCCCAGCCCGAGGACCAGCGCGAGGTCGCGGTAGTACGGGAAGAACCAGTCGGAGCCCGGTCGCAACATCCGCGCCAGCGCCAGCAGCAACGCCTCGTGACCCGCACCGGAGATCTGGAAGAAGACCTTGCTGTGCTTCTGCAGGGCCATCTCGCGGTCGTCGATGGCGCGAGACGTGCAGGCCAAGCGGAAATCATCGATCAATTCGTCGACGGGAAAGCCTCGGAAGTCATCCATCCGATGCCATGTTGCCATCCAACGTTTCCGCCGCGCCGGACGCCGGACCGGCGAGATGCCTCATCCGCGTCGGAGTCGGGCCCGCCCCCTGCCTCGTAGCGTCGGATCGCGGCCGAGGCTGGCTCGCTCGGCCGCTGCCGTGCCGTGGCCCCATCCCACCGCGTCGCGTACGACGACGCGACGGCTCTGGAGGTGCGGGAACTCGCGTGCGAGGTGCGCCTCGACCGCCGACTCGCGGCTCGCCAGCACCGGGAGCACGTTGCCGTCGTGATCTCGATCGGCGGTGGCGACCACCTCGGCGTCCGCCGCCGCGAGACGTTGGCCGATGTGGGTCGCGAACGCGACCAGGAACGACTGCCGGTACCGGCGGGTGCGCGTGGCGGCTCGGGTGCCCTTGCCCAACATCGCGGAGGTGGCCTGCAACAGCAACGAGGTGTACAGCAGCTCGATGCTCTCGTGGTCTTCCGGATAGCCGATGACGGTGGCGACGGTCTCGTGCGGATCGAACACCGCCCGGCTGCGATTGGCCCGGGCGGTCGCACCCAACAGGAGGAATTTCTCGCGGGCGTACGGCGAATCGATGGTGACTCGTCGTCCCTCCGGAGCCGAGGCATCGCCGGTCGCTGCGCCCACCATCGCCCGATCGATCGCATGGCGATCCATCAGCGCCTGCGCCTTGGTGGTGAGGGCCTCGGCCTCGTCGGGGAACGTCGTGGACTCGGCCTTGGCCAGCAGCGACCGCACCTTGTGGAGCACGCCCCCGTCGGGGCCGGTCGACGGATCGGTCGTCATCGCCATGAGCCCATCATGTCGAGCGGGGGTGACGAGAACTCGGAGGCGACCGGCATCGTCACGCGGTCGAGTGAGCCCGCCGGGTAGACCGGTTGCCATGCGCCGCTGCTCACCGACCGAAGCCGTCGATCTCTTCCGCCCGACCGACAGCCTCGGACTCCCACTCGGACCAGCGCAGCCGGGCGGGCTGCTCGAAGCCATGGGCGCGAGGAAGGATTGGGAGGACCTGCGCGTCTTCGGTGCGCTGGTCACGGTCCTCACCGAACTCTTCAATCACCCCAACGTGCACTATCTGAGCGGGTTCTTCGGCCCGCTCGAACGGCTGCTCCGCGACGGCGGCGCGAACATCGGATTCGCCCCGGCCGACTTCCGTCGCTTCACGCTGCTGCTCGCGGCGATCGCACCACGGGTGATGGCAACGGCGGCCGCACCGCCCGACAGCGACGGGTACTGCTCGCTGTCGATCCATGCCGGCGCCAACGTCGACGAGCAGCACGCGGCCGGCGCCGACCCCGATCGACTGCTCGTGGTCGAGGTGAACGACAACTACCCGGTGACCTACGGCTTCGGCGAGCACCGGCACCGGGTCCACGTCGACGAGATCGACGTGCTGGTCGAGTCGGAGTCGACCCCCTTCGAACTCGAGGATGCGCCTGCCGGTCCGGCCGAGGAAGCCATCGCCCGTTTCGTCTCCGAGATGATCCCCGACGGCGCCACGCTCCAGACCGGCATCGGTGCGGTCCCCAACGTCGTCGCCACCCTCCTCGCCGACGGCGACGGCGGTGACTACGGCATCCATTCCGAGATGTTCACCAACGGACTCATGCGACTGCACGAGTCCGGCAAGGTCACCAACGCTCGCAAGGGCCAGTTCGAGGGCGTGTCGGTGACGACGTTCGCCGGCGGCACCCGCGATCTCTACGACTGGTTGCACGAGAACCACGACGTGGCGTTCCTGCCCGTCGACGTCGTCAACTCACCCGACGTCATCAGCGAGAACGACTCGATGATCAGCATCAACGCCGCGCTCGCGGTCGACATCCACGGCCAGGTCGTGGCCGACACCCGCAGCGGCGAGCAGTTCTCGGGCATCGGCGGACACGAGGACTTCGTGGCCGGTTCAGGCCTGTCGCTCACCGACAGATCGATCCTCTGCCTGCCGTCGACCTACCGAGCGGGCGAAGCGGTCCACTCCCGCATCGTCCCGTGGTTCGAGGCCGGCACGGTGATCACCACGCCACGCCATCAGGTGGATGTCATCGTCACCGAGTACGGGGTTGCCGAGCTCCAGGGCCTCACGGTCCACCAGCGGGGTGAGGCGCTCGCGGCCATCGCCCATCCGGACCACCGCGACGGACTCCTCGCCGCTGCCGAGCGCGCCAGTGGCGGACGCTCGCCCGTCATCTGAGCCAGGCGACCATCCGCCGGGCGATCTCGGCCCCCTGGTCCTCTTGGAGGAAGTGACGCGCATCGTCGACCGTCGAGTGGGGCTGTCCGGCTGCGCCGGGAACGCGAGCGAGGAACTCCTCGGCGAGCTCGTGCGGGACGACGGGATCGGCCGGCGCCCAGATGGTGAGGAATGGCCCGTCGAACTGCTCGAGCACCGACCACGCCGCCTCGTTGGCGTCGGGCGATGTGGGCACGAGGAGCGGGAACTCCCGCGCGCCCGCTCGGTACGACTCGTCGGGGAACGGCGCGTCGTAGGCCGCGACCACCTCGGGTGGGAGCTGGGTGGCCGTGCCGGCCTGGATCACACCACCGACGTCGAGTTCGACCGCCGACTGGCTGTAGGTCACCCATTCGAGGAACCCGGAGAAGTCGATCTCCGCATCGGGATCGGGATCGAAGGAGGGGAAGTCGACCCCACGGAGCACGGGCAGCGCCGTGTTCGCCGCGACCACGCGACCGAAGCGATCGGTCTCGGCCACGAGGCGGAGCCCGAGCAGCCCGCCCCAGTCCTGGCAGAACAGCGTGACCTCGCGCAGATCGAGTGCATCGAGGAACGACCGGAGCCAGTCGACGTGTCCGTCGTAGGTGTACGCCGACCGCGACAGCGGCTTGTCCGACCGGCCGAAGCCGATGAGGTCCGGCGCGATGCAATGGAAGCCCGCCTTCGTGAGCACGGGGATCATGTGCCGGTACAGGTACGACCACGACGGCTCGCCGTGCAGCAGCAGGACCACCGGTCCGTCCGACGGTCCCTCGTCCACGAAGTGCATGCGAAGCCCGTCGACCTCGACATAGTTGGGCGGGAACGCGAACCCCGGGAGATCGACGAAGCGATCGTCGGGCGTGCGGACGTACTCGATGCCTGTGTCGGTCGTTGCCGTCATGGAGCCGAGGTTAGATCGACGGTCATGGTCCGCCAGGTGTCCGGAATGATCCGGGCGCGTGCCGCCGCGCACGGCATCGCGATCGCCTGAGACCGGGCCAGCGGACGGCGGTCAGCGCTCGAGCACGACCACCGGGATGGTGCGGTCGGTCTTCGACTGGTAGCCGGCGTAGTTGTCGTGTTCGGTCGTGAGCTTCATCCACAGGTCATCGCGTTCGGCGGCCGCGGGAATGCGTGCCGTCATCGTCTCGGTCGAGCCGTGGATCGTGACCTCGCACGCCGGGTTCGCCTTCAGGTTGTGGAACCAGGCCGGACTGCGATCGTCGCCGCCGTAGCTGGCGACGATGACGGGGTTGCCGTCGGTCTCGACCGGGCTGGTGAGCATCACCGTGCGCTTCTGACCCGACTTGGCGCCGGTGGTCGTCAGCTTGAGCACGGGCATGCCCATCCCCGACCCACCGACTCTGCCCTTGGAGACGTCGTACAGCGTGCGGTGGACGACGTTGACGCCCTTGGCGATGGCGTCCTTGACTGCAGACATGACGATCTCCCTGACGTTGGCGGTTGTGCGAGGCCCATCGTGATCCATGGACGACGTGGATGGCTACTCCGTGGGATCGAGCCCGGCGACGTCGGCGACGAGTTCGAAGGAACGTCGGCGGTCGCCGGCACCGTGGACCATGGTCGTCACCATGAGCTCGTCGGCACCCGTTCGGGAGACGAGGTCGTCGAGGCAGGCCCGCACGGTTGCTGGGTCGCCCACGATTCGCGACGAGCGCCAGGTGCGGATGGCCTCCTTCTCGCCGGGTGTCGGGTTGAAGTCGGCCGCTTCCTCCGGCGTCGGGTACGTGCCCGGCCGGCCGGTCCGTAGGCGGAGGAACGCGAGATCGGCAGGCTTCGACAGCCACTGGGCTCGTTCGTCGTCGTCGGCACAGATCACGGCGACTCCCAGCATCACGTACGGCGCCGCGAGCACCTCGGAGGGCTCGAAGGACTCGCGGTACATCTGGAGGGCCGGCAGGGTGTTGCCGCCCGAGAAGTGGTGGGCGAAGGAGAACGGCAGGCCGAGGAGTCCGGCGAGACGGGCGCTGTAGTCGCTCGAGCCGAGGAGCCAGATGGCGGGTTGGTGGCCGAGACCCGGAACGGCGGTGATCTTCGCGAACGGGTGGTCGTCGGGGAAGGTGCCGTTGAAGAAGGCCAACAGCTCGCCGAGCAGTGCCGGCAGTTCGGGGTCGCGACGAGTGTCGGTGGTGCGTCGCAGGGCGGCAGCGGTGCGCTGATCGGTCCCCGGCGCTCGCCCGATGCCGAGATCGATGCGTCCCGGATGCAGCGCCTCGAGCATCCCGAACTGTTCGGCGATCACCAGCGGTGCATGGTTGGGGAGCATCACGCCGCCGGAACCGAGCCGGATCGTGTCGGTCACGGATGCGAGGTGCGCGAGCAGGACCGCCGGTGCCGAACTGGCGATGCCCGGCATGTTGTGGTGCTCGGCCACCCAGTAGCGGTGGTAGCCGAGGCGTTCGGTCAGCGGTGCGAGATCGAGCGATGCCCCGAGTGCCTCGCCGGCGTTCGAACCCGTTCCGATGGTGGCCAGGTCGAGGACGGAGAGCGGGATGTCGATGGGGGAATCGGTCACGGCGCGGTCAACACGACGCTGCCCTCGATCCATCCCGACGGCAGGATCGGGCTCAGTCGGCTCCGCACTCGTCGAGAGCGATCGCGGCGTAGAGCGCAGTGCCCACGGCCATGGCGTCCTCGTGGATGATCATCCGGTTCGAGTGGTTGGGCGGCGATTCAGCGAGCGGGACGTCCGGTGGGCAGGTGCCGAGGAAGGCCATCGCTCCCGGCACCTGCTGGAGGACGTAGCTCCAGTCCTCGGCGCCCATCGCAGGGTCCGGCATCTCCAGTACCTGGTCGGGGACGACGCTTCCGGCGACGTCGAGGACCCAGGCGGCGGCGTCAGCGTCGTTGACGGTGACCGGATAGCCGTCGGTCTGCACCTCGAGGACGGCGGTCGCGCCGTGCGCGAGTGCGATGTGCGTGGCGATGCGCTCCATCTCCTCGATGACCAGCGCCCGGCTCCGCTCCGAGACCGAGCGGATCGTGCCTGCCATGTGCGCGCTCTCGGGGATGACGTTCGTCGTCGTCCCGGCACGGATCTTCGCGACGGTGACCACCGCAGGGTTGAACGCCTCGACCTTTCGGGTGATCATCGTCTGGAACGCGCCGACCATCTCGCACGCGATCGGGATCGGGTCGATGGTGAAGTGCGGCATCGATGCATGGCCGCCCTTGCCGGTCACCGTCAGCTCGAAGAAGTCGGCGGACGCGAGGAGCGGGCCCGGGCGGGTCGCGACGATCCCGGACGGCGCCGAGGTGGTCTGGTGGATCGCGAACGCGCGGGTGACGTCGCGGCGTTCCAGCAGGCCGTCGTCGAGCATCACCTTGGCGCCGGCGAAGCCCTCCTCCCCCGGCTGGAACATGAACACGACCTTGCCGGTGAGTTCGTCCTTCCGCCCGGCCAGCACCTTCGCCGAACTCGCCAGCATCGCCGTGTGCGCGTCGTGGCCGCACGCATGCATGGCCCCGTCGATCTCCGACGCGTAGGGCAGACCAGTGTCCTCGGGCATCGGGAGCGCGTCCATGTCGCCGCGGAGCAGCATGGTCGGACCGGATCTGCCCGAGTCGAGGGTGGCGACGACCCACGAGCACTCGTCGCCGGTCTCGACCTCGAGTCCGAGTCCGTCGATCGACTCGAGCACCGTGGCCTGCGTCTCGGGCAGATGGAGGCCGAGTTCGGGGCGTCGATGCATCCGTCGCCGCATCTCGACGGTCTCGGGAAGGAGTTCGTTGGCTTCGGCGAGGAGATCAGCGCTCATGCGCCGGACTGTAGGCCTCCCGCGAACTCGACGTCGTCGGCACCGGAATCCGGTGCTCAGGACGTCGAGAACGGGGTCTGGACGTGGGTCAGGGCGGCGTGAGTGCCGCGAGTCGGTCGGCGACGGCGGGGGACGCGAGATGTTCGGCCACCGACTCGTGGGCCAAGCGACCGATCTCGGCCCGTCGGGACGGGTCCATCGAGTTGGGCCCGATGGCATCGACGACCGCGGCATCCGGTTGGAGGACGAGCACCGGCGTTCCGTCGGCGCGTACGGCGCGGATCTCACGATCGAGCGTCTGCCGGTGCAATGCCCGAGCGCCGGTCCACCGCGGTCGGCGGATGGCTGCACCGGTTCCGGACATCGGGCTCGACACCACGACGACGTCGAAGCCGAGACCGGCGACGAGGTCGGCGTTGGACGGGGAGTGGGCGCCACCGTCGACGTACAACTCGCCGTCGTGTTCCACCGGGGCGAAGAACGCTGGGATCGCCGACGACGCCTCGACCGCGGTCGCGATGTGGGCGTCGACGACGTCACGACCGAAGATCACTCGCTCGCCGTCCGAGAGCCGGACTGCGCAGATCCACGTCGGACGGTCGGGCCAGGGTTGCTCGTGCGCGTTGCGTATGCGGTCGCCGATGAACGCGGTGGACGTCCGGCCGGGCGGGAGCAGCCCGGCGGCGAGCTTCATGGGCCGGAGGCGCCACGGAGCAGCGAGCGAGCGAAACGCCATCGCCGGCGACGCCGGTCGCGGGATCCGGCCACCGATCACCGGTGGAGGGATGTCGACCGACGGACCGGCCTTCGTCGCGTAGCCGGCGCCGACCGGGCTCATGGGCTCGCCCACCGCCCCGGCCAGCAGGTCACTCGGTGGCACACCCAACCGCAGGATGGTCGCCGTCCCGGACCCGGCCGACGTACCGATCATCATGTCGGCCGAACGGGCATCCCACCCTGCCTCGGCCAGCGCAGCGAGCGCGCCGGCGTGCCAGGCCGCGCCAGCGACACCGCCGGCGCCGAGCACCAGTCCGACCGACACCCGCTTCGACGATCGGGAGGTTCTGGCCACGACGATCTACGCCAAGGCGCTGATCGCGGCGTCGTAGTCGGGCTCGTCGGCGATCTCGGGGACGAGTTGGGTGTGGAGCACGGTGCCGTCACCGTCGACCACGACGACCGCCCGGGCGGCGACGCCAGCGAGCGGACCATCGGTCATCCGCACGCCGAAGTCATCGAGGAAGCCGCCTCGGAAGGTCGAGCCGGTCATGACGTTGTCGATGCCCTCGGCGCCGCAGAATCGGCCAGCGGCGAACGGGAGGTCGGCGGAGACGCAGACGACAGCCGTGTTGTCGAGGCTCGCAGAGCGCTCGTTGAACGCGCGCACCGAGGTCGCGCACGTCGGGGTGTCGACGCTCGGGAAGATGTTGAGGATCACACGCTGTCCTGCGAGGTCGCGGGACGTGACCGAGGAGAGGTCGGACTTCACCAGCTCGAACTCGGGGGCCTTGGACCCGGGAGCGGGCAGGTCGCCACTGGTGTTGACGGGGTTTCCGGAGAGTGCGGTCTGTGCCATGTCGTCGTGTCTACCGCACGAATCGGGGCAACCGGACACGCACCGATGACCGGTGTCGGCCCGATAACGAACGTTACGGGCCCGCCGGTAGGGTCGATCGGGTGCTGGCTGCCGCCGTCAGGAGAGAAGATGTCCAGGCGCGGCTCAGCGCGTCCGGCCGCTATCCACGCTGGGTCCTGCTCACGGCGCTGACAGGCATGTTCGCCACGACGTTCCCGGTGACGCTCCTGGCGGTGAGCCTCTCGACGATCGCCGACGACTTCGATGCCAGCGAGACGTTGATCGCCTGGGTCATCTCGGGACCACTGCTGGCCTCGGCCGTCGCGCTCCCGATCCTCGGCAAACTCGGCGACCTCTACGGGCATCGACGGGTGTTTCTCACCGGCTTCACCGTCTCGACGGTGGTCACCGCGCTCACGGTCCTCGCATGGGACCCGTACTCGTTGATCGTGCTGCGTGGCCTGGCCGTCGTGATCGGCGCGGCGACCATCCCGTCGTCGATGGCGCTCATCAACAGCGTCCATCTCCCGAGCGAACGGGCCAAGGCCATGGGTTGGTGGTCGCTCGTGGCCGCGGGATCCCCGGCCATCGGCCTCGTCATCGGTGGACCGCTCATCGACGCCGTGGGCTGGCGGCCGATGTTCGGGATCCAGGCCGCGCTGTCGATCGTCCCTGTCATCGCCGCGTTCCTCGTGCTGCGGGAGACGACCCGTCGGACCGACGTCGGTTTCGACGTGCTCGGGGCCCTCGCGCTCGCGTTCGGTGCGGGTGGTCTCATGCTCGCGCTCAACCAGGCGCCCGACCGCAGGCTCGACGGGTTCGTCGGAACAGCAGTCGTCGTGGGCGTGCTCGGTCTCGCCGCGTTCGTCTACGTCGAGTCGCGTGTGGCCTTCCCGCTCCTGCCCCTGTCGTTCTTCCGGCGTCGCAACTTCACCGCCTCGCTGTTGGCCGCGCTCTTCTCCGGGGCGGCCTACATGGGCGGGTTCATCCTCGCGCCGCTGATGCTCCAATCGGTGTTCGCGTTCTCGGTGTCGACGACGTCGCTGGTGATGCTCGTGCGCCCGCTCTCGTTCTCGGCCACGTCGCCGGTCGGCGGTTCGATCGCGACCAGGATCGGTGAGCGACCGGTGGCCATGTTCGGATCGACGGCCATCGCGGTGGCACTGGTACTCCTCGGGGTGGGCGCGCGGGCCGACCTCGTGGTCCTGGTGGTCTTCGCCCTCGTCCTCCAGGGCATCGGCAACGGCACCGCGCAACCCACGATCACCGCCACACTCTCCAACTCGGTCGACGAGGAAGATCTGGGCATCGCCGCCGCCGCGCAGCGCATGACGTTCCAGGTCGGTTCGGCCATGGGCATCACCGTGCTCACCTCGATCTACGGCGGCACCGAGCGCGCCGCCGACTTCTTCACCGCCTACCTCGTGGGCGCCGGTCTCGGCGTTGCTTCGCTCGTGTTCGCCAGCTTCGTCCGTTCGACCCCTCGGCCGGTCAGCGACGAACTCGCCGACATCCAGGCCGAACCGGTTCCGGCCACCGCAACGGACTGAGCCCTCACGAGCGACGCCGACGGTCGTAGTCGGCCGCCGCCTCCCGACCCTCGGGCTCGCGGAACGACCACTGCAGGGCATCGGGGTCGGCCCAGCCGGCGACCGTGGCCGGCGACGTGCGCCCGATCGCCGCGGTGAGAGCCCGGGTCATGGCCAGTGGGCCGGCCGGCATCGCCGTGAGCTCGTCGACGCACCGAGCGACGGCGGCATCGAGATCGTCGCGTGGCACCACGCGTTGGGCGTAGCCGGATCGCAGGAGCTCGTCGGCCTCGACCGCACGACCGGTCATCACCCAGTCGCGGGTCAACGGCAGCCCGATCTCGCGCACCAGCAACGGCACCCCGGCCCAGGTGAGTGGAATGCCGATGGCGAGCTCGGGGATCCGCACGACGGTGTCGTCGGCCGCGACTCGGATGTCGCAGGCGGCAGCCACGAGCGCGGCGCCGCCGATCACGTGACTGTGGAGCCGTGCAACCGTGGCTTGCGGGATCCGACCGAGCTGGTCGAGCAGACGTTGCCAGTTCCCGGTCCGGTGCCTGCGGGTCGCCCAGTCGGCGTCGCTCAGATCGCCGTAGGCAGCACCGCTCAGATCGGCGCCGGCCGAGAAGGCCCGGCCTGCGCCCTCGAGCACGACGACTCGCGTCGACGGATCGTCCTCCAGCGCAGTGAGTGCCTCGGCCAGACCGGCGCGGATCGATTCGTCGAGCGCGTTGAGCTTGTGCGGTCGGTCGATCCGCAGCGTCGTCACCGGACCCTCGCTCGTGACGCGGACCGTCATGGCCGGATCACCACGGCGGCACCGCCGGGTAGGTGTCCGCCGAACACGCCGCTGGTCGCTCCGTCGGAGGAGACGACGAGCTGTCCGGACGAGTCGACGTCGACGACCTCGTCGCTGAAGTTCACGTGCACCGTCCGTTCGTCGCCGTCGTGGACCCGGCCGAACGAGAGCACGTCGGGATCGAGGTCGAGCAGCTCGATGGCACCGGCCTGCAACGCCGGCGACCGGTGACGGGCGGCGAGGATCGAGCGGTAGAGCTCGAACATCGTCACCGCTGACGTCCGCTGCGCCTCGACATTGCGGATGCCTGCCTCCGGAGGGAACGGGAGCCATGCCGCCGGCCCCCACCCGTGGCCGGTTCCGGCGACCCACGGGATCGGTGCCCGACACCCGTCGCGCCCACCGGGATCGACGACGCGGTCTTCCGGGACGATGGCATCTTCCAACCCGAGCTCCTCGCCGGCGTAGAGGAAGGGCGTGCCCCGCAGCGTCAGCAACAGGACCGCCGCAGCCCGAGCCCGTGACTCGAGTCCGCCGTAGCGGGTCCGGTGACGAGGGTTGTCGTGGTTGGACAGGACATACGACGGCCAGCGGGGCCCGGCGTGGGGATACGCCGCCTCGGTCTCCGCGATGAGGTCGTGCCAGGCGTCGCGTGCCCACGGTGCCCACACCGACGCGAAGTTCACGCTGCAGTGCACGCCGTCGCCCGCGCCCTGGTACGACGCTTGGAGCTCGACGTCACCGGTGACGACCTCGCCGATGATCATGGTGTCACCCGCCGCCTCGACGGTCTGGCGGATGCGGCGGATGAGCGGCATCGCCGTCTCGTGGTGCGTGAGCACGACGTGGGGCAGGCCGATGATCGACTCGGGGACATCGCGCGGGTTCGGGTCCTTGCCGATGGCGTTGACGACATCGATCCGGAAGCCGTCGACGCCCCGCTCGAGCCAGAACCGGAGGACGTCGTGCTGGGCCGCCTCGAGCTCGGGGTTCGCCCAGTTGACGTCAGGTTGTTCGGGCAGGAACAGGTGGAGGTAGTACTGCCCCGACGGCTCGTCGAGCTCCCACGCCGACCCCTCGGTGAACGACGCCGTCCAGTTGGTGGGTGGTCCACCGTCCGACTTCGGGTCGGCCCAGATGAACCAGTCGCGCCTGTCGGACGCCGGATCCGAGCGGGCTTCGACGAACCACGGATGGTCGCTGGACACGTGGTTGGGGACGAAGTCGATGATGAGCTTGAGTCCACGTTCGTGGAGTCCGGCGAGGACGCGATCGAACTGGTCGAGGTCGCCGAAGACCGGGTCGACGGCACAGTGATCGGCGATGTCGTAGCCGAAGTCGCGCATGGGCGACTCGTAGAACGGCGACAGCCAGACGGCATCGACACCGAGTTCGACGAGGTGGTCGAGATGGTCGGCGATGCCGGCGAGGTCGCCCACACCGTCGCCGTTCCCGTCGGCGAAGGAACGCGGATAGATCTGGTAGAAGACGGCGGTCTTCCACCACGGCTCGTCGACGGGCATGACGGGTGAATCTATCGGCGGCGGTCGGGAGCGTCGCCGGGCCGGTCGTCGCGCGAGTCGGTGAGCCTGCGGATCGCGTCGACCTCGCCGCCGCCACGCTGCCGCTGGTACACCAGGTAGGCGACCACGAGTCCGACCGAGAGCAGGGTCAGGGCGCGCTGGTTGGCGTCGATCCAGTCGGTCACCGGGAGGATGACCGGTTCGAGTTGCTCGGCGAAGACCCGCAGCGCGATCACTGCGGCCACGGTGCCGGACAGATTGGCGACGAGAAACGTCCGGACGCGCATGCCGGTGGCACCGGCGAGCACGCACACGACGAGACCGGGGAACAGGAACACCATCGGGATCGATGCGCGGCGATAGGTCCGTTCCACGAACCGGACCACGCGACCACCCCGTTCGCCGGCTTGGTCCTCCATCCACCGGATGGCGCGGTCGCCGTAGAGGAGTCCGAGGGCGAAGTACACCGGGTCGCTGGCGATTCGTCGGAAGGTGGCGAAGAGCACGTAGGGCACGAGGTCGACGCGACCGGCCGTCAGCAGGAGGTACCGGTTGCGGGGTTCGAGGGCCACGAGCACCAACGGGTGGTCGGCGATGAGCGTGGGAGCCAACGCGTTGGCCACGGTGCCGAGGATCCAGAACGCGACCACCAGTACGACCAGCAGGGTCACGATCCGCCGGTCGGGTTCGGGCACGAGGGCAGGGTATGCACGAGGGCACCGGACCGTCCGGGTCGGGTGCGACACACTGCGGGTGCATGGAGGGGACGCAGGTGACCCGACTCGACGCGACGATCGAGCGACCGCGCTGGCGGGCGCGTCTGGTGCGGACGTTCTTCGTTGCCGTGCTCGTCGCGCAGGCCCTCCTGCTGGTGCGGAGCTACGACGACCCGCACAACTTCTTCGGATTCCAGCCGTTCAACGAGTCGTCGACGTGGCAGGCCAGCGTGGTCCGTGTCACGGTCGACGGCCGGCGCATCCCCATCGACGAACCCTGGCCAGGCGACTACGACTGGGACCAACTGGTCGGATGGCGAGTGGTGCAGCACCCCGAGCGGACCAAGCACGCGTATTCCGGCCTCGACGCATCGCTCGACTTCTTCGACGAGTCCCTCGACTGGGTCGCCGACCACACCCCCGACGACGCCGAGACCCTCTACCTCGAGGCCGAAGTGACCGGATTCCGGAACACCCGTGGCCCCGAGTACCGCACGCTGCGCAGCGACGACCGCGAGGAGGCGCGTTGACCGCGGTCGAGACTCGGGCGCGACGGGGCCTGGTCGCACCGCGCACGTTCGACGAGGTGTTCGACGTGCCCGGATCGATCCGATCCATGGCGGTCCTCCGGATCGTGCTCGCCCCGATCGTGGTCCTCCACCTCCTGCCGTTCATCACCGACTCCCTCGACGGGGTCACGTACCTCGACCGCTTCAACGAACCGTGGTTCGACGTCGTCCCCGCGGTGCCCGGTGCCGTGCAGATCGTCGTGGTGTGGATCGGTCTCGGAGCCGCCGTGGCGATGGGACTCGGCTGGCAGACCAGGATCGCGGCGCCGCTGACGACCGTCTGTGTCGCGGCCAACTTCTTCCTGTCACAGACGCACTTCCGGCACAACCGGGCGTTCCTGTTGTTCCTGCTCGCCGCGGTCGCGCTCTCGGACAGCGGGCGGGTGTTGTCACTCGATTCCCGCCGGCGAGCGAGCGCCGACGACGACCGCGCGACCCTCTGGCCGTTGTGGCTGCTGCGCATCGTGGCCTCGTCGGTGTACCTCGCGTCGGGATTCTCGAAGCTGATCGACCCCGACTGGGCCGGCGGACTCGTTCTGTGGGACCGCGCCGTCCGTCATCAGCAACTCGTCGTGACCCGGGTCCCCGAGCCGGTGGCCGGTTGGGTCGTCGACGTCGTCACCCAGCGGTGGGTCCACGCCGTCACCTCGCCGATCGCGGTGGCCATGGAGCTGTTCATCGGTGTGGCGCTGTGGTTCGGGCGGACGCGCATCGTCGCGATCTGGGTGGCCGTGCTCTTCCATCTCTCCATCGAGCTGTCCGCCTCGGTCGAGGTGTTCAGCCTCGCCGCGATCGCGGCACTGGCGATCTGGGCGACGCCGTCGACCCGCGATCGCGTCGTCGTCGTTCCGGACGTCGACGCGGCGAGGCGCATCCGGCGGCTCGACTGGTTGGCGCGCTTCGACGTCCGTGTCGGGCCCGTCAGCGAGATCGAACTGTACGACCGCGACGCTGTTCGGCATTCGGGGCGCGAAGCTCTGTCGATGATCCGGAGCCGGCTGCCGCTGACGTTCTTCTTCGCGGCGCCCCTCGTGTTGCTCCGGAGCCGGATTCGATGAACTCGTCGCGCCGCGTCCGGCGGGCACTGCTGACCTGGATCATCGGCCTGACCGTGCTCCGGGTCACGTTCTGGGCTCCCGAAGTGTGCCCGCCGTTGACGTCGACCGGCGCGCGGGCCACGGCGGTCGCGTCCGGGGACTGGATCGTCGCCAACCAGGAGCCCAACGGCCACTATCTCTACGGGTGGAACCGCAACGACTCGACCCCGGCCGAGGACTACAACCTCGTGCGCCACGCCGGCGTGACGATGAGCCTCTACCAGCTCACCCGCGCCGGTGAGATCGACTATCTCGCCCCCGCCGACCTCGGGCTGGGGTGGATGCTCGACCGGCTCGAACCGGCAGGTGACGGCCTGGCGTTCACCGACGGCTCGACTGCGAAGCTCGGCGCGAGCGCGCTGCTCGCAGTGTCGCTCGCGCAACGCCGACTCGCCACCGACGACACTTCCCACGACGACGCATTGCTCGGCGTGGCCCGCTTCCTGCGGGGGCAACAACTCGCCGACGGGTCGATGCTGAACTTCTACGACCTCGACCAGCAGGCACCGGTTCCCGACGAGACCTCGGTGTACGCCACGGGCGAGGCGCTCTGGGCAATGGCGATGGTCCACGAGGCGTTCCCCCTCGAGGGATACCGCGCACCTGCGATCTCGACACTCGACTACCTCACGACCCAACGCGACATCGACGAGGACTTCTTTCCTCGACCGTGGCCCGATCAGTGGGCCGCCTACTCGCTCAGTGAGATGGCCGAGTGGGGACTCGAAGAACACCACATCGACTACGCGCGCGGCCTGCTCAACCGGTACGCGTCGTTCGTCCGCTTCGACTCGCAACGCGGCTCGTCCTACGGATCGCTGACCCACGGTGCCGCGCCCCGCGGTTCGGGATTCGGCACGTGGATCGAGGGTCTGGCCGCCCTGCGGACGGTGACCCGGGTCGACGCGCGCATGGCCGACATGGCAGCGGGTGTCGACGAGACCCTCGCCTGCGGTGCCGCACGTCTGGCCGAGGACCAGGTCGAGGCCACCGCATCGGCCCCGTCCCAGGAGGCAGGCGCATGGTTCTACGACGACTTCACCCGGATGGACGACCAGCAGCACGCTGCGTCGGGCATGCTCGGAGCCGAGCCCGTGCTGCCATGAGCGGCCCCGCCACGACCCGTCGCGGTCCGACCCCCCAGCTGGAGACCCGTTGATCGCCGCCATCGTCGCCTTTCTCGCGGCCTGCAACCCCGCCGCTGCACTGGTCGCGCTGGCACACGACCGCCGGACCGACCGGCCCCTGCCGGTGGTCGCCGGCGCTGCGGTCGCCCTCTCGGCGCTGGTCGTGGCCGGCGCGGCGTCGCAGTCGATCCTCGACGCGCTCGACGTCAACCTGGGGACCTTCCGGGTCGGCGCCGGCGCAGTGCTCGTGGTCTCCGGCCTCCGCTGGCTCTTCGCGGGAGCGCCGAGAGATGCCATCGAGCCCGAGACCGACTTGCGTCTCGCTGGTTTCGTGGCGTTCCCCACCCTGTTCACCCCATCGGCCGCCGTGGTGGCCATCTCGGTCGGCGCAGCGGAGGGCACGGTCACGGTGCTCGTCGGCGCCGGCATCGCGATCGTGCTCGGCGCAGCCGGGGTCTACATGCGCCGCTCGGTACCAGTGGCCTTGGCGACCGCCGGCGTCCGCCTCATCGGCGCAGGGACCGTCGTCGTCGGCGCCGGCCTGATCGTCGACGGCCTGCGCACGCTCTGAACCCGATCAGCGGTGGCTGGGGTCGAACACCCACGGTCCACGCAGGAGTCGGGTGGGGTCGAATCGCTCGAGCAGATCGGATGCCCCGAGCACCTCGCCGGGCGACGCCAGGCCCAGCGACTCGCCCATCACCCCGAGGAGCCGTCCGGCGGTCCAGCCTTCCGCTTCCAGCTCGATCCTGGTCACGGAACCGTGTCGTTTGGCGAGCCGCTCTCGATCCGGACCGAGCACCAGCGGGACATGGGCATACGCCGGGACGGGCAGTCCGAGCACGCCACTGAGCCAGGCCTGTCGTGGCGTCCCCTCCAACAGGTCGTCGCCTCGCACCACCTCGTCGATCCCCTGCGCGTCGTCATCGACGACGACGGCGAGGTTGTAGGCGGGCACGCCGTCGCCGCGCCGGACGACGAAGTCGTCGACGAGGCCGGTGTGGGTCCCATGGATCCGGTCGACGACGGTGACCTCGGCCAGATCGGCACGCACCCGTAGCGCGGGATCACGGTCGGTCCGCTGCGCCGACCGCTTCCGGCGGGCGCCCTCGGTCAGGTCGCGACACGTCCCGGGATACGCGCCCTCTGGCAGTGGGCCGTGGGCGGCCGACGCAGCGTCGGCGACCTCTCGGCGTGAGCAGAAGCACGGGTACAGGAGACCGACATCGTCGAGGCGGCGCACCGCGTCCTCGTGGCGGGCACGGACGGCCGGATCCGACTGGCGGACGATCGCGCCGTCATGCTCGAGTCCGAGGGCGGTCAGATCGGCGAGATGTGACTCGACCAACGCCTCACGGCTCGAGATCGGGTCGAGATCCTCCACCCGGACGATGAACCGGCCGCCGTCGACCCGGGCGAAGAGCCACGCGAGGAGCGCGGTCCGGAGGTTGCCCACGTGCAGCGGACCTGTCGGACTGGGGGCGAAACGACCATCGGCCACGACGCATCGTCGCACGATCGGCGTCAGGTCGGGCGGCGAGGGCGGACACATCGGCTTGCGCGGCACGGTGGCGGCGAGCGACGCTGTCGGGGTCGGACGACCGTTCGGGGGAACGATGTTGAAGCGCTGCCGGTTCGTGGTCCTTGCCGTCCTGTTGGTGGTGCTCGCCGGGTGCGAGCAGCTGCTGGTCCCCACCGGTGCTGCACCGCTGCGGTATCGGGACGCCATCTTCGACGACGTCACCGTCACCCCGAACCAGCTGTACGGGTCCGCCGTCAACCAGCAGGGCACGACCGTCCAGCTCCGTCTCGACCTCTACGAGCCGACCGGTGACACCGTCGAAGACCGCCCGCTCATCGTCTTCGTCCACGGCGGTTCGTTCCGCTTCGGGTCACGCACATCCGCCGAGCTCGTGGACCAGGCGAACCATTTCGCCAAGCGCGGATACGTCACCGCATCGATCTCCTACCGCCTCGCCCAGACGGGCTGCTCATCGGGGGCCCCGACGGCCGAGTGCGTCACCGCGATCATCCAGGCACGGGAGGACGCGCAGACCGCGGTGCGGTACCTACGTGACAACGCCGACTCGATCGGGATCGACACCGATCGCATCGCCATCGCCGGGTCCTCCGCCGGAGCGATCACTGCGACCGAGGTCGCGTTCCAGACGCAGGAGCAGCCCGACGCCGGCGTGGACGCTGCGGTCTCGTTGTCCGGCGCCCATCTCCTCACGACGCCGAACCGGGGCGACGCGCCGGTGCTGTTGTTCCACGGGACCTCGGACTTCATCGTCCCGTACCAGTGGGCCGTCAACACCAAGAACGCCGCCGATGCCGGCGGCGTCCGGGCGGTGCTGAACCCGTGGGAGGGTGCCGGGCATGTGCCCTACACCACGTTCCGGAGCGAGATCCTCGACCGGACCCGAAACTTCCTCTACGTGCACCTGAAGCTGGCGACGGCGGCGCGCTGACGGCGTTGGCACCGTTGCACGCCGAGCCGGATCAGGCGCAGGCCCACGGACCCCAGCCCTGCTGGCTGTAGAGCCAGTGCGCGAACCGGGTGTTCACCTCGGCGTCGTAGCGAGCTGACCACGGTGCGCCCGTGATCGACTGGAAATGCCCGCTGTGGACGTTGTTGACCTGGAACAGGCCGTGGTTGCCGCCTCCGGGGCTCACGGCACCGGGGTTCAGGCCGGACTCGCACCGGGCGACGGCCAGAGCCTTCTGGGTCTGGCCACCGAAGTAACGGGCGATGATGTCCTCGACGGAGCCGGGGGCTGCAGCGGGGATGGTGGCGGCAGCAGCGGCTTCGGCCGCAGCAGCCTGTTCGGCGGCAGCCGCTTCGGCCGCGGCGCGTTCGGCTGTGGCGCGTTCGGCTCCGGCGATGTAGCTGGCGCGTTCGGCGCCGGAAATGTAGGCGGCGACCTCCTCCGGCGTCGGGCCGGGGGCTGCGCGGTGCTCGTCGACGTCTTCGGTCGACGGAGCGGGGGCATCGAACTGGGGGGCGGTCACGGCTGCGCCGTCCGCGCTGGCGGCGACGACGGCCGTGGGGTCCGGCGACTCTTCGCCGACCGAATCGGCGGCTCCGGCGCCGACGGTCGCGGTGACCGCCAGGAGGAGTGCCAAGCCGAGGCCGGCGAGTGCGGGGATGAGTTTGGTACGCATGGGGACGTTCCTTTCCACCAGACGCGACGAAGCCGCGGGGCCGGTGTTGGGGAGAGAGCGACGCGTCAGGGATTGACGACGCAGGTGGTGGCTCCAGCAGGGATGCCGGATCCGGTCCCGATCACGTGGCGGTGACCCTCGGTGAGGGATGCGCAACGTCGTGATCGCCGCTATTCATCTGGTGTGATGGGTCAAAGCCTGGACGGGCCGTAAACAAAACGCAACATTCAAGCTTGTGATCTTGGTCACAAACGCTTGCAAGAGTTGCACGTATCGCATGACAGATCATGCGTGGGGGATGGTCTCGCGCGGCGACGGCGACCGTCGTCCACGGACGTCGAAACGTCGCCGAAATCCCAGGGAATGGCGGCGATCGCTGGCCCGCTAGGCTCGCCGATCGCACGGAGAGATGACCGAGTCAGGCCGATGGTGCTTCCCTGCTAAGGAAGTGAGGGCGCAAGTCCTCCGAGGGTTCAAATCCCTCTCTCTCCGCCAGTACATGTGGGCCGGCCGGCCCCGAGTTCGCTCGACCGGCCGGCCTGCGTGACGCTCCGGAGGGATGCCAGAGCGGACGAATGGAACGGTCTTGAAAACCGTCGAGCCCCTCGCGGGTTCCGTGGGTTCGAATCCCACTCCCTCCGCAAGATGTCGCAGGTCAGTGGCTCGGATCCCGGCGACGTGAGACCCGGTCTGCTCGGGTTCTACGTCACTGGTTCATCGGAGAACCGCGCGATCGCGCGAGGTCAGAAGCCCGACCACGGGAGTTCGCCCGCTGCCTCCCGTGGGTGGCGGTCGAGGAGCAGGTCGGCCCACTGGCCCCGACCGGTGGCACGGAGCC
>JBBKVY010000199.1:0-3769 GCA_037968675.1 Acidimicrobiales bacterium | reverse complement strand
CGGGTGATCGCTGTCAAGAGTGGTCCTTGTTTGCTCGGGTGATGAGGCCGTCGAAGAGGGCGGCTCGGTCGGCTTGTCCGTGGTCTCGGGCGTGGTCTCGTTGGCGGAGCAGGACGGGGACGAACTCGGGTCCGGTGGAGAAGTAGCTGCAGGTTTCGCAGGCGGATTCCATGCGGCAGTCGAGTTCGACGGGTCGGGTGCACAGGCCGTTGCCGAGCATTCGGGCATGGGCCTCGCGTCGGAGGCGGGCCATGTTCGCCGGCTCGAGGCTGGCCTCGATGGTCTGCCCGTAGATGGAGTCGAGCTGTTTGGTGACGGCCGCGTATTCGTCAGCGACGACGCGGTCGGCGATGCGGGCGTAGGTCAGGGTCATGTGCATGGTGCGATGCCCGAGCAGCGCGGCGATCGCTTCGAGTCGCATGCCTCGGTTGATGGCTTGGGTGGCGAGGGTGTGGCGCAGCTGGTGCGGGGTGACGTGACCGATCCCAGCGGTCTTGGCGACGCGGTTGACGAGGCGGGCGAGGGCGTCTCGCGAGAGGGTGCCGCGGTGATCGGCGATGAGTTGGCGGTGGCTTCGGATGTGGTCGACGTTGGTGGCACACCAGTCGTCGAGGAGCTCGACCAGTTGTGGGTGGAGAGGAACGAACCGGTCGTTGCGGAGCTTGCCGACCGGGACGCGTAGCCAGTGGCCGTCGCCGACATGGACGACGGCATCCGCAGCGAGCCCGATCGCTTCGGAAGCGCGGAGCCCGGTGCGGGCCAACAGCTCGATCATGAGCCGGTCCCGCGGATCGGTGGCGGCGCGGGCGGCGATCATCAACTTGGCAGCGGCGTCGTCATCGAGGAACCGGGGCAACGCGTCCGGGCGGGGTGGGATGTCGCCTTTGAGGACCGGGTTGCGGCGCGGGGCGTCGTCCCAGTCCCACTCGATGATCCGAGCGAAGAACGTGCGCAGCATGTGGAGCCGCTGTGATCGGGTGTTCGCAGACAGGACCGGTCCCTTGAGACCGGGCTGGTCGGCGAGCCACACGGCGAAGTCCTCGATGTCATCGCGACAGACCGCGGCGATGGCCGTGACGTCGGTGTTCTCGAGCAGCCAGAACGCCAGCTGACGCAACGCGATCGACGCGGCGTCGATGCTGCGAGGAGCGAGGAACGTCGAGGCTTGGGTCAGGTAACGACCGAGCGTGGATGCCATCCGCGGGGCCCGGGCGGCGATGGTCTGCCAGTCGTCGGCGATCTTGTCCGGCGAGTTCGGTGCGGGCTGGGTGGCGGTCATCGGGCCGCTCCTTCTTGGATGGCGAGCATCTCGGCAACCGCGGCCTGGTCGGCATCAATCGCTGCCGACGCCCGCAGATCTTCATCGGCGAGCCAGTCGTTGGTGAGATGCAGATACACCCGGGTCGACTCGATCGAACGATGCCCGGCTTGGGCTTGGACCGCCTCGAGCGCCATGCCGGCCTCGCGCAGTCGGGTCAGGCATGTGTGGCGCAGCTCGTGGCAGGTCCCGCGTTCGAGCCCGGCCCGTCGACGCGCTCCGGTGAGGATCTCATCGACGCCATCGGGCGAGAGTGGTCGTCCTCGTCGCGGGCCTTTCAACGCGACGAACACGGCGTCGTGATCACAGGCCGGGCGTTCGTCGTGGAGGTAGTCGCCGACCGCGGTGAAGAACTGATGTGAGATCGGCACGACCCGTTGATGGCCGCCCTTGCCCTGGTCGATGAACAACGACCGGTCACCGATCCAGATGTCACCGAGCCGTAGGCCGAGGACCTCGCAACGACGCAGCCCGCCGAACACCATCGCTGCGACCACCGCCCGATCCCGTGCCGTGCGCAGCGCACCGAACAGGTCGTCGACCTCGCCCGGCGACAGGATCTGCGGCAGCCGTTTCCGGACTCGCACGAGCGGGACCGTTCTGGTTCGGCGACCGCCTCCCTTGCGAGTCGCCAGTCCACGCGGGACCGGGTTCACGTCCAGGCCGTCGTCGCCGCGGGCGACCAGATACGCGTAGAACCCCGACACCGTCGAGAGCCGACGGGCGATCGTCGCTGGCGCCAACCCCGACTCGCCATCGACGATCCGGACCACGGTCCGGTCACCGCGCTGATGGGCCAAGAAGTCGAACACATCAGCAGCGACGACCTCGACCGGGGCCTTGTCGACCACGGTGAAGAACGTCTTCAGATCATGCGCCGTGGCCCGCACCGTGTTCGGCCGACACCTCCCCGCCACGAACTGGAGATAGCCATCGACCAACGGATCACCCAACGCGTAGCGGGTCTCTCCTGACGGCGACGACGAGCGGACAAGACACGGGAAATGGTTCATCCCCACATGCTCCGACCCGACTGTGAAAGACACCGGGATACACCAACGATCACCCGTGTATTAGGCGTTATGTCGTCCTCGTGGACCCAGGCGATCTGATGATCGGGGCGGGTGATATCGATCGCTCCGACCGGCACGTCGGGGACGGTCGCTCATCTCTTGGCGGTAGCCCAGAGGATGTCGTTGAACATTCCGGGTCCCTCAACTCGTACACGCCAACCGAGGAAGCGGAGTTCGCTGATCAGGTCCTCGGGGTCCCAGGCTCGGTGGATGACCCGCCACCGCTTGCCGTGATGGTCGCGGTAGCTGATGCCATCAACCGGTCGGTAGATGTTGTACTCCTCGGACGGCACCGGGGGAACCGCGTCGGCTCCTGCCTGCGGTTTGCGTGCGTCGGGGAAGTCGAAGATGACGTCGCCGCCGGAAGTGAGGTGGCTGTCGACGACGTTCCAGAAGGACTCGAAGCGTGATTGCGGCACGTGGTGCAGCCATGCGCTGAAGACGAGCGTGTCGAACTGATCGAGGTGCTCGGGCGGATCGAAGACGTCTCCGGCCGCGAACCTCGTCTCTTGGTCGTGGCCGGCCGCTCGAATATTGCGGGTCGCAAGCTCGAGGCTGGTCACGGAGGAATCGATGAGCGTCGCCGTCTTGGCTTTTGGGATATAGAGCGGGGCGAGGCGTCCGGTTCCGGCGGCGATCTCCAGGACGTCGCCGAGCGGGCCGAGCCGGTCGAGCAACTTGAGGAACGTGAGACGACCGGCGCGGTAGCGGCGCGCCGTGTCGTCGACGTTCGTGTCGTCCAGCAGAGATGCGAGCCATGCATCGAACGCCTCGGCGTCTGCCTCGTAGAACGCCTGCTGCTCGGCGATGAGCTCGTCATGAGCGTTCTCAGGCATGTCCATTGGCGTGACCATGGCAGGTAGCACGAGGCCGCGCTCACTGGATTCAGGTCAAGCCGCGATCCTCGACGACCCCAACGACGTCGCAGAAGTGCTGCGCCGCCAGCTGACCGATCTGCAGCCAGCTGTCGATGCGATCGACCCGAGCGACCACGGCGCTCGGCTGCGCGGGATCCGCGGTCTGCGGATCGAGGTCACGGACGTGCGAACGAAGTTCAAGTACGGCTCGAACGTCGACGTCGCGCACCGAGGCGCCGTCCACGAGAAACTCCTTGATCGTGCAGCACCGGGCGACCGGGCAGCTGCCCTGCGGGTCGCTCGCCGACTCGAGAACAGGGACTGAGACGCCATCGATGCACCGATCTCCGTCGATCCAAGTCGCTCGCGAACGGTTGATCGGCGGGACGGATCGGTGCCAAAGAACGAAGCCTCTTTCTGTCAAGAGGCCTGTTTCGGGCGCGTCGAAGCAGAGCCCTTGGTCGAGGGAATACGGTTGTCGGTGGCCCGGGTGTGACTGGTCCGAAGAGCCGGCTGTTCAG
>JBBKVY010000198.1:0-6939 GCA_037968675.1 Acidimicrobiales bacterium | reverse complement strand
GAGGTCCACCCAGCAGGAGAGTTCATCGAGAGCCACTCGGACCTGGTGCGGTTTCGCTCTGGTGCCGTGACGTACCGCATGTTGTTCGAGATGGTGCGTGACCAAAGGATCGACCAGCCCACGATCGTGGACTTCGCCGAGAACCTGCTCGACGAAGTCGACCGGGAAGGCTAGGTCTCTGGGTTGTCTCGCATTCGGCGCGACTGCGTCGCGGGCGGGAGACTCACCGCGTGACCTCACCGATTCCGCCCGCCGCCATCGCCGCGGCAGCGCCGACGTCGCGTTCGACCTTCCGGCTCCTCGCGAGGTGCATCGATGCCACGAACCGAGAAGCCGACACCCTCCGTCACGCACTCCTCGCGCAGTGGGCCGAGCGCGCCGGTGCCCACGAACTCGTGGACCGACTCCAATCGCTGGATCGCTCGGACCCAGACGGAGCCCAGGGCGTCGAGGCGCGGCTCGCGGTCTGGTTCTCCTTCGCCGATCCCGGCGACGGTCGACTTGTCGCCGAGGGCGATCCCGTGCTGACGGGGCTCTCGGATGAGCTTCGGAATCGTCTGGCCGGCACCGCCCGTCCGACGCAGGACTGACAGACGACCGGCGACTTTCTCTGGCCCGCCGACCGCATGATCGGCAGGCTCCGCGGTGGTCGGGATACGGTCACGGCCATGGCGAAAAACGACTCCGCGATCGGCTACATCGGCGACATCGAAGCGGCCACCCTCGGAAATCCGCATTTCCGCGAGGTGCTGTTCACCGGCAACAACCTGCAGATGACGGTGATGAGCATCCCGTCCGGCGGCGAGGTCGGCCTCGAGATGCACGACCACCTCGACCAGTTCATCCGCATCGAGTCGGGCCGGGCCACCGTCACCCTCGGTCCGTCAAAGGATCAGGTCGACGAGACCCACGACGTCGGCGACGACTGGGCCGCCATCATCCCCGGCGGCACCTGGCACAACGTGCTCAATGCCGGCGACGAGCCGCTCAAGCTGTACTCGATCTACAGCCCGCCCGAACACCCCGACGGTACGATCCACGAGACGAAGGCCGACGCCGACGAGCACCACCATTGAGACCGCACGGGTCCGTCAGTCGTTGTCGCGGGTGATGCCGACTCGAACGGCGTAGGCCGCCGCCTCGGTCCGGTTGGCACAGCCGCTCTTCTGGAGGATCGAGCGCACGTGGTTGGCAGCGGTGTTCGGGCTGATCAACAGCTCGGCGGCGATGTCGCGGTTCGAGCACCCTTCGGCGACCAGCGCGAGGACGTCGGCCTCCCGTGGCGACAACCGGTCGGGCAGCGTGGTCGTCGCCACGACCGCCGCCTGCTCCGACAGCGGTCCCGGTGGGTGGTCGAGGATCGATCGCATGCCGATCGGCTCGGCCAATGCGCTCGCCAGGGCGAAGTGGTGCGTCGCCCCGTCGGTGTCGTCGCGCTGGGCGAGGATCCACGCGTGCGTGTGTTCGACCCTCGCTCGCCACGTGGGTGAACCGGATCGAACTGCGAGATCGCGAGCCGATTCGATGCATCGGTCGGCCTCGGCGTGGTTGCCGGCCAACTCGCTGAGTCCGGCGCGGAGCCGGTCGGCCGGACCGAGGCACGTCGTGAACCCGGCAACGAGGGCTTGTCCGCCGAAGGGCTCCAGCTCCGCGAGCAGCGCCGCAGCGGCCTCGCGATCGCCGAGGATGATCGCGGTCTCGGCCAGGAAGCTGAGCGCGGCCGGCCAGACGCTGTCGCGCGGTATGGCCGCGAAGTCGTCGTCAGCGACCGCGGCGAACGAGGCTCGTGCGTCGTCCTCGAAGCCGAGTTCTGCCGCGGCGAGCGCGAGGCCCGGCGACCACAGACCGACTCGCTGGTCGAGCTTCGAGATCAACTCGAGCACCGGGCGCATCTCCTCCAGACGTCCCTGCTCCCGCCGGATCGTGAACATCAACAGCCCGTAGACGCCGCTGTCGGAGATGTCGTCGCTGAGCCCGATGTCCTCGGCATGGGCGGCGAAGCGCTCGGCGTCGTCGAAGCGTCCGTCGATCATCGCGAGGATGCTGTCGAGTACCTCGGACATGAACTGGAACAAGAAGAACCGGTAGCGGGCGGCGAGCTCCCGGTGGTCTTCGAGCACCGACGCGGCCTCGGTCAGCCGCCCTGCTCGCACCAGGACACGTACCCGGTTGCCGGTCGCCCACATGGTGGACCACGGGTCGTCGCGGTTCGCCTGTCGTTCCTGCAGCTCACGGCTGCTCGCGAGATCCGCAGCCAGATCCAGACCGGCGAACAACGACGCTTCGAGGGCGAGCGTCAGCGCGTCGTCGTCGCCCAGTTCACGGGCCTCGTGCAGCACCTCCTCCATCTCCTCTCGAGCCTCGGGTCGCCCGGCGAGGGACCGTGCCCGGCAGAGTGCGCTGCGCAGGCGGAGGCGGAGGCCGGCGTCGTCGGCGGCCTCGATCGCGACCTCGAGCATCTGTTCGACGAGTGGGTCGCCGCCGCCGGTCAGGTTCCCGACCCGTTCGTACTGCAGAGCAACCGCGGTCTGGAGCGCGATGTCGCCCAGCTCCTGCGCGTCGCGAAAGGCCTCGCGGCCCACGATCCCCGACTCGAGATGGCGGCCCGAACGCTGGAGCAGATCCATGAGCTCCATGGCGATCTCGACCTGTGATGGTCCCGCGCCCGGCACCGAGTCGAGCACGGTCTGGAGCACCGACACGCCCTCCTCGTAGGCGGCAGTCTGACGCGCCTGTGCGGCGGCCCGTCGGCCGTAGTAGATCGCCTTCTCGCGTCCCCCGATCGCTGCGGCCGCGGCGAAGTGGCGCGCGAGATGGGGGAGCACGACGCGGCGGTCGACCTCGTAGGCCCGCTCGATCGCTTCGGCGAGGGCGAGGTGCACGGGCAGGTGTTCCGGTCCCGAAGACAGCGCGGCGACGGCGTCGCGCAGCAACGCGTGGGCGTACTGGTACTCGGTTGCCGGACCCGGTACCTCGTCGACGAGGCCCGAGGCCATGAGTTCCGACACCGCAGCGGCCGCAGCGGTGTCGTCGAGCGCTGCGGCATCGGCGAGGACGCGCAGGCCGAGTCGGTTGGCGCCGATGGCCATGACCTCGGCAACCCGTCGTGCCGGGGGCGAGAGGCGATGCAACCGCGCCGAGACCACCTCCACGACGCTCTCCGGCACGACCCCGCCTCCCGGCTCGTCGAGATGGGCGCACAGCTCGGAGACGAGGAACGGGTTTCCGCCGGTGCGTTGCGAGATGACCAGGGCGAGCCGGTCGAGGTCGCGGTCGTCGCCCGCTCGATTGGCCGCCACCAGTTCGAGGACGGACTCGAGGTCGAGACCGGTCAGCTTCAGCCGGTTGACGGTGCCGAGCCGCCGGAGATCCGCCAGGGTCGCGCGGAGCGGCTCGTCGATCTCGTCGCTGGTGTCCCGGAAGGTTCCGACGACGAGGAGGTTCGGCACCGGGTTTGCTCGTGCCAGGAACCGCAGCACGTCGAGCGTCTGGGCGCCTGCCCAGTGCAGATCGTCGAGGACGACGACGGTCGGGGCCAGCGCGGTGGCCGCGCCGAGCACCGATGCCAGGCCGGACAGCAGGTGGTGTCGTTGTGTCTCCGGATCGACGGTCTCGGGCCGAGGGAGCCCGGCCACCTGACGGTCGATGCGGGGGTGGAGCACGCGGAGCGAGGCGAGGTCGTCGCGCCGGGCATGCACCGCGGGTTGGGGGAGGAGCCCCAGCACCTGATCCAAGATCATCAACCACGGTTGATACGGCAGTGCGAGTTCGCTGTCGTTGAGCCCACTCAACACCAGTGCGCCCGCGGCGTGGAACTCCCTGGCCGCTTCGGTCGCCAGTCGGGTCTTGCCGCCTCCGGCGTCGCCACCGATCAGCACCATCTCGCTCCCGCCGGCGCTGACCCGACTCCATGCGGCTCGCAACTCCGCCATCTCTGCCGTGCGCCCGACGAACACGCGGTCCGACAAGGGGAGCGTCGGGGGGAACCGCCAGACCGGGCGATCGAGGCCGGCGTCGGTGCAGTGGACCTCGAAGGCGTCGACCGGGTCGTCGATCCCGCTGAGCGTCAGGGGACCGAGCTTGCGGAAGGTGACACCCGCCCGGTCACCGGCCATCAACCGGACGACGGCCGACACGACGACCTGGCCGGCGTCAGCCGCGTTCTCCAGCCGCGTGGCGACCACGACGGGGAGACCGAAGCAGTCGTCGTCGTCCCAGCTGACGTCGCCGGCAGCGATGCCGACGCGGACGCTGGTCTCGGGAGACGTCGTCGAGACGCGTTGCTGGATGCTCACGCTGGCTGCGATCGCGTCCGAGGTGGCGTCGAAGACCGCCATCATCCCGTCGGTGTCGGACTCGAGTACTCGCCCGGCATGGTCGTCTATCACCGCTTCGACCAGCGGGTGTTGTGTCGGATCCGACACGTGCGCGAACAGGACCGTTGCCGTCGCCGTGCCTGATCGACCCATTTGCCGTGATCCTCTGTCCGATAGTCAGGGTTGACTATACGGCTGCACTTCGCGGTGCGGTCGCGCCGTCTCCCAAAGGTCCGATGTGGTCATGACAGCAACCGACCGTCGTCGTACGTTGGCTCCGACGACGACGAATCGTGTGTTCCCGGCGGGCCGGCCGCCGGGGACCTCGGTCGACAAGGGGCATGCCATGGGTCTGTACGTGATCGAACGCAATTTCCTCGAGGGCCTGGACCCCGATGCGCTTGACGACGAGGAGATCAAGTCGGTCAACGACGACGTCGGGATCAAGTGGATCCTGTCGTTCCTGTCGGCCGACAAGCGCAAGACGTACTGCCTCTACGAAGCCCCGAATCCCGAGTCGCTGCGCGAAGCCGCAGCACGCCTCGGGATCCCGGCCGACGCGATCGTTGCCGTCGAAGAGATCGGCCCCGAGGCCGCTGCGTTCCCGTCGCCGTCATGACCTGAACCAGATCCCGACGAAGGAAGCATCACCATGACTGCAACTGAAGCCTCTCCGACTGACGCGCTCGATGCGCTGCTCCCGGACGACCTGCTCGCTCGAATGGATGAGCGAGCCCCCGGCTACGACCGGGACAACACGTTCTTCACCGAGGACTTCGAGGAGCTGCGCGACAGCGGATTCCTCGACATCGCCATTCCCACCGAGTTCGGTGGCCACGGTCTCGGTCTCGACGAGGTCAGCCGGGCGATGGGCAAGATCGCCTACGTCGCACCGGCGACAGCCCTCGCAGTGAACATGCACGTGTACTGGACCGGCGTCGCCGCCGACCTGTTGCGGGCCGGCGACGACTCTGCCCGGTTCGTGCTCGAGGAGGCCGCCGACGGCAAGATCTTCGCGGCACTGCACGGCGAGCGGGGGAACGACCTCCCGCTGTTCCTGTCGACCACCGCGGCAACCCGCGTCGACGGCGGCTGGAAGCTCAACGGCCACAAGATCTTCGGCAGTCTGTCACCGGTCTGGGACTTCGGCGGGTTCCACGCCATGGACACGTCCGATCCCGAGGCCCCGAAGGTCATCCACGGGTTCCTGCGCCGCGACGCCGACGGCATCGATGTCGTCGACACCTGGGACACGTTGGGGATGCGAGCGACGCAGAGCCACGACACGGTGCTCACCGACGCATTTGCGTCCGACGCCGAGGTCGTGCGGGTGTGCGCGCCAGGCATGGCCGGGGCCGACCTGTTCCAGGTGGCGGTCTTCGCATGGGCGCTGGTCGACTTCTCGGCCGTCTACCACGGCATCGCGCGGCGAGCCTTCGACCTCACGGTCACCGGTATGCCGTCGAAGTCATCGATCGCGCTCACGCGATCGATGGCCCACCACCCGGGCGTGCAACATGTCATCTCCGACATGCGCATCGCGCTGGACGCCAGCCAGGCGCTGCTCGAACGGACCGCGTCCGATTGGGCGAACGGCGTGCCCCACGAGGACTGGCCCGTCCGGCTCGTCGGCACCCGCCACCGCGTGGTGAACGAGTCGTTGGAGATCGTCGACCAGGCCATGGACCTCACCGGCGGGGCAGGTGCCTTCAAGCGCCACCGGATCGAGCAGCTGTTCCGGGACGCCCGCATGGGCCGGTTCCACCCCGGCAACTCCTTGCTCGCCCACGAGCTCATCGGCAAGTTGTGCCTCGGCATCGACCCCGACGATCCCCAGCGTTGGGGCTGATTCGGACGATCGGCGTCAGAGACGGTCGATGAGCTTGAACCCCTCACCGTGCGAACAGTCCCCGAGGGCACCCCACTCGGCGAGGCGGGACCGGATGCGGTCGGCGAACAGGTTCCACTGTTCGCCGGCCGCGGGGTCCGCCGGGTCGACTCCCATGGTCGAGCGGAACTGCGAGGTGTGGGCCCGGAGCGCGGTGAGCTTGGCGTCGACGTGGTCGGTGACGTCCTCCACGTGATCGGGCTCGTCGGCCTCCCACAACAGGAGCGCGTCGGGCCGGTGGTGGGGGAGTTCCTGCTCGGGGAAGAAGAGCGGATCTCGGGCCGAGACGATCCCCTCGACGGCCAACAGCCCGGCATGGCGGTGGTCGGGATGGAGGCGGTAGCGCTTCCACGGATCGTGACCGAGCACGACGTCGGGTCGGAGTCTCCGGATCCAGTACGCCACCTGCCAGCGCTGGCGGAGTGACGAGTCGAGCTCGCCGTCGGGCCATCCGAGGAACGCGACCTCACCGGTCGAGCCGAGCGTCCGGGCCGCCTCGCGCTGCTCGGCCTGGCGGGTGGCGACGAGCACTGCCGGGTCGGCGGCCGGGTCCCACGTCCCCTTCGAGCCGTCGGTGCACACGAGATGGTTGATGACGCAGCCCGCCGCCGCCCACTTCGCCAGTGTCCCGCCACAGCCGAACTCGACATCGTCGGGGTGAGCGCCGATCGCCAGCGCACGGTCGGGGACGGCGAGGTCACGGCCGACGGCGGATGCGCCTGAGGGGGCGGGTAC
>JBBKVY010000197.1:0-15206 GCA_037968675.1 Acidimicrobiales bacterium | reverse complement strand
AGCTTCATCGATCGGCTGAGCACGAGCTTGGCGAAATCCGCCCATGGCACGGGGGTGTCGACCACGTCGTAGCCGAGCAACTCGATCTCGTCGACGCCCTCGGCCACCTCCTCAGGAGTCAGGATCCACAGCTCGCCGGTTCGCTTCGCGTCGATGTACCGGAGCTGTCCACCCTGGGTGAAGGTGAGCACCACCGCCGTTCCCTTGTCGAGATCGTTCTTCGCCGGGGTCTTCCGCAGCTCGCCGTCGGCGCCGGGCTGGATGATGAACCGGTCACCGGTGTCGAGGGTGAAGATCAGGAACGTTCCTCGACGGATCAGCGACTTGAGCTTGGCTCCCTCGAGCATGCCCGCGAACTGCTTCTTGTTGGTGTGCCGCTTGATCAGCTTGGTGTCGTGGACGTCGACCGTCTTGATCTTGCGCCCGACCACCTCACGTTCGAGCTGTCGGCGGATGGTTTCGACCTCGGGCAGTTCAGCCATCGGTGACGCCTCCCTGGGCGCTCGGGGATCCTGATTCGAGTGATGCGAGCGCAGCTCTCGCGGCCTGCTGCTCGGCTTGTTTCTTGGAGCGTCCGATTCCCACGCCGAGCTCGTGCGCCCCGGCCGAGACCGTCGCCGTGAAATGTCGGGCGTGGTCGGGTCCAGTGGCAATGAACGCGTACCGGGCAGTCTCGCCGGAGTCGGCCGCGAGCAGCTCCTGTAGGCGGCTCTTGTGGTCCTGGTTGCGTCCGTCGTTGTCGATCGCGGCCTGCATCCGTTCGCCGAGCACGCGGTCGACCACCTGTGACGCCGCCTCGATGCCGCCGTCGAGGTAGACCGCGCCGAGCACCGCCTCCATGGCGTCGGCCAGGATCGACGGCTTCTCGCGACCGCCCGACGCCTCCTCGCCCTTGCCCAGGCGGATGTGGCTGCCCAGATCGAGTTCGAGCGCCACCTCGGCGAGGCAGACCGCGTTCACGACCGCCTTCCGAACATCGGTGAGCGCACCCTCGTCGAGGTCGGACTGGCGCCGGTAGACGAGGTCGGCCACGACGAAGCCGAGCACCGAGTCTCCGAGGAACTCGAGGCGTTCGTTCGACTCGTCCTCGGCGTGTTCGGCGCACCAGGAGCGGTGGTTGAACGCTTGGACGAACAATGCATCGTTCGTCGCCTCGTAGCCCAGTTCCCCGAGCAGTCGGGCGCGGTCGTCCACGCGACGGATGTCTCCTGCCGCAGCGACCACCGTGAGTTCCCGGAACCGATCAGAGTCGCGACACGACGTAGTCGACGGCGTCGCGCACGGACTTGAGATCCTCGAGATCCTCGTCGTCGATGCGGAAGCCGACGCTGCGCTCACCGATCTCCTCCTCGAGGGCCTCGACCAGTTCGATCAGGGCGAGGGAGTCGGCATCGAGGTCGTCGACGAAACTGTCGCCTTCCTTGATGGTGTCCGGCTCGATCTCGAGGATGTCGGCGAGGCGATCACGGATGAGGGTGAGGACCTCGTCGCGAGTCATGTCGCCCCCTGCAACGTGCGTCTCTGCGGGCACCGGCATCTCCTGGTCTCGACTGCGGGCTCGGACCGCGGAACCGCGGCGATCGGCCACTGTAGCCACTTCCCCGCAGCGTCCTCGGATCGGCGCGAAAGCCCAGCAAAGTGCCTACTCTGCGAGACATAGTCCCTACGTATCGTCCAACTGATCCGCTAGGCGATGGCTGCGGTGAGGGCGCCGACGACGCCGCCAGTGACCATGTCGCGTGCCACACGGACCGCATTGACCACGGCGTTCTCGCCCGACGACCCGTGGCTGATGATGCACACGCCGTCGACGCCGAGGAGCATCGCGCCGCCCGTGTTCTCGGGGTCGAGCGAGGCGTACAACGGCAGGAGTTCGGGCATCAACACCTCGGCGGCGGCGCGCGTGTCGTCGTCGACGTCGAACGCCTCGAGCAGACGGGCGACGAGTGCCTTCATCCCACCCTCGAGCGACTTGAGCGCGACGTTGCCGGTGAATCCGTCGGTCACGACGACGTCGACGTCGTCGGTGAGGATGTCGCGTCCCTCGACATTGCCGATGAACCTGCCACCTGACGCATCGAAGACGCCGTCGGCCACCAAGAGCTCGTGAGTCTCCTTGCGGAGCGTGTCGCCCTTGCCCGGCTCCTCGCCGATCGAGAGCAGACCGACACGCGGTTCGGCGATCTCGTAGCGGGCGGTCGCATAGGCCGCGCCCATCTGTGCGAACTGGACAAGCCATTCCGGCTGGCATTCGGCATTGGCGCCCGCGTCGAGCATCACGGTGTGGCCACCGGAGGGCACGGGAAGCGGCGTGGCGATCGCCGGCCGCTTCGCACCCCTGACCCGGCCCATGCGCAGCAGCGCAGACGCCATCGTCGCACCGGTGTTGCCGGCCGAGATCATCGCCGATGCGTCGCCGTCGCGAACGGCCTCGGCCGCTCGCACGAGGGTCGAGTCCTTCATGCGACGCACGCTCACGCCGGGGTCGGCGTCCATGGCGATGACTTCGGTCGCCTCGATCAGCGGGAGGCCATCGGCGAGATCGGCGACGTCGGGTGTACCGACGAGCACGATGTCGACGTCGAGCTCCTCGCGTGCCCGGCGGGCGCCGGCGACGATCTCACCCGGCGACTTGTCGCCGCCGTTGGCATCGATCGCGATCGGCAGCACAGAGAGGATCCAGACGTTCTGAGGCGCAGCCGAGGAAGGTCAAGAAACCGGACGAAGTCCGGTTTCAGTCGACATCCACGGCTTGGCGACCGTGGTACCAACCGCAGTTGGGGCACACGACATGGGGCAGTTTCGCCACGCCACATCGGGGGCAGAGGCTGCGCGACGGACGCTCGAGCTTCCAGTTGGCGGCGCGCCGACTCCGGCCCTTCGCCTTGGATGTCTTTCGCTTCGGAACGGCCATGACTGTTCAACCTCGGGAACGTGCGACGCGCCGGTGCTCCGGACGCGAACGGGACACTGTAGCGACCTGGTCAGCCGTCGCCGAAGTCCAGTTCGGACAGTGCAGCCCAGCGCGGGTCGGGAAGGGTCTCGCTCGCCGCGGCCTCGGCTTCGACCACCGACTCGGTCGTCGTCGGGAACCGCTCCGGGTCCGGTCCGGAGCAGTCGTCTTGACACAACGGGGCGATCGGCAGCCCCGAGAGCACCAGCTCACGCACCAGGGGCTGGAGGTCGAGCAGGTCGCCCTCGATGGGCAGCACCTCGTCATCGATCGGTTCGCGCTGCGCGACCTCGCGGAACGCGACGTCCACGTGGCCGTGGATCTCGTCGAGGCAGCGACGGCACTCGCCGAACCAGTCGAACCCGACATCGCCGATGATCTCGACGCCCCCCGACATCGCCATGACCCGCCCACGGACCGTCAGGTCGGTGCCCGGGATGGTCTTCGCCACGGTCGTCGCCAGGTCAGGGACGTCGACCTCGAGATCGAGGTCTCGGCGACTTCCGGGCTCGCGGAGCAGGTCGCCGACGCGGACCACGAGTGGCCGAGCCATCGATCAGCCGTCGTCTTGGTCGAAGAACGCCGTGGACCGGTCGGGCACCGCCTCGAGGCGCGGGCGGCCCAGGACGTCGTCACCATCGGCTGGATCGGCCTGTGCCGCCGCTTGCTCTTCCCGCGTCGGGCTTCCCTGGAGCTTGGCTCTGCCGGCGTTCACCACCTTCATGGTGCGCTCGAGCACGATCTCGAAGCTGGCGAGACGCTGATCACAGAAGTCCTCGGCCTCGAGCTTGAGCCTGCGGGACTCGGCGTCGGCGGCGTCGACCACCGAGCGGGCACGTGCCTCCGCCGCTTTCACGACCTCGGTCTGTTGCACCATCGTCTCGGCCTCGGTCCGGGCACCCTCGAGGATCTCATCGGCTTCTCGACGGGTGCGAGCGAGGAACTCCTCCCGCTGCTTGAGGAGCCACTTGGCCGCCCGCAGTTCCTCGGGCAACCGTTCTGTGGCCTCGTCGACCAGGTCGAGCACCTCGGCCTGGTTGATCATCACCGAACGCGACACCGGCATCGGCCTGGCCTGTTCGATCAGATCCCGGATCTCGCGCAGGACCGATTCGACCTGCGGCGCCGAGTACGGCGACTGACCCGGGCGATCCGACGGTCGCTCCGGGCGACCCGACTGGTCCTGTTCCCCGTCGTTGCTCATGGGTCGACTCGCTTCGCTCGCCGGGCTGAACAGGCCCGTCGCTGGCGCTCGTGGCGTGCGTCGTGGCTCATCGGAACTTCTCCTGGAGTCGCTTGGCGACGGGAATCGGCACCATCTCGGTCACGTCGCCACCGAATCGCGCGATCTCGCGCAACAGCTTGGAGGCGACAAAGGAGTGTTCGGTCGCCGAGGGGATGAACAGGGTGTCCACGCCGGAGATCTTTCGGTTCATGTGCGCCTGGTGCATCTCGGACTCGAAGTCGGACACCGCCCGGAGACCCTTCACGATGACGTCGGCGCCGAGCTCGGTCGCCAGATCGACGACCAGACTGGTGAGCGGCGCCACCTCGACGTTGCCCAGATGGGCCGTGCTCTCGAGGATCATCGACTCACGGACCTCGTAGTCGAAGAGCGGATCGCCCTTCTGCGAGTTCCGGATCGCAGCCACGTACACCCGGTCGAACAGACGCGAGGCCGTCTCGATGATCTCGAGATGGCCGTTGTGGATCGGGTCGAACGTCCCTGGGTAGAGGACAGTCCTCACGCATCTGCTCCTGATCGGTCGTCCGGACGATCTCGGTCCGGCTGGGCCTCACGCGGTGGGGTCCCAGGTGGCGGCAAGGCGAACGTGATCACGGTACCGCCGTAGGTCCGCTCCCTCATCTTTTCCCAGTCATCGCCGAGGGCGATCGGACGACCCGACTCCGCGACGAGCATCCCGGCGGGATCGAGCATCGGAGCGATTCGGGTACAGAGATCTGGCCAGTCGTCGAAGGCATAGGGCGGGTCGGCGATGGCGACGTCGAGCCGGTCGGTCAGTCCACCGCGCAGCGCACTCGCCACCGTCGCGCGGATGACCGTGGCCGCATCGGCGAGACCGAGCGTGTCGAGATTCTCGACGATCACCGACTGCGCCGCACGGTCGGACTCGACGAACCACACGTGCGCGGCACCACGACTCAGCGCTTCGATCCCCATGGCGCCGCTGCCGGCGAAGAGATCAGCGATACGGCTGTCGTGGACGAGCCCCTGACTGTGCAATGCGTTGAAGACCGCCTCCCGGACCCGATCGGATGTCGGGCGCGTGGCCTCGCCGTCAGGACTGCGGAGCCGCCGACCGCGAGCGGACCCGGCGACGACCCTCACCCGAAGGACGAGCCGGCGGTGGTGTACGGCATCGAGATCCAGGTCTTGCCGGGCGCGAGCTTGATCGGGTTGCCGTCGGCGTCGAGGTACTCGGTGATCGACGTGCCATCGGGCTTGCGCCACGTCCCGGTCGTGACTGTGCCCTGGGAGAACACCCAGACCTCGCCCTCGCCGGTGACCTGCGCCGTGGGCACGACGGATCCGGCCTTGTCCCGCGTTCCGGAGTCCACGGCCTGCACGAATCGCACGATGACGTTGTCGGGCGAGACCTGGACGCCATCGGCGTCGACATGGGGATGCCCCTTCTGCGAACGCTTCCACACCGACCCATCCCAGGCGTAGTCGACCGGCGACCCGCCCGCCCCGCCCGGATACTCGACGTGGACGCCGGTGGCCGGGGCGGCGAGCGGCGACGGTGGTTCGCCGTCGCCGGCAAAGGTGAAGATCGGTTCGAGTGGGCCCTTGGACCCCTCGTCGGCCGTCTCACGGATCTGCGCACTGCCCTGCACGAAGCTGTTGTACGGGGCCGGACGGCCGCCCTCGCGATAGAAGAGCCCGCCGATCTCCTCGATCGATCGTGCCTGGACCTGCGATGCGCGGACCTGTGGACCGAGGATGCCGTTCTCGCCGTGCCAGGTGAACAGCGGCCGGTTGAGCTCCTCCAGCACGCCGATCTCGGAGCCGCGGGCAGAGCGGACCGGTCCGATCGGAGCAGCGTCGGTGCTCTGGAAGAGCGACAGCAGCCGGGTGACGCTGCCCTCGACCTGGATCTCATAGACCACGTCGGCGGCATTGATCCCCACCTGGGGGGTCGACTTGCCGTCGACGTTGTCGATCTTGACGGCGACGACCGGGTTGTCGAGGACCTGTTGACTGGCGGGGAGACCGGTCAGCGCCGAGGTCGTCCGAGGCGGTTCGGTCGTGGTGGTGGTCGTGGCCTCGGTGGTCGTGGTCGCGGCGGCGACGGGTTCGTCGTCGCCGCTGTCGCCGCCGAAGACCAGGAAACCGACGATCAGGAGGATGACGGCGCCGACGCCGCCGGCGATGCCGATCTGCTTCTTGCTCATCGGCTCCAGTGTGCCAGCGCATCGTGCGGGGATCGCGGCAGTCGGCGGTACCGTCCGGCACGTGTTCGAGCCCGATCGCGTCATCACCTGCATCGACTGCGGAGGCAAGGCGCACCTCAACTCCTACCCGCCGGAGCAGGGCTGGGAGCCCGGTGACATCACCGTCTACCGATGCGAGGACTGCCTCGATGCCTGGTACCTCGAGGTCCCCGAGGAGATCGACTGGGCCGACCCGACGGGCGAGTAGCACACCCGGGTCCTTCGCCCACGGGATCAGGACTTGAAGAGGAACTCCTCCTCCTCCTCGTCCAGGAACAGCCGAAGCTCGTCGGCCAGCGCCTCGGGGACTCCGCCGTCCCCGTCGACCAGGTCGAACGCCGCGGCTCGGGCGTCTTCGACCACCTGCCGGTCACGCTGCAACGATGCCAACGTGAGATCACTCATCCCCTTCTGGCGCGCTCCCATGATCGTGCCCTCGCCCCGCAGATCGAGGTCGATCTCGGCGAGCTCGAAGCCGTCGGTCGATGCGACCAGCGCCTCCAGACGCGCCGCGCCGTCCTCGGACGCAGCGTCGCCGACGAGGTAGCAGATCGACGCATGTTCGCCACGTCCGACACGCCCACGGAGCTGGTGGAGCTGGGCGATGCCGAACCGGTCGGCGTCGAGGATGACCATGACGGTGGCGTTGGGGACGTCGACACCGACCTCGATCACCGTCGTGGCGACGAGCGCGTCGAGATCGTCCGATCGGAACGCGTGCATCGTCTTCTCCTTCTCGGCTCCCTTGATCCGACCGTGCAGCAATCCCACCCGGAAGCCGTCGAGTTCGGTCGCCCGGAGCAGTTCGAAGGTCTCGGTCGCCGAGGTGACCTCGAGCTTCTCGGACTCCTCGACGAGCGGGCACACCACGTACGCCTGTCGCCCCTTCCGCAGCTCGGCCCGGACGCGCTCCCACATCGCCGCCTGGGCTTCCTCGGTCTGCGGCCAGACGGTCTCGATCGGTGTCCGGCCGTGAGGCATGTGCAGCATCCTCGAGACGTCGAGGTCGCCGTAGACCGTCATGGCCGCGGTGCGCGGGATCGGCGTTGCCGTCATCACCAGGACATCGGGGACCACACCACCGGCCTTGTCACGAAGCGCGGCGCGCTGTTCGACCCCGAACCGATGCTGCTCGTCGATCACCACGACACCGAGAGAGGCGAAGTCGACGTCGGCGGAGAGCAGTGCATGGGTGCCGATCACGATGTCGACGAGACCCGTGCCGAGATCGTCGGTGATCTGGCGGCGGCGCGCCGCCGGAACGCGATTGGTCAACAGCTCGACCCGGAGCGGCCGATCGAACAGCGCTCCCTCCTCCCCCACGGTGAAGCCGTCGAGCATCGCCCGAACACTGGCTGCATGCTGCTCGGCCAGGACCTCGGTCGGGGCCATGAGCGCCCCTTGGCGCGCGCCCTCGACCGCCGTCAACATCGCGGCGACGGCGACGACCGTCTTGCCGGCACCGACGTCGCCCTGGAGCAGGCGATGCATGGGGACCGGTTTGGCGAGGTCGGCACTGATCTCGGCCATCGCGCTCTCCTGCCCGTCCGTGAGGTCGAAGGGCAACCCTCCCAGGAACCGACGGACGAGCCACCCCGACGTCTCGTGTGCGATGCCGGCGGTCGTCGCCTCGAGCTTTCGCTTCCGGAGCACGAGCGCGAGTTGCACCCGGAGCAGTTCGTCGAACACGAGCCGGGCGCGGGCGACGCCGAACTCTCCCCACGTCTCGGGCACGTGGATGCCGCGGAAGGCGTTGGTCCGGTCGATCAGGTCGTGGCGTTCGAGGAGGACGTCGGGCACGGGATCGTCGAGGGCTCCGGCACGTCGCAGGGACTCCTCGACCCACCGGCCGACGTCCCACGAGGTGAGGCGCACCTTCTCCGACTGTGGGTAGACGGGGATCACCTTGCCGGTCCGGTCGCCGACGAGGTCGACGATCGGATTGGTCATCTGTCGCCGGCCCCGGAAGTCCTCCAGCTTTCCGAAGAACACCGCTTCTGTCCCCGGTGCCAGCTGCTTCTCCCGCCAGGCCTGGTTGAAGAAGCTGATGCGCATGGTGCCCGAGTCGTCGCGGACGGTGCCCGTGACCATGACCCGGCCGCCCTTGACCCGCCGCGCCTCGATCTCGGCGACCCGGGCGAGGACCGACGCTGTCTCCCCCAGTTCGAGATCGCGGATCCGGGCTTCCCTGGTCCGGTCGATGTAGCGCCGGGGATAGTGCGTCAGCAGGTCGAACACGGTGTGGAGCCCGAACGAGGCGAGTGCCTTCACCTTGGCAGGACCAACGCCGTTGAGGCGCGAGAGTTCGACCTCGGTCAGCGACGCCAGCGTGCGGCCCATGGGCCCAATACTGACGCACCCCCCTGACCGTCCGTGGGGACCATCAGAGGGGTGCGTCGTGCGACGGCGAGAACCGTGGGTGCCCGCGCTGTCGGGTCACGCCGACCGAAGTGCGGTGACGAGTTGCTTCTTGGTCATGGTCGACCGACCGTCGATGTCGAGCTCCTGGGCCCGCTCGTAGAGCTCGTCCTTCGACCAGTTGGCGTAGGCGCCCGACGGGCGCTTGGAGCCGGTCTTGGCCGACTCGGCGACGCCACTGTCAGCGGCCTTGACGACGCGATCGGTCGCGTCGCCGGCAGCGTCGGACACCTTGTCGCCGACGGCGTCGGCGCGATCGGTGACCACCTTGAGGGTTCGGCCGAGGCCGTCAGCGGCGTCACTGACGCGGTTGGTGATGGTGCTCCGGGCCTGGCGAACGTCGCCGAGGACCTGACGGCCGGTGTCACGCAGCAGGCGCCCGGAGGTGTCTGCGGCGGTGCTCGTCGTGCCGACGAGATCGCCGGCGCCCTTCCATGCGACGTGGACGACGCCACGGACCGCGTCGATCGAGGTGATCGTGAGCAGGCTCGACTGGCGGATCGCCTCGGCGTTGATGGCGCCCAGGCGCAGGACCAGGGCGTCGATCGGCGGCGGCGTGCGCTCGGCGAGCTTGGCCGTGTTGGAGTCGTACGCACGAGCGAATTCGTGCATCTGGGTGTCGATCGTGTCGGTGAGTGTCATGCACGAACCTGTACCCGATGCTGCATGTTTCATGCACGACGTGACGAGAGTCACGGACCTGCCGCGAACGAGCTACTCGACGCCGAAGAGGTACGGATAGAGCGGTTGGCCACCGTGGTGCACCTCGGCCTCCACGTCGGGGCGGTGCTCGGCCAGCCACTCGGTCACCTGCCTCGTGACCCCGGCCGACGCCCCGTCGCCCTCGATCACGGTCACGATCTCTCGGTCGTCGTCGATGAGGATGGCGAGCAGGCCAGTGCACGCATCGACGAGCTCGGGCGCGACGAACCGGATGCCGTCGCGTCCGATGCCCAACCAGTCGCCCTCGGCGATCGGGCCCGCCTCACACGTCGAGTCCCGCACCGCCCGCGTGATCTCGCCTGGGACCACTGCACTCGCCAACTCCCCGATGGTGGCGGCGTTGGTCTCGGCATCGGACTCCGGGTCGTAGCCGATCAGGCCGGCGAAGCCTTCGGTGATCGACCGGGTGGGGACGACACGCACGGTCTTGTCGGTCAGCTCGTCGACCTGTTCGGCCACGGCGATGATGTTCTTGTTGTTCGGGAGGATCACGACCTCGGGTGCCGGCACCGCTTCAACGGCCTCGAGCAGCTGCGCGGTCGAGGGGTTCATGGACTGCCCGCCGGTCACGACCTGTTGCACGCGCAGGTTGGCGAAGATCCGGTGGATGCCGTCGCCCGTCGCCACCGCGACCACGCCACACGGAACGGGAACGGCTGCGACCTCGGGGCCAGCGTCGGCTTCGCGGACCCAACGCTCCTCCTCGATCTCGTGCAACTCGTCGAGCAGGTCGGTGACCCGGATCTCCCGCGGACGGCCGATCTCGACCGCGGCCTCGATCGAGGCACCGATCTCGTCGGTGTGGATGTGGCAGTTGTAGATCCCGTCGCCGCCCACGACGACGATCGAGTCGCCGATGCCGGCCCACACCTCGCGGAACCCGGCCATCGACTCGTCCGGAGCCTCGAGGAGGTACATGACCTCGTACCGCAACTCGGAGACATGCTTTCCGGTCTCCGGGGTCACCGCCTGGTCGCCGCCACGCGCCCGATCTGCGGCGCCTTCCGGCGCGTCCGGTGGCGGGGGGACGTCGCGCCCGTCCACGACCTGGAGCAGTGCGTCGAGCAGGAGGAGGAAGCCGGCTCCGCCGGCATCGACGACGCCGGCGTCCTTGAGGACCGGCAGCAGCTCGGGCGTGTTGTCGAGCGACGTCTGTCCGGCGGTCCGCGTGCGATCGAGCGTGTCGACCAGGGAATCGCCGGCCTCGGCCGCGGCCCGGGCCTCGTCGGCGCACTCGCGCACCACCGTGAGGATCGTCCCCTCCACCGGCCGCTGCACGGCTTCGTACGAGAGTTCTGACGCTCGGGTGATGGCCGCGGCGAACACCCGCCCGTCGATGGCATCGTGCTCGCGCACGACCTCGGTGATCCCGCGCAACAACTGCGACAGGATCACGCCGGAGTTGCCACGTGCGCCCATCAGCGACCCGTGGGCGATCGCCTTGCACGTCGTCGCCATGTCCGGGGCGTCGCCGGCGTCGGCGACCGCCTCGGCGACGGATCGGACGGTGAGGGTCATGTTGGTTCCGGTGTCGCCGTCGGGAACCGGGTAGACGTTGAGTCGGTTGATCGCGTCCTGATGTGTCGTCAGCGCATCGCCGAACGCCGAGACGGCGCGGGCCACGTCGGAAGCCGCGAGTTGGTCGAGCGTCGTCATTCGGCGGCGAGCTTACCGACGCGCCGTCGTCGCATCGCGCCCGTGCCGGTGGCCAGCGCCGAGCTCCGGACACCGGTGCCCGGCGCCGTGTGGTGCCGTCGAGAGGCCACGGTTAGGGTGACCGAACCCAGTTGCAGGACTCATTGAAGTCGCAACGATCGTCGAGCGAACGAGAGGTGCCAGGTGCAGGGCGTGATCAAGTCGTACGACCCGGGCAGCGGGGACGGTGTGATCATCACCGACACCGATCTCGCCGAGTACGACATCGCTGCGCAGGCGCTCGAAGGCACGGTCTTCCGGATGCTCCGGCAGGGGCAGCGTGTGGTCTTCGACATCGACGACGACGGACGTGCGAGCGACCTGCGACTGGGGTCAGAAGTGGACATGGCAACGCCACACTTCCCACAGGACGACGTGCCCCTGCACACCGGGATCTGACCCACCCGAGGTCGCTCCCCCGATCCCCCAGTCGCACCGGCGCGACGGAAGCGAGAAGGACCAAATGTCTTCGACGACCGACAACAGCGAGCTCCAGACCTGGGTTGCCGAGTGGGCGGAGATCTTCCAGCCCGACGCGATCGAGTGGTGCGACGGCTCCGACGAGGAATGGGACCGTCTCACGAGCCTGCTGGTCGATCAGGGTTCGTTCACCCGTCTCGACGACTCGAAGCGTCCGAACAGCTTCCTGTGCAACTCCGACCCGGCCGACGTGGCCCGGGTCGAGGAGCGCACGTTCATCAACTCGGCCGAGGAGATCGACGCCGGCCCCACCAACAACTGGCGGGCGCCGGCCGAGATGAAGGAAGAGGTCCTCGGGTTCTACCGCGGGGCGATGAAGGGCCGCACCATGTACGTGGTGCCGTTCTCGATGGGCCCGCTCGGCTCTCCCATCGCCCACATCGGCGTGCAGCTCACCGACAGCCCCTATGTGGCCGTCAACATGAAGATCATGACGCGCATGGGGCAGGGCGCCCTCGACGTGCTGGGCGACGGTGAGTGGGTCAAGTGCCTGCATTCGATCGGCTACCCGCTGGTCGACGGCGACGGCAACGAGCGCCCCGACGTGGCGTGGCCCTGCGACGCCGACAACAAGTACATCTGCCACTTCCCGGACGACCGCGAGATCTGGTCGTACGGCTCGGGCTACGGCGGCAACGCACTGCTCGGCAAGAAGTGCTTCGCCCTGCGCATCGCCTCGACCATGGCCCGCGACGAGGGCTGGATGGCCGAGCACATGCTCATCATCGGCGTCACCCCGCCCGACGGCGAGAAGAAGTACGTCGCTGCCGCCTTCCCCTCGGCGTGCGGCAAGACCAACATGGCCATGCTTGTCCCGACCCTTCCCGGCTGGAAGGTCGAGTGCGTCGGCGACGACATCGCCTGGCTCAAGTTCGGTGACGACGGCCGGCTCTACGCCATCAACCCCGAGGCCGGCTTCTTCGGCGTCGCTCCCGGCACCAGCGCGGAGACCAACGTCAACGCGTTGCGCTCGGTCGACAGCAACTCGATCTTCACCAACGTCGCCAAGACCGACGACGGCGACATCTGGTGGGAGGGCCTCTCGGAGCCGCCCGAACACCTCACCGACTGGCGCGGGAACGACTGGACGCCCGAGTCGGACGCGCCGGCCGCCCACCCCAACGCACGGTTCACCGCGCCGGCTGACCAGTGTCCCGCCATCGCTCCCGAGTTCGACGACCCGAAGGGCGTGCCCATCTCGGCCATCCTCTTCGGCGGCCGCCGCGCCTCGAACGTCCCGCTGGTCACCGAGGCCCGCGACTGGGAGCACGGCGTCTTCCTCGGCTCGATCATGAGCTCGGAGAAGACCGCGGCCGCTGCCGGCAAGGTCGGCGAGGTCCGCTTCGACCCCTTCGCCATGTTGCCGTTCATCGGCTACAACGCCGGCGACTACATGCAGCACTGGCTCGACATCGGCGAGAAGCCCGGCGCCGACCTCCCGAAGCTGTTCTGGGTCAACTGGTTCCGCCGCAGCGAGGACGGCTCGTTCCTGTGGCCGGGCTTCGGCGACAACAGCCGGGTCCTGAAGTGGGTGCTCGAGCGCCTCGACGACCGCGCCCCTGAAGACCAGGCCGACGCGGCCGACACCCCGATCGGCAAGGTCCCGACGGCCGACGCCCTCGACACGAGCGGCCTCGACCTCGATGCCGACGTCCTGGACGAACTGCTGTCGGTCGAGGCCGAGTCGTGGCGACAGGAGATCCCGCTGATCGAGCGTCAGTTCGCCTTCATCGGCGAGCGCCTCCCGGAGTCCTTGAAGGATCAACTCGACGACCTCGAGAAGCGACTGTCGAGCTGAGTCGCCTGACCCTGCTCCTCGCCGGGTCGGTCGACGCCGCCTGTTCCTCGTCCACGGTGGAGAATCTCCGGTCCCGATAGAGTCCGGATTCCCAGTCCCCCGTCCGGAAGGTCGAGCCATGGCGGTCAGCGCGTACATCCTCATCCAGACCGAGGTCGGAAAGGCCGCCGACGTCGCGGCCGAGGTCGGGGCGATCGAGGGCGTGGCCTCGTCGGAGGACGTGACCGGCCCCTACGACGTGATCGCCCGTGCCGAGTCCAACACCGTCGACGAACTCGGGAAGATGGTGGTGAGCCGGGTCCAGATGATCGGAGGCATCACCCGCACGCTCACCTGCCCCGTCGTGCACCTCTGACTCAGGTGATCCGCGCTCGCCCGGGTCCCGACTCGATCTGGCTCGGCAGCGATACTGGCAGCGATGCACCGGCGGCATCGACGGATTCGGCCTCGATCTCGACCGCGTCGTCGAGGCACGAGACGCGCAACGTCGTTCGCGCCGAGGTGGTCGCGAGCTCACTGATCACATCGCGGACGACCGCCAGCGCGACGACGGCTCGCTCGGGGGCCGGTGCGACGACTTCGCCGGCCCACTCCAGTTCGAGATCGGCGCCCGATTCTTCTCGAGCGGCATCGACCTCGATCTCGATCGCGGCCCGGAACTGATCGTCGCAACCCTCGAGCGGCGACGGTTCGGACGGATCGACGGCAATGCTCATCCGCCACGTCGTCGCCGCCTGGCGAACGGACAGGAGCCAGAGCACGTCGGCGAGACCACCGACGCCGGCCGCACGCGCCTCGTCGAGGTCGCGTCGTGCCGATCGGAGCTGGTCCTCGACCTCGGCCCGGGCGGACGACTCCGCGGTCAGCCGATTGGCGACCTGCGCAGCGTCTCGTCGTGATCGGTGTCCCCGTTCGAGCGCTTCGTCGCGCTGACGACGGACGAGTGCTGCGTCATTTGCGGCATCGGCCGCATCGGCGCGGGCGGCGTCTCGCTCGTCGGCCGTGGATCTGGCCAGGTCCTCGAGTTCGTCCGCGCGTGTCCGTAGCCGGAGATTGGCGATGACCATCGCGACGATCACGACCACGCAGGTGACGACGACGACGATCACGAGTCGACACTACTGACCCTCGTCGCGCCGGCCCGGCACCTCAGGTGGGGCTGAACTGGAGGGATCGCAGCCCGAGCCCCATCAGGAACAGGCCGCCCCCTCCGTACAGCAGGTAGCGGTACTGCTCGAGCTGCGCGCGATAGCTGTAGATGATGCCGACCGTCGCCAGGGCCACGAAGCCGTAGAACGTGTGGAACTGGTCGAGCTCGATGTCCTCGGTGCTCAACAGGACCACGCCGAAGGCGACCTGCACGAAGATCGAGCACTCGACGACGGTCGTGGCGATCCACAGGGCGCGGACGCGCAGCGACTCGAGCCAGTGGGCGCCGAGCGCCCAGCAGCCGGCCAGGGCATTGCCGAGGATGACGAACCACGCCAGATCGGCGTGGAGCGTGCGGATCACCCGCCGGAACCGCCGGCGACCTCGTAGTTCCACAGTTCGGCCGAGACCGAGACCGGACCGCCACCGTGCGCCGGTCTGTCGGCGCCCTGGTGACCGTGGGCGAAGTCCTTGGACGACACCCAGGTGTCGAAGCTGTCCTCATCGGCCCACCGGGTGACGACGAGCCAGACG
>JBBKVY010000196.1:0-34342 GCA_037968675.1 Acidimicrobiales bacterium | reverse complement strand
ACTCTCGACGATCGGATGCAAGAATCTTCACGCGGCTTCCTCGTTCTCGACAGGCGGACCGCCGCGATAGGTTCGGCGGGTGGCCGAGACGCTCTCCCGGACGGTCGCGGCCCCTGGGCGGATAGCTCGAAACACGTCGGTCGCCACGCGCCTCTCGCTCGTGGTGGTGCTCGTTGCGTTGGTCTCGCTGGTGACGGCGTCGGTCGTCGGACTCCGACGCGGGGGCGAGTTGGCGGACGGCGTCCTCCGTAGCCGCCTCACCTCGATCGGCGCAGCCCGTGCCGACGAGGTCGAGCGGTACATGGCAAACCTGCAGGGAGCGGTCATCGGGCAGGCGATCAGCCCGAGTACCGCAACGGCCATCGACGACTTCGCATCGGCCTATCGGGAGCTTCAGGCGGTGACGCCGTCGGCGGAGAGCGAGCAGGTGGTCGACGACTTCTACCGAGACACCGTCGCACCCGAACTGACCGCGGTGCGCGGGCGGCCGGTGAGTCCGGCGAGCCTCGTTCCGGGCGACCCGGCAGCGGTCCACCTCCAGGCGAACTACGTCGTGAGCGCCGGAGCGGACGGGGGGCTGCTCGAGGACGCCGGCGACGGCAGTCGATGGTCCGACATCCACCGCTCCCTGCACCCGTTCTTCGACGAGTTCGCCATCCAGACCGGAGTCGAGGACTTCTACCTGATCGAACCGCAGAACAATGTCGTCGTCTATTCGACGGCAAAGGGCATCGATTTCGCCGAGAGCTTGGTGACGGGACCGCAGAGTGGGAGCGCGCTCGCGGCGCTCATCAACTCCTTCGGCGACCAGCCCGAACCTGGAGCGGCCGTGATCCAGGACTTCACCGCCTACGCCGCTTCGGGCGACGCGCCCAGCGCGTTCGTCGCGAGTGCGGTCATCGTCGATGGGGCGCTTGCGGGGTTCGTCGCGATTCGCATCGACGGTGATCAGCTGAGCTCGATCACGACCAACAACGGATCCTGGGAGGAGCTGGGCGACTCGGGCGAAACGTACGTCGTCGGCGGTGACGACCTGATGCGCTCGAACTCCCGCAGCTTCGTCGAGGACGAGACCTCCTATCTCGAGACCGTCTCGGACCTCGCGACCGCGACGCCCGACCAGATCCGTGCGATGGAGACCTTCGGCACCACGATCATCGCGCAGCCGGTCGACGACGTGCAGCGCCGCGCAGCGGCGGCTGAGGCGGCCACGTTGAGCGACACGACCAGTTACCTCGGGACCGAGGTGCTCCGGTCCGAGCGCGCACTGGACATCGACGGTCTCGACTGGACGATGCTCGCCGAAGTCGACCGTCAGGAGATCGAGCAGCCGGTTGCCGACTTCGCCCGCAATCTGCTGATCGCCATCGCACTGTTCCTCGTCGTCATCACGTTCCTTGCGGCGCGATGGTCAGATCGCGTGTTGCAGCCGCTCCGCATCATCTCCGAACGTCTTCGCGAGGTCCGTGCCACCGGAGACATCGAAGCGGGCGTGAGCGCCGCCGCGATCCCCGACCGGAGCCCGACCGAGTTCGTCCAACTCGCCCGAGACGTCGACACGATGCTCGACACCCTTGCGTCCAGGAACGCTGCGGCCGCCGAACGAGCGTCGGAGCGCCGCCGCCTGCTGCATCGCATCCTCCCGCCGCAGACCGCCCGGCGGGCCGAGGCAGGAGAACGCGACGTCATCGACCAGGTCGCTCATGCCAGCGTGGCCGTCCTGATCATCCGCGGCCTCGGGCCGTTGATGGAGGCCGGACCGGCCGATGAAGCTCGGGATCTTCTGGATCGCTTCGTCGAGGAGGCCGACGCGTTGGCCAGACAACGAGGTCTCGAGAGGATTCGGCTCACCGGTGACGCCTACTTCGCTGCGTGCGGCACGGTCCGGCCACACATCGACCACGCGGCCCGAGCCGTGGCGTTCGCACTCGACGTCCATGACCTCCTCCGAGATCTCCGGGACGACGAGCACAGCTCGATCTCACTGGGCGCGGCGGTCGATTCGGGTCCGGTGACGGTCGGGCTGACCGGCGGCGCCGGTCTGGTGTTCGACGCCTGGGGGGCGACCGTGCAGGGCGCCGCCGACATGGCTCGACGCGCGGGATCGGCTGGCGTACTGGTCTCGCCTGCAGCGAGGTCGCAGCTCCCGACGAGCTTCGTCGTCGACGGCGAGGTCGTGACCGGACGGACGAGCGGCGACGAGGTGGCTCGGTGAGCACCCTCTTCCCCGACTCGAGCGCAGCCTGGGCCGCGGTGCTCATCGTGGTTCTTCCGCTGCTGATCATCGGCTCCGGCGAGCTCGAGGAGCGCTTGCGGCAGCGCGACTCGGAGTTCCGCAGAGCCTTCTCGATCGTCCGGGTGTGGGTGGTCCCGTTGCTCACCGTGTGGCTGCTCGCCCGGGCGCTGTTCGAGACCGACCCGGAGAACCCGCTCCTGCGCCTGTTGGGGAGCGCGCTTCTCATCAGCACGGCCGCTGCCACCCTGGCGGCACTCAAGGTGCTCGTGGCTCGCGTGGCGGATCGACCGAAGACGTCGAACCGACCGTCGGTGCCTCGCCTCCTGCTGGCACTGCCACGGATCCTGGTGATCCTGACCGCGGCATGGTTCATCATCGCCGGCGTCTGGGAGGTCGACCTCTCCGCTGCGCTGGCTGCCGCAGGGGTGACCTCGCTCGTCATCTCGTTCGCCCTGCAGGACACCCTCAGCGGGATCGCTTCGGGATTCACCCTCCTCGCCGACCAGCCGTTCAGCCCCGGCGACTGGATCGAGACCGACACTGTGGCCGGGCAAGTGATCGACGTCAATTGGAGGGCGACTCGCATCCAGGACCGCAACGGTGATCTCATCGCCATCCCCAACGGGCAGCTCGCCACGGCAACGATCACCAACTACGACCAACCGTCCCGGCTGCATCGAGTCATCGTTCCGGTGCAGATCGAGCGGTCTGCACCGCCGACGGCGGCCAAGGAGATGCTGGTCGACGCAGCTCGTTCGACTCCTGGTGTCCTCGAAGACCCAGCGCCCTACGCGCGGGTGACCCAGATCGCCGACCCCGTCGTGGACTACGAGGCCCACATGTGGGTCGACGACTACGCCATCGCCCCTCAGGTCAAGGCCGACTTCGGCGCGCTGGTGTGGTACCTCTCGTACCGCCACGACGTCCCGCTCCCGAATCCGGCCCAGGACCTCTATCTGTTCGACGGTGAGCGGACCGCGATCGAGAGCCGAGTCACCACGGCACAGATACGGCGGAGGATCAGCGATGCGCCGCTCGTCGCAGAGCTCGATGACGAGGTGCTCGACCTGCTGGCGGCAGGAGCGTCGATCGGCCAGTATCAGCGCGGCGAGACGATCCTCCGGCAGGGCGAGAGACGAGACCTGCTGTTGGTGGTCGAGGGTCGGGCCCGGGTCGTGCTCAGAGACCGCGATGGCACGGACCTGGACGTGCTCGACATCGAGGCAGGCGAAGTGGTCGGGGTGCTCGACGAGCTGCCGGACATGGACCGCGATGCGCTGGTGGTCGCGATCACCGATTGCGATGTCGTGACGATCTCGGGCGAATCCGCCAGTCGGGCCGTTGTCCTCGCTCCCGATCTCGCCACGGTTCTCGAGCAGCTGGCCGTGACGCGTCGTCGCCGGATCGAGCGGGCGCTTCGTCGGATCGGTGACGCATGAGCGAACGTCGAACACTGGGTCTCCGAGGTCGCCTCTCACGCGCGCTCGTCGGGGTGTCGCTGGTGTCGGTGGTCCTGCTGTCGGCGGTGAACTACGGGTTCGCCAGAGACCTCATCGACAACAGCGTCGAATCTCAACTCCTGGCCGTGCGTGACACGCGGGTCCAGGCGCTCGAGATCGGCATGGCTCGCTTTCAATCACGGGTCTCCACCATGGCCGTCAACCCGAGTGTGGTGGCCGCCTTGACCGACCTCACGGCGGCGTACGGCCAACTCGACGAAGACCTCAGCGCCGGCCAAGTCGCCCGACTCGCCGAGATCTACGACGCGGAAGTGCTACCCCCCTTCACCGCCGCCGGGGTCGACATCTCCTCGACAGACCTCGTCCCGGGCTCGGTCGCCGGCCGTTTCGTACAGCAGCACTACATCGCGGAGAACCCGAACGGCTTCGACACCCGCGACCAGCTCGACGATGCGGGCGACGGGTCGCTGTACAGCGCGGCGCATGCGGTGCACCACCCGCTGCTCCGCTCGCTGATGGAGAACGCACGCATGTCGGATCTGCTGCTGGTCGACGCGGACACGAATGAGGTCGTCTACTCGACCAAAAAGCAGATCGACATCGGCACCGACGCCGTCAACGGGCCGTACGCCCTCAAGGGATTCGGTGAAGTGGTGAAGCGACTCAGCACCGTTGCCGTGGGCGAGACCGTTGCGTCCGACACCTTCTTCTACATCCCGACCCGGGGATCTCCGGTCTTCTTCCTCGCGGCTGCCGTGCGCTCGGGTCCCGAAGTCGTCGGAGCCGTCGTGACCGAGGTCCCGGTCGAACTGCTGACTGCAGTCATGACCGCTCGGCAGGACTGGCAACTGCTCGGTCTGGGCGACACCGGAGAGAGCTACATCGTCGGTCAGGACGGGACCCTGCGCTCGGACTCGCGGCTCTGGCTCGAGGATCCCGAGGAGTATCTCCGCCGGTACGTGAACGAGTACGGCGATCAGGCCGACGCGGACCTGATCGCGACCGTCGGGTCGGCGGTGCTCTTGCAGGAGGTCGGCAACGGTGCCGTCACCGCGGCTCAGGAAGGTGACGAGTTCGTGGGGACGGTCACGAACTACCTCGGGACCGAAACCCTGGCGGCGTCAGGGCCCGCGGACGCCGCTGGTCTGGGCTGGGTCGTCGTCGTGGAGCAGGACAAGGGCGAGACCGATGCCGCGTTGAATGCGCTCCTCCGAGCGCTTCTCGTCGTCCTGCTCGTTCTCCTGCCGGCGATTGCACTGATCGGACTGCTGCTTGCCCGGAGCCTGACGCGCCCGGCCGAGTCGCTCGTCGGTGCGGCCTCGCAGATCGCCGACGGCGACCTCGACACCGAGGTCGAGGACCTCGGCAACAACGAGCTCGGCGACCTCGGACGACAACTCGAGGGTGTGGTGCGGCAGCTCGAGTCGCAAGAGCAGGCCATCATCGACGAGGAACGTCACATCAACGACATGCTGATCGCCGTCCTGCCGGCGCGGCTCATCGGCCGCGTTCGCGACGGCGAGCAGACGATCGAAGACATCTTCGACACCGCAACGGTGGTTTCGGTGACCGTCGACGGCATGCCCGAGGCCGCGGGCGTCGATCAGGACGTCGTGCTCGAGATTGCGGACCGGTTGAACCAGCAGGCCGACGAGGTCATGGCGCTGCACGGCGTCGAGCGGGTCCGCCGCTCATCGGGAAGCCAACTCTTCGCCGCCGGACTCGCCCAAGACGACGCCAAGGTGGTCGATGCGACGCGCTTCGCCACGAGGGTGGTGCAGATCGTGGCCGATCTCGGTGCGGAACTCGGGCATCCGCTCTCGGCGCGGATCGGACTGTCCGCCGGCGACGTCGCCACCGGCGTGCTCGGGACCACCCAGGTCACCTTCGGTGTCTGGGGCGACCCGGCCAGCCGGGCCGTCACGCTCGGCGCGCTCGCTCGGCCGGGTGAGGTGTTGGCCGACATGAGTGTCGTCGACGAGCTCGGCCCCGACTGGGAGGTCGGTCCGAGCGTCGACCTCCCCGGGCTCGCGGAAGACATCGATGCCCACGTCATCGCAGGATCGGTGTCGGCCGGCGCCTGAGGCCACCCGCTTGACGGCGTCGTCGCGGGCACGGCGCATGGTCTGGCTCAGCCATTCGGCCGAGCCGCACGCTCAGGGGACGACTGAGGTGGTCGCGGCGACGGCCTGCCGTCGGCTCACTCGTGCCGACAGCTGCTCACGTATGGTCACGGGCTGTTCGGCGTCGCGAGATCCCCAGTCGTACACCGTCACCGTGCCACCGACTACGTCGAACAGTGCCCGCCGTTCCCTCCCGATGACCAGTCCGATCAGGCCGACCAGGAGGATGGCCACCGACAGGGGCACGAAGACCGCACGAGCGAAGGCCCGCCCGGCATCGACGGTGGTGCCGTCACGTCGGACGACGGCCAGTCCGATCAGCGCCATCGCAGGAGTCCGTCCGAACAGCGCCACCGGAATCCAGAACCAGAGGAGGATCCAGGTCAGAGCCAGAACCGCGCTCACCCAACCGCCAGATCCGATGTCGACATCCAGACCGAACAGGGAACCGAGGAAGTAGAGCGTCACCGCGCCCATGGTCCCGTACGCGGTCAATGCCGCGAAGAAGTCGCCGGCCAACGCCAGTCCGCGCGTGACGGGACCTGCGTAGTGGCCGCTCACGTCTCTTCGGCGGGTTGTCCCGACCTCGGCCGGCTCGTCGACCAGACCCTCTGATGCTTCGGCGTCTTCGCTGAAGCGTGGGGGTGCCTCGGGTCGGTCACCGGGCTTGCGTCGGAGGACCCGGTCGGCGACACCGTCGACGGTCGCGTCAGCCCGCACCAGCTGGCGTCGCGCCAGATCCAGGCCCGAGACGGCGACGTCCTGGGTGACGCCAGCGGTGATCTCAGCCATGTTGATCTTCTTCATCAACGCGTCGAGGTCGAGCTGGTCGGCGATGGCGTTGACGTCGAGGCGATCGACGAGGGCGTCCATGTCGAGGCGGCTCATGAGGGCGTCCAGGTCGAGCTGTTCGGCGATGGCGTTGACGTCGAGCTGGTCGACGAGGGCGTCCATGTCGAGGCGGCTCATGAGGGCGTCGAGGTCGAGCTGTTCGGCGATGAGGTTGACGTCGAGCATCTGGACGATCGCGTCCATGTCGATCTGGCGCAGCACCAGGGGCGTGACCCTCCCGATGACGCCTTTCATCAGCCCATCGTTGTTGCCCGTCAAGCCGGGTTCTCCCGCAGCGTGATCCGCTGGAGCCACACGGCGCCCCCCAGACAGGTGGCGAAGAAGAGGATGACCGGCAGCCAGCTCGCTGCGGGACCGGAAGCCCGGAACCAGCTCGCGGTGAGGGCCACGACGACGCCGACGCCGATCGCAGATGCGACCCCGTAGCGCATGGCGGGGCTGATGAACTCGCGCACGCGGGTCGCTGGCTTCGTCGGTCCGACCAGGACGGCAAACGCGATCACCAGCAGGCCGAGCGTGACCTGCGTCAGGCCCGATTGCCGGAGCAGGCCCGTGCCGATGTCGAGCACGCTGAACGCGGGCTCGTCGTCGGTGCCCGACCCGAGACCGGAGAGTGCCCCGATACCGGTGGATCGCGCGGCGAGCACGACGACGCCGACGACGAAGAACCCGATCCCCACGTTCCGAAGGGTGCGTCGCCGATCTGGCGAGAGCCAGACCGCGGCTCCGAACATGGCCAGGACCAGAAGGGTCAGGATCGTGGCCGTGCGCTCGATGAGGCGCGTGATGTCCTGGGCCGCTTCGAGCTCTCCGGCTTCGAACAGCGTGACCACTCCCGTTCCTTTCGGCAGCTCGGCGATGCGATCGCCGCTGAGGCCCACTCGCACCGCAAGCCTCTCCACCAGTTGGCTGAGGTCGATGGTCACTGCCCCGTCGGTGGTGGACAGAGCTGCGGTGCCGTCATCTTTCAGCACCGAGATGAACAACGAATGTGCCGTGCGGGACGCCGTGTTCCAAATCTGCTTCGCCTCTTCGGTTGCCAGTAGGGCATCGACCGCCTCGGTCGCCGGTTGGCGGATGGTCGAGGCGAGCACGGGTGCGAGCCGGTCGAGGTCCGCAGGCAGCAATTCGGCGACGGCGGCCTCCACGTCGACGGCCTCGTACAATTCGTCGACGAGGAAGACCGCGAGCGCTTGTCTGATGTCGTCGTCGGCGAGCAGTTCGTCGGTCGCCGCGACCCACGCATCGTTGCTGAGCGCCTGACGCTGGAGCCAGGTGTTGAGGGTGGCGGCCACCATCAACAAGCAGCCGGCGACCACGAGCAAACTCGACAGGCGGGGGTGCCGAGTCGTTGGAGGAGACATGGCCGCCGACCTTAGAGCCCGGGCGATCGGCCGCGGCGGGTCAAGAGCCGGACGCGTCGATCACGATCAGATCGTGTTCCCACAGCCGGCAGCAGGACTGGATCTTCTCGACGCCTGTCCGACCGAAGCTCGCATATGGGTGACTTCGAGCCGACGAACTGTGCCGACTGAGCGGCACGGACGATCCTGAGCGCCGGTCTCCGCACGCGCTACAGGTACTCGTAGCGGCGTAGCCATCGCATCGCGAAGTAGCCCCAGATCGGGGGTAGGTAGAACGTGCAGAGACGGGTCGTGATCGCCGCTGCGAATGCTGTCGCTTCTGGCACGCCGATCGCCACCAGTCCGGCGGTGTATCCCGCCTCGGCCACGCCGATCCCGCCCGGAACGGGCATGAGGCCGCCGAGGAGGGCGACTGCGACGTTGATCACGAGCAGGCTCATGATCGGGGCCTCCACGCCGTAGGCGCGGAGGCTGATCGCGAGCACCGCGGCGAACGTGAGCTCGGCGGCGACGTTGCCGCCGAACAACCGGAGCAGGCGCGCTGGTGAACGCACGACCTGGGCGGCAGCGCGGATCTGGCGAACGGGTCCGGCGAGTCGCTCGCGCACCTTCGGCGACAGGACCAGGACGGCGACCGCGATGATCGCGACGGCGACGACGATGCACGCGATCATCACCGCCAGCCTTCTGACGGTGTCGGCATCGATGTCGATGTCGAACTCGATCCCACCGACTCCGAAGACGAACGCCGACAGGAGGATCGCGATCTGCACGGAGAATGCGGCGAGCGAGTCGATCGCTCCCATCGCCGTGGCCGTCGGCAGGGTCATGCCCGCTTTCTGGAAGTAGCGCCACTTCGTGGCGATGCGCGCTGCTGAGCTGGGGATGACGAGGTTGACGAAGGTGATCGCGAATTCGAGGATCACCGTCGGCCCGAGTCGCAACGGATGGCTGGTCGCCCCGGTCGTGGAGACGGCACTGAAGACCCGGGCGAGCTGCGCCACGATCAACGCGATCAGCACCCAACCGATGATCGCCGTCGAGAGTTCGTCGAGGATCGTGTCGAGGCCGATCTTCGCCAGCGACGACACGAGCAGCATGGCCGCCACCGCGACCAGGGCCATCGACAACACGGACTTGACGGTCACCCGCCGCAGCCGGACGAGTTCGACTTGCTCGGCCCCCGATGCCGCGGTCACCCGATTACGCAATGCGTCCAGGTCGAACTCGCGCCGGCGGACGTCGGTGCGCAGCTCGCCCGTGAGGGCCGGTGCCTGGAGATATGGAATGACGTCGGCCAGTCGTTCCATACCGATCGACTCGAGTGCGATCGCCGTGGCCCGTTCGACTCCGACGACGAGAGCGGCGAGCACGAGGAGCTGCGCTCGCTCGGAGTCGATGGCGGTCGCGGGCGGCGTCACGGACGCCGCCGACCAGTCGATGATCAGCGGATGATCGTGTTCGTCGAGGGTCACCCGGTCGAGATCGATCGAGCCGTGCACGATGCCGACGTCGTGGACGGTTCGCATCGCCGACCACAGCTCGACGACGCTGCGATCGAGGTCGTGAGACGTCTCTCCGCCGATGTGCACGCTGGTGTCGTCGACGACGTCACCGATGATCGATCGCAGCGGCGCTCCGCCGACGGTCGCCACGAAGGCCGCGTCGTCGTCGGCAGCCTTGCCGGCAACGAGCACGTCGGGCACCGGCGCTCCGGCCCGGTGCGCGAGGACGGTGACCAACGCCTCGTGCTCCACCTGGTGCAGCCGGCTGAGCAGGATGTCGCCGCGATCGTCCCGGTACCACGCTCGACGCCACAGCTTCGCGATCAGCTGACCGTCCCAGGCGTCGCGTCCGTAGACCTTGACCGCGAGTGCCCGACCGTCGACGTGCGTCGCGTCCATCAGCACCACACCGGCGGGTTCCAGCTGTGCCGGAGCGACGTGGGCGACCGGTACGCCCAACTGCTCCAGCGTCGCCCGCACCTGCTCGGGACTCGGCCGACCACCCGGGGACCCGAGCAGGAGGTGTACCGCGGCCGCGGCGACCGCGCCCGCCACCAGACCACCGACCGAACCGGCAATCGTCGCCACGCCGAGACCGACGCTGGCAATGACACCGAGACCGATCACGACGCGTCCGAAGAACCGGAACGGCCGCGAAACGGCGGGCGATGCGACGGTCAGTACTGCCGAGGCCGCGACCAGCCGCACGCCGGGGTACTCGGCAGGACCGTTACTGGTCGTGAACAGCCGCACGAACTCGCCGAGGTCGACCCGCTCGCTGATCGCGAAGCGATGGCTTCCGTAGGCGACGAACAATCCGACGACTCCAGCCGACACCATTGCGATCGTAAGCACGAATTGTCGACGCAGGAGTGCGCACACGAGGAGCACCGCAGCCCACAGGATCAGCACCTCGTACCAGACCTGGAACATGGTCGACATGACGTCTGGCCAGTCGCCGACGAGTTGGGTGATGTCGCTGCTCAGCCGCCCGGGTGGGTCGGCCGCCCACGACGCGGCGATCAGTGTCAGCAACCCGATCACCATCAGCACCATGTCTGTCGGTCGCCGGGCTCGCGACGCCTGCGGCGGGGCCGAGAAGAGACGGAGCGAGCGGATCGACCGGACCGCCGGCGGGTCGTAGCCGGTCCGAAGGTTCGTTTGTTCGTCAGTCATGCCCGACACCGCTCCTGCGGCAGCCGGAACTCACCGTGTTGGCTGTCTGAGACATCCACGTTCGGCAAGTTAGCCCTGGTCGCATCTCGTTCGGCCACCCCAGTCCACGCCTGATCCGCGGACGTGTCCTCATCACGTTCGTGCTCCTGACGATCGAGGCCATCGCCCGCCACCGGCTGCTCCGCTTGGTGCTGGCGTTCGCCGTCCTCGCCGATGTGGCAGCGTGATCACAGCGATCGTCGGCCTCGTCGTGTTCCAGAGTTGGCAGGAGGGGTCTGCCATCCTCGACAATCGCGGGGAGTGGGAGTCTGGCGTCGCGTGTGAAATTATCCCATCATGATTTGGGCACTGCTCGTATTTCTCGGTGTTCCGATCTGGCTGATCGTCGGCGTCCTGATCTCCATCTGGTACAACCGGCGGCACTTCCGCGCCCAGGACGGTGTGTTCGCGGTGTCGATCCGCAGCCATGGCGAACAGAAGTGGCCGCGGACCCGGGAGTACGGTCGATGCTTCCGCGGGATCATCATCGTGAACCGCGGCCTCGCACTGGTGAGGACATCGGTCTACGAGGTCGTGCAGGTGGACGACCTCGCGGTTGATCAGCCGCCGCGCAAGGTCGCCGACCCGGTCGGCCGACTCGTCGTCCTCGAAGACGGTTCGTCGATCGAGGTTGCCGTGGCCTCAGTTGATTCGACTCGGCTGGACGCTCTGGTCCGGTCGTGAGCGAGTCCACGAGGAGCGTGCGTTGACGAGCTCAGTCCGGTTGCCCGGCGAGGTCGGCATCCTGTGAGTCGGACGTGGCCCCAGCGACGATCCCGAGTACGGGCTCGAACGCCTGACCGGGTCTCAGTCCGGGTGTTGCGGGTCCTGCACCTCGTGGAGCCAGGTCTTGGAGAGGTCGTGGATGGCGCTGGGTGTTCTCAACGGTGACCTCTGGGCACGTGTCATCGGCATCGTGTGGGCCGCGCTCAACGGAGTGGGTCTCTGCGATCACAGCTCCTATCGGCGGCATGGTCAGCGCTGCGAGCTGTCGTCGTTCTCGAGCAGTGGCGAACGAGTGTCACTGCGGCGATGCCAATGACCTCGATCGAAGCACTGCATGTCGACCTGTTGCGTCTCGAGCGTCAGCCGTTCCTTGCTCTGGCCGAACCACCGGAGGTATCGACTGGTGAGGACGTCAGCGGTGAGTCCGTGGGCAACGACACTGAGGGCGACCGTGATGGTCACCACCCGCACGATGATGTCGGTACCAGGGAGGTTCGACTCCTCGGCGATCGTGAGCATGAACACGATCGACGCGAGGCCTCGCGGTCCGAACCATCCGGCGAACGCCATCGTCGGGGGTGCCGCGCCGCTTCGGAGGAATCCGACGGCGACCGGCAACATCCTCATGATCGTCAGGCTCAGCACCGCGTAGCCGACCGTCTGCACGTCGAGATCTGCCAACGCCGGACCCACGTACACCGCACCGAAGAGGAGGAACGTCACGGCGCTGAGGATGCCGCCGATCTCCTCGGAGAGCAGGATCGTGTGATGGGCTTGGCTTCCGAGCAGCCGCCCGTAGACGAGTCCGGCCGCGAACGTCGCGATGAAACCGCTGCCGCCGAGTTCGTCCGTCGCCACATAGGCGATCGCGGCCGCGGCAAGTGGAACAGCCTGCACCCACTGGTCTTCCATCCAGTCCCGGCGCTTGGCGACCTTGAAGATCAGCACGATCGTGACGGCAACCGCGATGCCGACGAGCACAGCGATGCCGACTTCCTTCACGAGATCGACAACGACGTCACCGTCGTAGCTCGGCGCTTCGGCGAGTTCGGCTGCTGCGACCACCGCGAACAGCAGCGGGACGCACACGCCGTCGTTGAGTCCGCTCTCCACGCTGAGCCCCTGGCGGAGACGAGACGGCAAACGGACGTCGGACACGACCGCTCGGCCGAGCGCGGCATCGGTCGGGGCGAGCAGCACGGCCAATGCCGCTGCTTCGAACAGTCCGAGTGACGGGAACAATGGGATCGCCACGATCGTGCCGATCAAGATCGTCAGCGGCAGTCCGATTCCCAAGAGCCGAAGGGGAAGCCCGGCTTCACGCTGCAGCGTCCTGGTGTCCAGCGTCGATGCGTCGGCGAACAAGACGAGGGCGAGCGTGACCTCGGCGAACAGTCGCACATCGACCTGGGCCGCTGAGCTCTCGAAGAGTCCGAAGCCTTTGTCACCGACCAACAAGCCGACGGCGACGAACACGAGTGCCGGGGTGATGATCGAGCGGTCCACGCGCCGGGACACCAATGCGAAGAGGACCACCGTTGTGCCGACAACAACGAGATCCCAGCCTGACACCGGTTCATTATGCAGCAGCAAGCAGATCCCTCTGGGACAGTTTCCTCACTCGGTGCGGCGGGACCGAGGGAGGCGGTGATTCTCCTCATCGTGATCTTGGTCGTGCAGAACGCGGTGCAGACCGTCGTGCAGACGAAGCTGGCGAGCGACCGTCTGTCACTACATCCGATCGCCAACCTGGCATCGACGATCGTCGGTGCGGCCGTGGCCGGATTGATCGGCGCGACGCTGTCGGCGCCGATTCTCGCGACGTCGATCGCCATCTCGCGTCGTATACGCAATGACGTCGGACCCGACCCCGGCCTGTCGGCGGCGCTCCCCGAATCCCATTAGCTGAGGGATCGGCGGACCGCGACGAACCTGCCGACCAAACGGGCGAGGGTCCTCCCGGACCCGCGTGCGAAGCCGGCCGTTCGCCGTTCAACGAGCGTCCGCCCACACCCGATCGTTCCGACGCCCTGGACCGGTCGTGCCGATCAGGTCGCGCGGGCCGCGGGCTACAGTCCCGAGATGAATTGCGAGCCGTTGTGGCCCTCGGTCGGGAAGATCGGTGCGATTCCCAATTCTTGATCCCCGCTCGTTGTTCAACCGCAAGACGCTGCGCGACGATGCGATGGCGGGTGTCGTGCTCGGGGTCGAGAGCGTGCCGGATGGCTTGGCGAGCGGGTTGCTGGCAGGGGTCAATCCTGTAGCAGGGTTGTACGGCTACTTGTACGGCATGGTCGGCGGAACACTCTTCACGAGTTCTTCGTTCATGGCGGTGCAGGCAACAGGCGCAATGGCGATCATCGTGGCCGACGTCGATCTCGCGTCGAGCGACGACCCGGCACGGGCGTTGTTCACATTGTCGATCCTGACCGGCGTCGTGATGGTCCTTGCCGGGGTACTGCGGTTCGGTTCGATCCTGCGGTTCGTCTCCAACTCCGTGATGACCGGGTTCATCACTGCGGTTGGACTCAACATCGTCATGGGACAACTCTCCACCTTCACCGGATACGCGGCAGTGGGAAGCGGTCGAATCGCCCGCACGTTCAATCTGCTGTTCAACCTCGGTCAGGTCGAGCTTCCCACGGTTTGCGTGGGCGCCGTGACGATTGCGCTCATCGTCTTCCTGCAACGGACCCGTCTGGGGCCGCTGGGTCTGGTCGTCGCGGTGGTCGCCGGTTCGACGCTCGCCGAGATCTTCCGACAGTTCGACAGAGACATACAACTCGTGCGGGACATCGCGGATGTCCCTCGCTCGCTGCCGTTGCTGACGATGCCAGTGTTCGGTGAAATGCCCGGACTGCTGGTGCCCGCATTCGCCCTGGCGTTCGTCGGGCTCGTGCAGGGCGCGGGCGTCACTGCGGGATTCCCGAACGCTGACGGCTCGTTCCCGGACAACTCTCAGGACTTCATCGGTCAGGGCGCCGGCAACGTCGTCTCCGGCCTGTTCCAGGGGATGCCCGTCGGCGGATCGATGTCGGCGACCTCGCTGGTCGTTGCCGGTGGCGCGAAATCGCGAACGGCAATGCTGATCGCAGGTGTTGTGATGGCAATCGTGGTCGTGGCGCTCGGCGGATTGGTCGGCCACATCGCGATGCCCGCCTTGGCGGGTCTCCTGATCGTGATCGGCATCGGAACGATCAAACCAGCCAACGTTCTGTCGGTTGGTCGAACCGGCGCGATTCAGCTCACCGTGATGCTGCTCACACTCGTGTTGACGATGATCATCCCGCTCCAGTTCGCGGTGCTGGTCGGCGTTGCGATCTCGATCATCCTCTTCGTCGTGCGCCAGGGCAGCCGGCTGGTGACCAAGCGCCTCGTCTTCGAAGACGGCGGCGGCTGGCGCGAGACCGAGCCACCGGCCACCGTGCCGCCGAATCGGGTGATCGTCCTCCAGCCGTACGGCAGCATCTTCTTCGCCGCCGCACCGGTCTTCGAACAGCAGATGCCCGCAGTGACGCCGGAGTCGCGCAACAGCGTGGTGATCCTGCGCCTGCGTGGCAGCGATGATGCGGGCGCCACACTGATCGACATCCTCGACCGTTACGCCACGAGTCTCGGCGAGGTGGACAGCAAGTTGGTCATCGTCACCGACAACCCCAGGATTCGCCGCCAGATTCGTCTGACGGAAGCTGCTGCCTCGATCAGCGACGAGAACATCTACATCGGTACCGAATGGGTGGGCACGACGGTCCGTCAGGCCCACGACGACGCCGTCTACTGGATCTCGGTCAATACTCCAGACGCGGAATAGCGTAGGCGCCGTGCTCGTGAAGCTGCTGATCAGACTCGCCATCAACGCTGCTGCGCTGTGGGTCGCCATCGAACTGCTCCCCAAGGTCGACTTCACTGGCCGCCTCCTGGACCTGCTCGTGATCGTCGTCGTGTTCGGCCTGGTGAACACGTTCATTCGTCCCATTTTCAAACTGCTCACCCTGCCCCTGACGCTCGTCACGCTGGGCCTGTTCAGCCTGGTCGTGAACGGGGCCATGCTGCTCATTGCCGCGGCCGTCAGCGACACGCTGAACTTCAGCGGCAGCTTCCTCGAGCAGTTGGGCGTAGCGGTCATTGCGACCATCATCATCAGCGTGGTCGGGGGCATCTTGAGCATGCTCTTGCCCGACGGAGACTGAGCCGTTCGAGCTCGCCCGGCGCCGGGAGACATCGCACCGGCACGAGTCCGTTGCGACGCCGCTCGAATCCGAACACGCCAGAGTCATCCACGGAACGCGTCACCATGGTTACGCCCCTGGTCGAACCCGGCGCCGAACGGGAGTACCTCCACAGAATGTCGGCCCGGTGGTAGTGCTCTGACCACGATCCTTCGTCGGGGTGCGCGTCCGCCACTGCGAGGGCGCGGCGTGTTTTGATCTGGGCATGTCAAAACCACCCAAGGTCCAGCGGAGGATCGGGTCCGCGAGATGATCCACCGGTGCAACGAATTGGGGATGCGATCACTGGACCGCTGTCATCATGAACCCACCACCGGAGATCTGAGATGAACATGAAAGTGAAAGCACTCACCGCAGAGCTGATCGGGACGTTCTGGCTCGTGCTGGGTGGTTGAGGAGCCGCCGTTCTCGCTGCCGATTTCGGTATCGGCGACGTTCAGGAGTGTTTCCACGGCTTCGGTTCGGGTGCACGCGCTGCGGCGTTCTGGCGCTTGTTGTAAACCTGCCATGTCAGCGTGATGATCAGCGCGCCCACGAGCGATCCGATGAGACCGCTGGGCTTGAGGGCGAAACCGTCACCCGCGATGAGGCTGGCGAGGAGGCCCCCCACGAACGAGCCGCCCAGCCCGGCGACGAATGCCATTGTCCAGTCGATCTGACGACTGGTCCGGCCGAGCGCGAGTTGCACGACCCATCCGACGGACATGCCGAACACGATGATGGCGAGAATCAACATCGACAAGATGGTAGCGCTCCGTGATGTTGATCCACGCTGGCAGGCGCGCTCTGTGATCGTGTCGACATGCAAAAATGACCACGTGGATTCGCGTTAGGTCGTCGTAGCCCATTTCACCACCAAGGACGACACGCTGAGTGCGATGGACACCTCTCGCGAATTGGACGCCGGGGGCTTCGTCACGCTCGGCGAGGCCACGCTGGTCACGCGTGATGCCGACGGCACGATGACGCCTCGCCTGTCGACGAGGCGCGAAACGGGGCTCGGCGCTCGATGCAGGTCCGGTCACCGCCTACGCACATGTCGTGCAGGAGGCAGGTGACCCCGACCAACTCGCGCTGTAGCACTGGTGGCCTCGACGTCCCGTCGAGACCTGGGCCCGCTAGCCGCCGTCGCTGTCACGCTCTGGATCTGACGTCGTCGCGGCGAGCGTCGACTCCAACCGATCGAGCCGTTCGGCGATCGACGCCAACGAGGATTCGAGTCGCCCGAAAGTGTCCGTGTCCTCAGATCGATCCGACCGATCGATCTTCGCTCGAGCGGCCGCGATGAACACCGACGTGATCGCCGCCGTGACAACCGTGACGAGCCCGATCGCGGTGACCATCACGACGCCCGCCACGACCCTGCCCACCACCCGCTCCGGAGTGACGTCCCCGTACCCAACGGTCGTCACCGTCTGCAGCGTGAACCAGAGCGCTCTGCCGAATGTCGGATACTCCTGACGGTCGAAGATGCGTACGACCACCGCACCGATGACCACCACGACCATGGTCAGACTGACGATCGCCACGGATGCGTGGCGGATCGATGCCGGTTCGTTTCGGAATCGTTGGAAACCGCGACGAAAGAACTGCATGTCGACATGATTCCATGACCACCCGGGTGTGGCGCGGCCACTCCGGTTCGCCACCTCTGCTGAGCGATGGGTATCAGGACGTTGCAGGGACGTCGAGCTCTGACCCGTTCAGGTGGTGTCTGACCAACAACGTGACGCTGACCGCCGCGACCCAGACCGGGAACAACCAGATCAGCAGCGCACGCGACAGGGGGATCACCAGGAGCACCAACCCGGTCAGGTAGCCGAACCAGATCAGCCACGCGGGCAACGCCTCCGACAGACGACCGACGGTTGTCGTCGAGATGACGAACACGGACTCGAGCCGTGTGCCCACGATGGTTGCCAGCGTGAGCCCGGAGGTCTGCCAGAGCGCGACACTCTCCGCGCCTGGTTGGACACCGAAGAGGTAGGCGCTCATCGTGGGTGTCGAGAACAGAACGGCGGCGATCACCCGGGTTCCGGCCAACAGCAGGGCGCTGCCGAGGAACACCGTCCCGAAGAACTTGTTCTCCCGCTCGCCCACGCGTCGGCGGATGACGGCAACGAACCACAGGAAGGCGATCATGCCGATCGCCATCAGATTGAGACCGAGGGCCGTCGAACGCTGGTTGGCCGCGTCGACATACCAGCGCACGTCGGGTGCGTCGGCAGTTACCTGCGGTGCACGTAGCAGGAGATACGTCGAAACCAGCAGCAACGAGGCGTGGACAAGGCCCGCCACTGCAGCTGCCTCGATGGAACGAAGCGCTGACGGACGGCGAATCCCTTCGGCCCGCTCCGCTCTCGCCGTCATGCACGCTCCTTCCACGCCGTGGAGCGATCACTCCGAAACCGGAGAACGATCGAACGGTCCAGGGTCGACGATCAAATGAAGACGGAAGCTAACAGGCCCCCGGCTGGCGCCCCGACGTGACCGTTCGGATTCGGAACCGACCAGCAATGGGTTCGTGGTGGGATGCCTTGGTAGCATCGCCGGCTTCAGGAAGGTCCTGAGGTGTACTGAAATAAGGAACTCAAATGTTACTTGCTGCTGAATTCGGCACCGGCCAAGTTCTCTGGTCGATGTTGTGGTTTTTCCTGTTCTTCATGTGGATCATGCTGGTCTTCCAGGTCATCGGCGACATCTTCCGCAGTGACGACCTCTCGGGCGTCTCCAAGGCGATTTGGACACTTCTCATCGTGTTCATGCCCTACCTCGGTGTGTTCATCTACCTCATCGCCCGCGGCGACAAGATGAGCCAACGTCAGATCGCGTCCATGGACGCCCAGGAAGCCGCTGTGCAGAACTACATCCGGTCTGCCGCCGCCGCCCCCGGCACGGCCGACCAGCTGAAGTCACTTGCCGATCTGCACACCGCCGGCAAGCTGAGCGACGAAGAGTACGCAGCCGCGAAGAGCGGCATCATCGGTTCCTGATCACTTCGTCACCGCTGCCGGCTGGGCCACCCGAGGGTCGCACGGCCGGCAGCAGCCATCGAACATCCGACACGAGCGGCTGACGAGTCTGAGCCGACAGCCGCGCATGTCGCGTCAGCGGCTGTGCCCGGCGTGTCGAATCCGTCGGTACCGGGCCCACGGCCGGTGCTCGCGCCGCCGGCGCGCCCACCACCTCCACCCGGGTCTGCCCCGCGTGGATGAATCCGGTCGGCGGCTCGCTGACGTGAGTCATCGTGCGCACACGACCCTGCTGCATCGGCAACGGCTCACGGAGTCGGGCTCCGCGTGATCAGTTCGTTGTGCGAACCGCGCAGCGGAATCCGACATGGCTCATGCCGGTGTCGATCATCTGCGGGCGTCGCGCGGCGGGACGGTAGCGCTGGCAGTATTCATCGGCACACAGGAACGACCCGCCCTTGATCACCCGTCGGGGGATCTTGAACTGCGGTTGCACCGGGTCGAAACTGCCCGTCATCGACGGGCCACGGGGATTGTTCGGCACACAGCACGGCTTCTCGGCATCCGCGGCATACCCGCTGGCGTACCAATCCGTCGTCCACTCCCACACGTTGCCGGTCATGTCGAACAGCCCATAGTCGTTCGCCGGGTAGGAACCGACCGGAGCCGTCCGCTCGTATCCGTCGGAGGCCGCGTTGCGCCACGGAAACGCACCCTCCCAGAACTTGGCGAGTCGACGGCCACCGGGACGCGGCTCGTCACCCCATACGAACGGGCGACCGTCGACACCGCCTCGCGCCGCCCGCTCCCACTCGGCCTCGGTGGGAAGGACGCGACCTGCCCACTCGGCGTACGCCTGGGCATCCTCGAACGCGACGTGCACGACGGGGTGATCGCCACGACCGTCGATCGAACTGCGGGTGCCCTCGGGGTGACGCCAACAGGCCCCTGGCGTCCATGTCCACCACTGGCTCATGTGTCGCAGATCGATCGGTCCCGGTGTCGGCGTGAACACGAGTGACCCGGCGGCCAGGTTCGCGGCCGGCGCGCCGGGAAAGTCGGCGGGATCGAGGGGTCGTTCCGCGACGGTTCGATAGCCGGTTGCATCCACGAACGCCGCGTACTGGGAGTTGGTCACCGGATGGATCTCGATGGAGAAGCCGCCGGTGGCGACGCGATGCGCCGGCGCCTCCTCGGGTTGGAAGTCGTCGGAACCCATGACGAACTCGCCCCCTGGGATCGCGACGAGTTCGGATGGCGTTGTCTCAGCGGTCATGCCACCTTGCCGCGTGCGTCGCTCGCGTCGAATACCACCAGGTCGTGGCGCCACAGCCGTTCGAGGAGTGCCGGTGAATCCGGGCACAACTCGTCTCCCGATCGCCTGCCGTCGATCGCATCGAGCACCTCCCGCTCGTGTTCGTCGACAAACAGGACGAGGTCGGTCTCCCGGTGGGCACGGTTGAGCACGGCAGCGGCGGCGCCCGGGGGAAGCCGTTCCTCGACGATGGTCACGGTCGGTTCGACAATCGGCACATAGCGACGCCAGTCATCGCCGGTGAACCCGATCTGCTCCTGCTCGATCGGCGCGTCGTCGCGAAATGCGATCAGGCTGTGGCGAGTCATCGTGCCGCGGAAGAGTTCCATCGCAGCGAACTGCTCGACCGGTTCGAGCGAGGCGATCCGGGGGGCGTGCGGTATTTCCGACGGTGTTCCACACAGAGGATCGTACGGCGCCTGGCGGAGCCACCGGCTGAAGCGGATGCGGCAGCGTTCCATCCAGTCGAAGAGCTCCGGGACGGAGTAGGCCCGGTCACGCGGATGCAGCAGCGCATCGGCAAGCGCATCTTCGTGCTGGAAGTCGGGCGTGCTGCGCAGCAGGTGGCTGAGTGGGTGGTCGATGGGAATTTCGCGCAGGGACGAGACGAGGTCGCTGATCTCCGCGGGTGACGAGCCGAGGCCGAGCCGCCGGCAGTAGTCCTGGATCATGTAGATGCCGGTGCGTCCGTGCGGGGCGTACACCATCAGCACGACTGCACCCTGCGGAGCGAGCACCGACCGTAGTGCGGTGAGGCCCGCGTCGGGGTCCGCCAGATGATGGAGCACACCGGTACAGACGATGTGATCGAAGGTCGCGCCGAGCGCGGCGACCTCCTCGATCTGCAGTCGATGCAGCTCGAGGTTGTCGAGGCCGTGCCGTTTGCGCAGCATTTCATGGTGCTGCAACCCGGACAGGCTCACGTCGATGCCGACGACCTGTGCGTTCGGATGCGCGATCGCATACCGGCCGGCCTGGGAGGTACCGCAGCCGGCAACGAGGATCGAGTGATCGTCTCGGAACGGGCCGGCGGGCCAGATCCGATGGTGCTCGACGCGGCGCAGCGTCCCGTCCGCCCACGCCGCGGCGGGCGCGTCGAGGTCAGAGATCGGGGGCGGGTATGGATGGCGGTCGTAGAACTCGGCGATGATGCGGTCGGTCGGTACGAGATCGGCCACGTACGCCGCCGTCACGAACTGGCGATGCCGGCCTTGAGTTTGTCGAGCATGTCACCGACGGTGAAACTCGCCGATTCCTGACGGGGCGGGAACTCTTCGAGCGATGCGGCCATTTGCATGACGAACGCCTGCGCCGGAACCATGAGGTAGGCGCGCGAGATCAGCCAGTCGTAGTACGTGTTGGAAGTGATGTCGGCTCGCTCGAAGGGATCCGTGCGCAAGTTGAAGATCTTCGGCACGCGGAGTTGCGTGAACGGTTCGGCCCAGACGCGCAAGGTGCCTTCGGCACGTTGCTCCAAGAAGACGATCTTCCAGTTGTCGAATCGCAACGCCATCAGGTCGCCGTCGTCGGACACGTAGAAGAAGTAGTTGCGTGGACTCTGCTCGACGGCACCGGTGAGATAGGGCAACTGGTTGAACCCGTCGAGGTGAACCTTGTAGGTCGTGCCGCCGAGATCGGTTCCGGCTGCGAGTTCGTCCTTGATGTCGAGTGCACCTGCCGCGGCGAGCAACGTGGGGAACCAGTCGTTGTGCGACACGATCCCGTTGAGGACGATGCCCGGTTCGATCTGGCCGGGCCAGCGCACGACCGCGGGCACGCGGAACGCACCTTCCCAACACGAGTTCTTCTCGTTGCGGAACGGGGTCATCCCGGCGTCTGGCCACGTGTTCATGTGGACACCATTGTCGGTCGAGTACATCACGATCGTGTCCTCAGCGAGACCCATCTCGTCGAGGTAGTCGAGCATCGCGCCGATGCGCTTGTCGTGTTCGACCATTGCGTCGTGGTATTCGGACTGCCAGTACCCGGCCTGGCCGCGAATCTCGTCGGCGATGTGGGTTCGGAAGTGCATCCCGGTCGTGTTGAACCAGACGAAGAACGGTTCATCCGCGGCGGCGGCGTCACCGATGAAGCGTTGGGCAGGCTCGATGATCTCGTCGTCGATGGTCTTCATCCGCTCGATCGTCAACGGACCGGTGTCTTCGATGCGGCCGTCGGCAAAACTGTGGATCACGCCACGCGGACCGAAGTTCTCCCGGAAGTTCGGGAATCGCTCCGGATCCGGATAGTCCACCTGCTCGGGCTCCTCCTCGGCATTCAGGTGGTAGAGGTTGCCGAAGAACTCGTCGAATCCGTGCTGTGACGGCAGGAACTCGTCACGGTCGCCGAAGTGGTTCTTGCCGAACTGGGCCGTGCGATATCCCTGTGCCTTGAGCGCCGTGGCGATCGTCGGGTCCTCGTCGCGCAATCCCAGATCGGCGCCGGGCATACCCACCTTGGTGAGACCCGTCCGATACGGGTTCTGCCCGGTGATGAACGCAGCCCGGCCGGCCGTACACGACTGCTCGCCGTAGTAATCCGTGAAACGTGCACCCTCCGCCGCAATCCGGTCGATGTTCGGCGTGCGATACCCCATCAACCCATCCGAATAGCAGCTCAGATTGGTGATCCCGATGTCGTCACCCCACAGAACCAGGATGTTCGGCTGTCCGTTTGGCATGTGTCGTCTCCGTGATGTCGCTCAGGTCGAGTTGTGGCCCCGAAGTGTCGCACAGGGTCGGCCAATGGCGCGTGATCAGCACGGCGTTCGGGCGCCGTCCACGTCCGCAGCGCACGTTCGGAGGCGTCACGGGCCATCGCGTCGCAGCGGGTGCTGCGGTGCCGAGTCCTCCGGTTCTTCCGGTACGCCCGTCGATGTGGTCGGCTCGGGCAGGAACCCCTCGAGGTCGAAGAATCGCCCGACCGCCGGTACCTTCGCCGGGATGGCACGAAGGCCAGGGAACCCGAACACGGACGTCGAGACGCTCCCGAGTCGTTCGTAGATCACGGCGTTCACCGCGAACGAGAACGCGACGGCACGCCCGAGGAAGAAGAACCAGCCGAGGGTGGCGATCGCCACGCCAACCGTGCCGTAGATCGACGACGCGTTCTCGATCTTCTGGGGCAGGAACAGTTGGCTGACGGCCTGCAACGCTGCAAGCCCCAATGCCACGATCGAAGCTCCCGGGAGGGCGGCACCGGGATCGGACGTTCCACGCGGCAACGCCTGGAACAGTACGACCCACATGACGAGGTACACCGCGGCGACCGCGACGAACGACACCCCTGCGATCGCGACCCCGGTCGCATCCCTGATGCGGTTCATGATCGCCGCAGTCAACGCCACGCCGACGATGATGCCGACGACCACGCCGACCGAGCGCGCCGGAACCTTGTGCTTGCCGCCGAGATTCCAGGAAAGCGCGCAGGACAGCACGAGGGCCCGAGTGAGCGATCGTCCCGTCCAAGCAATGCCGAAGAGACCGAACAGGACTGCGAGCCACGGTGTCGTTGCTCCTTGCGCAAAGGCGCCGTCGATCTCGGATGCCAGCGAGCCGGTGATGCCGGCCTCCGACGAGATCGAGTCGATGCCGGTGTATTGGCCCAAGATCCCGGCGACACCGACGAAGCAGAGCATGAGCGGGACGAAGAACATGAACAGCCTGAGCGACAGCGCGCTTCCCAGGAGCGTGCCGGCGGCATGCTTGTCGCGCTCCTGCACACGCATGGCGATGTCGACCGCGACAAATCGCTTCCGCAGATCCTGGAGCTTCGCCGTCGCTCGCTCGGCGGCGGCTCCGAACCGGTCGGAGACTCCGGTCGGAAATCAGACACGACGGCGTTTCATGGCTGTGGATCACCTCGCCGCGGTACGGACCCACAGGTCGATGGAGGCCTGGCTCGCCGCCTCGACCAGGGAACCCTGAGGGCTCGCTCGAACGCTCGTCGCTGCGCCGGTACGACGGACGCTCGGACTTCGACGACCACCGCGTTCGCCGCGAGATCGGCGACAAAGGGCTCTCGAATGTCCTCGACGCCGGCGGCGACCCAACGATCCTCGGCAGCCATCGCCAATGTCACGTCATGGAACATCGAGGCGACGGGGCGAAGGTCGGACTCGTAGGAGACGCCGATCTTCACGCTGGCTCGACCCTTGTGTTGCGACTCGTTGGCCGCGTGCCGGATCGCGCTGTTCGGCACGTACCAGCGCACGCCGTCCGGGGCCAGAATGACCGTCGAGCGCAAGGTCAGACGCTCGACATCGCCTTCGACGACTCCGACATCGACTCGATCGCCAACACCCAGTTGGTCCTCGATGATCAGCACGAGGCCACGATCGGCACGACGCTGACCCCGACGATGTCGTGCGTGACGATCACGGCAATGCCGAGGATCAATACCGAGGCCGTACTGCGGAGCATCGTCCCGACAGAATCGGCCCGTTGCTGCGACCGCTCGACCATGTGATCCGAGACGAGTGCATCGGGAAGATTGAGGGTGGCCACCCGATTCGTGATGCCACTGATGCTGCGCCGAGACACACGGTCCACGTCGCGGTTGGATTGCATCCTCGGATTCCTCCAGGGTTCGGACACGGGCTGTCCCCGCTGCAGGTTACTCCCGCCGGAACCACCGGCTTTCGGTCATCTCTCGCTGCCATCGATCGCCAATCCGACGTTGCCGCCGCCTCCGGCCGGAGGATAGGTTCACCTCCGTCGGTCGAGGAGAAACCGATGAATGTGAAGGTGCCGCTCGGATTCTTGTTGTTGCTCTCTGCCGCTCTCGGGTACATGTTCGGAACCGAAGACGGTCGCAAACGCCGCGACGTGATCCTCGTCAAGGTGGGGCGCAAAGAAGAAGAAGAAGCGGTGAGTGCGGATTCGGAACAAGCACGCGCGCCCCAACACGTCGAGGCCTGAAAATGCAACCTTTCGGAGCACGAACGAGAATGAAGGACGAACTCCTGCCCTCGTGGCGGGTGGGCGCCACAAGAGATCGCCTCATCTCGTTCTTGAAACAAGCCGATCAACTGCCCGCGTCCGAGCGCGTCGCCGCGTTCGACAACGATGGCACCCTCTGGTGCGAGCGTCCGAGTTACGTCCAGCTCGACTTCATGATCGATGCGCTCGGTCAAGCGGTTGCCGCAGACCCGGCGCTGGCGGATCGCACCGAGTACGCCGCGCTGTTGACCGGCGACCACGAAGCGGTGGGGGAGATCGGCCTCGATCGGATCGCGCTCGCCCTTGCTGAACTCTTCACCGGGCTCGTTCCCGAGGAGTTCAACGCGCGCGCGCGCGAGTTCATGCAACGTGCCCGCCACCGCACACTCGATGTCCCCCTCGGTCGCACCGTCTACCAGCCCATGCTGGAGCTTCTCGAAGAACTGAGACGGCGGGAGTTCACGATCTTCATCGTCACGGGCGGTGGAACCGAGTTCGTTCGTTCGATCAGCAACGATCTGTACGGCGTGCCGCCCGAGGCGGTTGTCGGCACGTTGATCGCTTATGAATTCACACGTGACGAACACGGTCAGCCCCGAATCCTGCGAACCGGGCATCTGCTCGGCGAGGCCAACGAAGGTGAGGCGAAAGTGGCCAACATACAGACGCAGCTCGGCCGCCGACCCATTCTGGCAGCGGGCAACTCCGGGGGCGATCGGGAGATGCTCGAATGGGCAGCCACCGGCGACGGGCCCCATCTCGCGCTGATCGTCGACCACGATGACCCGGAGCGAGAGTTCAGCTACGTCAGCGTCGCACAGTCGTTCACCGAGCCGGAGCCTGTCATCGACGTGGCGAACAGGTTCGGGTGGACGGTCATCAGCATGGCCGAGGATTGGGCGACGATTTTTCCGCCGGCCTGAGCTGCATTCCGGGAGCAGCCGCTCAGGCAGCCTCTGCGAGCGGCTGTTACATTTCGTTCCATGCTTGGACCTGTGCAATTGCTCGCATTCCAGTTCGACACGCTCGACCAATTCCGCGGCGACATCCTCGACCGCCTCGAAGAGGTAGCGCCGCTCAACGCCGTTCGAGTTCTCGACGCCTTGTTCGTCGCCAAGGAGGACAACGGCGATCTCGTTGCACTCGAGCTCGGTGATCTCGGCGAAGAAGAAGGCGATGAGGTCCTCGGCATCATCATCGGCGAACTGCTCGGCTTCTCCTTCGAGGGAGAGATCTCTGACGCTGCCGACGACATGTCTGCGGTCGGAGTCGGCGACGCCTCCGCCGTCGGTCTCAGCGTGTCCGACATTCGTGGTATGGCTGGCGACATGGAGCCCGGCACCGGTGCCGGGCTGCTGCTGATCGAGCATCACTGGGCCGCCGGTCTTCGGGATGCGATCGCCGATGCAGGCGGAGAACTGATCCTGCAGGGCTTCTTGACTCCTGACGGCCTCGCAATGGTAGGCGAGGATCTGATCAGCGCAGCGGAGGCGATCGAGGCGATCGAGATGGCAGACGCTCTTGCGGCCGAGACGACGGTTCGATCGATCGAGGCACTGGCAACCACCGAACTCGCCGCCGAAGTCGAGGCCGCTGTCGTCGCCCGAACCGTACTCGGCCTCGTCGAAGCCGGATTCATCGACAAGGCCGACGTCCAAGACGCCGCGATCGCCCTCCTGGGCGAACCCATCCTCCAACGAGTGTCCACCAACGAAGGGAATTCGTGAGATGCCTCCAGCACGACGATCGATGCGCCGCACCGCGCGCCGCACCTCGCGACGCACTGCCAGACGAATGGACCGGCGGATGCAAGCCGCGGCGCCGGCACCTGCGCCAACGTACGCAGCTGCCCCGGCGCCCGCGCCCGCTCCAGCCCCAATAGCGGCAGCTGCCCCGACCCCAGACGCACCGGCCTACGTGGCCGAACTTGAACAACTCGCGTCGCTGAAGAGTGCCGGGATCCTCACCGACGAAGAGTTCGAAGCGAAGAAGCGTCAGATTCTCGGCCTCTGACCTGGAACAGCCACAGCCGCGGCACCGGCGACGGTGTCATCGACGGGCAGAACATGACGAGCCCGCCGAAGCACAGGTGCGCGTGAACAGCCAACGCGACCGGCGCCATCGCTGCACGACGTCGGCGGTGCTGTGGATCTGTCGGGCCTGATTCTGCTTGGTTGACTGCGACAGCCGACGCGTTCACTCCAGAGATGATGACCATCCGACGTCACCGTGGTACGTCGATGGCAAGACCGCGTGGTGCCGACCGAGTCAGACGCCGACGCCCGGGTCCGGACGTTCGGCGTACTGTCCGTCGCGTTCTTCACGCTCGATCAGACCGATTCGGTGGGTCAACCACCCGATGAACGAATAGATCGCAATACCGACGACTCCGTAGACGATCATCGCGAAAACGACGGATGTCTCGAACACGGATTTGATCTCGTTGCCAGCGGTCGTGCCGAGCTCGATCGGGGTGAAGATGCCACGGAACGGCTTCATCGCCCTGTCCATACTGCGATACACCCACTCGGTGAATCCGGCAGACGTGTTGGCGCCGAAGAGGAGCAGGAAGAACCCGAGCAGCAGGATGACCTCGACTGCCAAGAGGTAGAAGTACACGAGGTAGCTCAGCGCGCGGGTTGCCTGCGTGACGACCTTTAGTGTCGTACGCCAAGGATTCGGTTGGACTTCCACGGTGGTGGGCATGGGACTCTCCTCAGTGTTAGCAGATCGAGCCGCCGACGTGCGTTCAAGCGTTGATGATGCCGCTCTTTGCGGCGGTGTACTCGTCGTTGGTCAGTTTGCCGGCAGTGTGCAGATCGGCCAGCGACTTCAGTTGGTCGGCGGCACTCATGGTGCCGGCGGTCGAACGGATGTAGTCCTGTACGGCTGCTTCTTGGGCCGTGATCGCGTCGATGTGACGTTGGCTCATCTTGTCGCCGCGCACGATGAGGTAGATGAAGATTCCGAGGAACGGAAGGAAGACGATGAAGATCGTCCGCATCGCCTTGGCGGCGAATACGCTGCCCTCACCGAGCGCTCACCGCTAGCCGGAACTGGCCATCCCTGCCCTCAACGCCGAGCTCTACCCGAAACATTTCTGAGCTACAAGCAGAAAGGACACAACGATGAAACCTGAAGTCGAAGAAGACGTCATCACAGCCGTCGAAGTTCCCGGTCCGGCATCGGGCACCCTCATGACCAACGAGTATGTCCAGATGGTCGGACAGATGGCCTACGTCTGGGGCTGGCCGCTGGTCAACATGGGCAACCGCAGCATCGCGTTCAACGAGCTGCCGGCTCCCGGCCTGATCGGTGGCGTGCTGCCGGCTGCCTTCAACGGCGTTTGCATGCTGTCCGACTACGTCTCCTCGGACCAGCGCGCGGTCGCATGTCCGAACCAGGACGTCGCGTATGGTTTCGGCGTCAGCCAGCTGGACCAGGACGCGATCGTGGTGCAGGTCCCGGATTTCGGCGACCGCTTCTGGGTCTATGCGCTCTACGATCAGCGCACCGACGAGATCTCATCACTCGGCCAGGCCTACGGCACGAAGCCGGGGTTCTATTTGGTGGTTGGCCCGCATTGGAACGGCGAGATCCCCGAAGGCATCACGGCCGTCATCCATTCCTCCACCGACATGATGCTCGCGATTCCGCGCGTGTTCATGGACGACACGGCGGAAGATCGCGCCGCCATCCAGCCTCTCGTCAATCAGATCAGCTTCTACCCACTGGCGAAGTTCACCGGCGAGATGCAGATCGTGGAGTGGACGAAGGCGCCGATCTATCCGGCTCCAGCATCATTTTCCGGCTCTGCTGAGACCAAGTGGGTTGTTCCTGAAACCTTTTTTGACCTGTTGCCCGCCGTGATGAAGAACGTGCCGCCGCTGCCGGGCGAGGAAGCGCTCTACGGTTGGATCAACAGTGTCTTGGACGCGGCGGCCGAAGATCCGCAGGTCGCGGCGACGCTCAGGGAAACCGCGATCGCCACCGAAAAGGAAATGTTCGACAAGTTCCGGCAATGGAAGTACAACGGCCAGCCCGCCAGCAACGGCTGGAACTCGACGGTCAACAACGCCAAGTGGGGCACCGACTACCTGAACCGCGCCACCACCGGCAAGACCAACATCTTCGAAAACCTACCGGAGGAAACGAAGTATCTCTACCGCGATCTCGACGGCCGGGGCGAGCCGATGCACGGCAAGAATCTTTACCGCGTCACCTTCGCCAAAGGGCAACTGCCGCCGGTCAAAGGCTTCTGGTCGCTGACGCTTTACAACGAACACCACTTCTTCAACGACAATCCGCTGAAGCGCTATTCACTCGGCACGAAGAACAAGACGCTGCAATACAATGCCGACGGCTCTCTCACGTTGTATGCCGGTGCCACGTCACCCGGCGCCGACAAGGAAAGCAACTGGCTGCCTGCGCCGGACGGCGCGTTCTCGTTCTTCATGCGTAGCTATTGGCCGGATCAGGCCATCCTTGACGGCACCTGGAAAGCGCCGCAGGTCGAACTCGTGAACTAACGTCATTGCGAACTGAATAGAAGTTTCATAGTCGAAAGAAGAGATCCGTATGAATGACACAAAGAACATGACGCCGCTCGTGAAGCACATGTACAACGGCGCCTGGCCGGACAAGGCCGAGGTGGCGAAGTTGAACGAAGAGTTCCTCTACCACCGCGGCATCGAGGCGTATCTGCAGACGCTGCCGATCATGAACACCATTGGTATGCAGGAAGGTTCGGAAGCGAAGTATGGCAAGGGCTACAACGTGCTGCCGATCTGGAAGGACCGGATGACGGCCAAGGCACAGGTGCCGACGCCGAATGCCGACGTGATCTATTCGATGAGCTACCTCGACCTCAAGGAGACCGGGCCGCTGGTCGTGCATGCGCCGCCGAATGTCATCGGGATGTTCATGGACTACTGGCAAAACACCATCAGCGACGTCGGAGCGGCCGGGCCAGACCGCGGACGTGGAGGGCTTTATCTGCTGCTGCCACCAGATCATCAGGGGCATGTGCCGGCCGGTTACCTCGCCTTTAGGTCAACTACCTATCGAGCCCACCTTTTCTTCCGCACCGTGATGAAGCCGGGCGCGAACGGCGCCGACCCCACGGACGCTGTGGCGCTCGCCGAGGCGACCCGCGTCTACCCGTTGAACAAGACCGAAAAGGAGCGCATGCCCATGCAGTTCCCGAATGGCTCGACTGACCGCGTGGACATGATGTATCCCACAGACTTTACCTACTGGGAGAAACTGAAGGCGTTCGTGGACTATGAGCCGGTGTCGGCATTCACGCCGGAAGAGAGCGGTATCCTCGCCTCGATCGGCATCATCAAGGGTGTGCCCTTCAATCCCGATGCGGCGGCCAAGGCAACGCTGACCAGGGCCGTGGAAATGGCGCCCAAGATGATCTATGCACAGCGCATCGCCGGCCGGGCCGACAAGAAAGAGATGTATTACACAGATCGCCAGTATTTCAACGTGTGGGCCGGTGCGGATAACGATTGGTTCCGCTCCAGCTACCGCGATTTGGATGTGCGCGCCGCCTATTTCCAAGTCGCCTACTCTTCGGCACCCGCCATGGTCATGGGCAACATCGATCTCGGCTCGAAGTATCCGAGCACCTTTCGCGACAAAGACGGCGACCTGCTCGAGGGCAGCAATTCCTACAAGCTGCATCTACCGGCCGGCATCCCGGCGAAGCTCTTCTGGGCGGTGACGATTTACAATCCACAAGATGGCTCGATGCCGGAAACCAGTCAGCCCTTCCCGTCGCGCAACCAGTGGGACAATGTGGAGACGAATGCGGACGGGTCCGTTGATCTCTACTTCAGCCCGACGAAAGCGAAGGGCGTGAACGAGACAAACTGGATGCAGACGCTGAAAGGTCGCGCCTACATGGTCACCATCCGACTCTACGGCACCGGCACCGAGTTCTATGACCAGACCTGGCGACCCGATGACGTCGTGAAGGTGAAGTGACCGCGGAAGGCCCCGCCACTCGTCGGTGGGGCACCGGTGGAGGACGCGGCCAATCCACTCCCCAGGCGCTCTCGCTCACCGCGGTTCACGGCGAAGTTCATTGCGCCGGCTGACCTCGCCAACCCCACTCTCAGCGCTCGGGCCTCAGTGAGCTGTACCGAGGCCGACCTCTTGCCCGTCTTCAGGCGTGTTCTCTGCCCATCCACGATGCGGTTGCGATCGAAACGGCGGCATGTACGAAGATGAGGGCGGTAACCGAGCCCATGATCACTGCATCGTTGTCGAATCCGATGGCGACGGCAGCGAAGGCGGGGCCGGCATTGCTGTTCGGTTGGATGAGCGACACCGCCTGTTTCGTCTTCACGGGACCGGCGGCCGCGAAGTAGCCAACCGCCATGATCACGAGGGCAAAGATGGCTGCTGCGATCAGGGCCCGCGATCCGACGAGGTCGACGACCGTCTGCCAGCTTCCGAGCGTGGCGCCGACGACGACCAGGAGAAAGGCGATATTGGACACCTTGCTGACAGGCTCGTGCCACGCTTGCGCCCTGGGCGCCGTCCAGTGACGCATGAGGATGCCGACCACGAACGGGATGATCTGAAGGAACGCCACCGTCTTTATCAGGTCGCCGACCGGTAGCGACACGCCATCGCCGAGATCGGCAGTTTCGACGATCAGGTTCGTGGTCGGAGCGAAGGTGAATGCGGCGATGGAGGCCACCAGGGCCTGCAGCACAGCTCCTGTCGTCAGATCTGCGTTGGCGTTGACGACAAGCTTGGCTCCGAACGGGGCGCCCGGACAGCTTGCCAGCAACACAGTGGCGACGAAGGCTGGCGTGGCGAGATCGAATGCTTCGGCCAGCCCCCACCCCAGCAGTGGTCGGACAACGAAGGCCACAACCAACACGCCGACGACGAGGCCCACCCGCTGGAACACGGACCGGATCTCGTCCAGTGTCGTGGCGAGCCCTGCCGTGAACATCGTGGCGACGATGAAGGTGAGGAGCGAGAGATTGAAGAGAGCAACAACGACATCCATGGGGACCTTCGATTTCCGGCGTGAACTCGTGGTTGGGGTTAGGTGTACAACATCGCGGGAGAAGTCGCCGTAGTGCCAACAGTCGGCACCGATCCCGACCATCTGCTCTGCGTATTCGCGTCGAACAGGTTTCTCGAGTACACCGCCCGCTCCCTCCGTGGCGCGGCCTACACGAGTCTCAACCTCTCCATTCTTCGAGAGTTTCCGATGCCGGTTCCGCCCGTCGACGAGCAGCGGAACTCATCGAGCGCCTGTCGGAACTACGCGGGCACCGTCGTCGGCTTGCGTCGATCGAAGCGAGGGATGCGATCGCATGCGCCGCGTCGCTCTCCGCCACAAACGCTGTCTGAGCCCCAGCGGCTTGGCCGACGTGCCGGCGATTGCCTCCAGATCCCACCCCGTCACACCTCGTACCGCCACGTGTCAAGGTCCTGTGGTCTGAGTGTGGTCTGAGCCCGTTCTCGGGCCTGTTGAAACGTGCAGGTCAGGGGCCAAAAACCGCCCTTGACCTCCACCTTCTTCTGAGTCGGGTGGGGGAGATTTGAACTCCCGGCCTCTGCGTCCCGAACGCAGCGCTCTGCCAAGCTGAGCCACCACCCGGATGGGTCCGGCCGTTGCCGACCGGGCGGTCAGACTAACCGACCATCTCACCCGGTCACGATCCGACTTCTGCGCCCGGGACCTTCTCGCTGCCGAACAACGCGGCCACCGCAGCAGCGCCGACGATCTCGATGTCGTCGCGTCGGATCGCGTCGAAGTCGGACCGGTCCATCACGTACTTCACGAGCTCGGTCGGGACCCCGTTCCGGGCCGTCAGCTCGGTGCCGTTCGGCCGATAGCCCACGGCATCGGTCACCCCGATCGACGCTCCGTTGTCGACGTAGGCCGCAGTCGCCATCCGATCGGCGGCGAAGCCGTCGAACCCCAGGTGGAGCGCGGCCACGCGCATCTCCCGTCCGATGCCCTTGCCGTGGTGGCCGATACCCAGCCACGATCCCGTCTCGAAGGTGCGTGTCCCCTTCCAGCTCGCGGTCAGCAGACCCTGCATGCCCACGATCTCCTCGTCGACGACGGTCACGAGGGTGATGCTCGGGACGTCCCCCTGGAGCGTCACCCGCTGCGACCAGAACCACTGGAGCGTGTTGCGCTGCTGGAACGGTGCCGGTACTTGCGTCCACGGGATTATGAACGGCATCTGGTCGGGCGAGTGCACGCCGCGGGCTCCGAGCTCGGCCAGCTCGACCAGGTCGTCGTCATCCGGGAACCGGAGCACCAGTCGTGGCGTCCGCACCTCGAGCGCGAATGCGGGGAAGAACTCCGCCAACCGGTCCCGTGTCGACATCCTCACATGGTCGCAGCGGCGGTGCCACGGCGGGCAGAGGATTACTCGGTCGGTGCGACCGCAGGCACTGTCTCGGCCGACGCCGGCTCGATGAACATGTCGCCGGCGAGAAGCGCCTTGGAAGCGCGTCGAAGTCGGAATGAGTCGAGCGGCTTGACGAGCCAGCCATCGACGTCGGAACGCTTGGCCAGGAACGTGTCGGCCTCCCGGTCGAGCAGCATGAGGATGCTGGTGTCGGGCAGCCGGCCCATCGACGACTCGGCCCGGAGATGCATGGCAACGGCCATGCCTCCCATGTTCCCGATCTGGAGATCGAGCACCACGATGGCCGGCTCGTGCGTATCGACGGCTTCGCCCACGTCGGCGCCGGCCCGGACACGTACGACAGTGGTGCCCTCATCAGCGATCGCCGCGTCGACCTCGTCGGCCACCGCATCGGTGTCGGTGGCGATGAGCACGACGGGCACGTGCGGAAAGCTAGCGTGCTGCCGGTGGAGATCCACATCGAAGAGACGCCCGACTACACACTCTGCCGACCGAGCGGAGAACTCGACGCGTACACCGTCGGCGAGTTCCGAGAAGCGCTCGGCGGTATCGCCGACGTGACCGCGCTGTTGATCGATCTGAGCGACGTGCCGTTCATGGACTCTGCCGGCCTCGGCGCGCTGATCGGCGGCATCCGTCGCACCCGCGAGAGTGGCGGAAACGTGGCCGTGGCCTGTAGCCGTCAGTCGCTGACACGGCTGCTGCACACCACCGGCTTCGACCGCATCGTGCCGGTCGAGGAGTCGGTCGACGAAGCCGCAGCGAAGCTGGCCTCGGGCGACGACAGCTAGCGCAGGTAGCGCTCGATCTCCCGGAGTCCGTCGAGGTCGTGGACATCGGACCGGAGGAAGGGCACGCGGACCACGGGCGCGGGCGAGACCGTGTCGGCCAGCGACTCGACGTGTTCCTCCTCCCGGGACGAGACCAGCTGGAAGTCGGCCAGGTTCCGGTACAGGTCACCGATCGCCTGCCCATCGAGGGAGTT
>JBBKVY010000195.1:0-3153 GCA_037968675.1 Acidimicrobiales bacterium | reverse complement strand
TCCCCATCGCTCCCCCCTGGCGCGGCCGCACTCCCACGAGGATCGCCCGATGAACGCGCAGGCCACCAACACCCCGCCCGATTCTGGTGTGAAAATGCAACCACCAGATGGCGTGTCGGCTCACCAGAACCACCGACTGGCCGTTCTGGTCAGCGAACGGCACCACCAGATGACGCGTCCGCTCACCAGAACGGTAGGGGTGGCGACCCGGTGAAGGCGCTCGAGTTCTCGCGGAAGCCGGCCCGGTACGCGGCGGCGATGGTCGCCGGAGCCCTGAAACCCGGCGCCGGCGCGGCCGTCGGACCGATCCGGCTCCGCGACGTCGATGCGCCCGAGCTGCCCACCGACGAGTGGGTGGCGTTCCGGCCTCGTCTCGCCGGCATCTGCGGTTCCGATCTGTCGACGATCGACGGGCACTCGTCGCGCTACTTCGAGCCGATCGTCAGCTTCCCGTTCGTGCCCGGTCACGAGGTCGTCGGTCTGCTCGACGACGGTTCACGCGCCGTCCTGATCCCGGTGCTCCACTGCGCCATCCGGGGCGTCGATCCCGTCTGCGACTCGTGCGCCGTCGGCCGGATCAACCGGTGCGAGCGCATCGCGTTCGGGCACCTCGAGCCGGGGCTCCAGTCGGGATTCTGCTGCGACACCGGCGGCGGATGGTCCGAGGAGATGGTCGCCCATCCCGACCAACTCGTCGCCGTCCCCGAGGCGCTGTCCGACGAGACCGCCGTCATGGTCGAACCCACCGCCTGCGCCGTCCACGCCGCCGCCCAGGTCACCGACGACGGACCCGTCGCCATCATCGGCGCCGGCACGCTCGGACTGCTCACCGTGGCCGCATTGTCTCAACGAGACCGGACCGACATCACGGTCGCCGCCCGCTACAGCCACCAGAAACAACTGGCCGAGCAGCTCGGCGCGTCGAAGGTCGTCGACCCCGGCGAGCTCGCCGGCGCCATCCGCCTCTCGACCGGCTCGATGAAGCTCGGCCGCGACCATGGGAGTGGCCAGCTCACGGGCGGCGCACCCACGGTGATCGACTGCGTCGGGTCCGAGGCCAGCCTCGCCCAGGCACTCCAGGTGGTCGCCCCGGGCGGCACCGTCCTGGTCGTGGGCATGCCCGCCACCGTCAGCCTCGATCTCACCGGCCTCTGGCATCGCGAAGCAGCCCTCCGAGGGGTCTACGCGTACGACCGCGCCGACTTCGACGCGGCGCTCGACCTCGTCGCAGCCCGCGATCTCGGCCGACTCGTCACCCAGACCTACGCACTGCCTCGCTACGCCGACGCCATCAGCCACGCCGCCCGAGCCGGCCGCCGCGGCGCCGTCAAGATCGCCTTCGACATGAGGAACCCCACATGAATCTTGCGCCCAAAGTTGTCAAGGGGTCGCCACAACGGCCGCAAGATCCAGTGTTCGTGGGAGGGGTTCGCTGATGCCCCGTCCCGGACTCGTGCTCGACGTCGACTCGTCGACACCACCCATCCTCTTCCATCGGGGTGAGGGGTTCTCGCTCGAGAAGATGCCCGCCGGCCGCACCCGGGTGATCTATCCGGCCGAGCCGCTGCCCGGCATCAAGAACGTCGACGACACGATCGCCGCTGCGCTCGAGAATCCGCTCGGCGACTCGAAGCCGCTGTCGGAGCTGCTCTTCGCCGACATGAAGCTCACGATCTGCTTCGACGACATCAGCCTGCCGCTCCCCCAGATGCGCAAGCCCGACGTACGCCAGCGCGTCATCGAAGCCGTACTCGACACCGCCGCCGCGGCAGGCGTCGACGACGTGGAGATCATCGCAGCCCTCGCCCTGCACCGTCGCATGACCGAGGGCGAGCTCCGCCACGCCGTCGGCGATCGGGTCTACGACGCCTTCGCCCCCGAGGGGAAGCTCTACAACCACGACGCCGAAGATCCCGACGGCATGCTCGAGATCGGCACCACCGACCACGGCGAGCTCGTCGCCATCAACAAGCGGGCCGCGACCAGCGACCTGATCGTCTACGTGAACATCAACCTGGTGTCGATGGACGGCGGCTGGAAGAGCACCGCCACCGGCCTCGCCGGCTACCCCAGCCTCAAGCACCATCACAACGTCCACACCATGCAGCACTCGAAGAGCTTCATGGACCGTCACAGCTCCGAGCTCCACCACTCCAACTGGCGGATGGGCAAGGTGCTGCGCGACAACGACGTCAAGGTCTTCCAGATCGAGACCACACTCAACAACGACACCTTCGGCACCGATGCCCTCGACACCCAGAGCCCGATGTCGATGCTCGCCAAGCGCGAGTGGGAGTGGACGGCCAGGGACCGGGCCATGTTCATGGGCATGCAGGCCGGCCTCAAGCGCATGCCGGCCCGGGCCAAGCGGGCTGCGTTCATGTCGTGGAAGGCGCCGTACGCGGTCACGAGCGTGCAGGCCGGCGAGGTCGAGGCCGTGCACGAGAAGACGCTGGAACACTGCCTGGAGCAGCACATCGTCCCGGTCGAGGGCCAGACCGATGTCCTGACCATGGGACTCCCCTACATCTGCCCCTACAACGTCAACTCGATCATGAACCCGATCCTGGTGATGTGCCTGGGGCTGGGCTACTTCTTCAACATGTACCGCGGCAAGCCCCTGGTGAAGGAGGGTGGCGTGTTGATCATGACCCACCCCACCCCGTGGGAGTTCCATCCGGTCCACCATCCGAGCTACATCGACTTCTTCGAGCAGGTCCTCTCGCAGACCACGGACCCTGCGGAGGTGGAGAAGTACGAGAAGGACTTCGCCGAGGACGAGTGGTATCGCCACCTCTACCGCACGAGCTACGCGTACCACGGGGTCCACCCGTTCTACATGTGGTACTGGGGCAGCCACGCGCTCCAGCACCTCGGCAAGGTGGTCATCGTCGGGGGCGACCCCGCAGCCGTCCGGCGCCTGGGCTTCGCACCCGCCAGCACCATGCAGGACGCCCTCGAACTGGCGGCCGACGTCGTGGGCCCGCAGCCGACCATCACCCACGTTCACAACCCACCGATCCTCATGGCTGATGTGTCGTGAAAGCCGTGTCGTGAAGCTCAGGGTGCCGCGCATCCCGGTACCGAAGACCTTCCCCGTGCGCGCCCCGGACACGCCGAAGGGTGTCGCGCCACTCCCGGAGAAGCGGCAGA
>JBBKVY010000194.1:0-36406 GCA_037968675.1 Acidimicrobiales bacterium | reverse complement strand
CCGGCGACCCCGGCGCTGGCACCACGCTCGCCAATCCAACCGCCCCGAGAACAGCGGCGAACCAAATCCGGCCATGGCGACGAGCGATGCTCATCCGCTGAAGATATACGCCCCCACCGCTCCGCGTCGGTCGCGACAAGCCCGAACTATTTTCGTTTTTGGATGTTGGCCCACTCGTCACGCAGGCCGACGGTCCGGTGGAAGGTCCGCGGCTGCTCGGGATCGACGGCGAAGTAGCCGAGCCGTTCGAACTGGACGACGGTGCCGGGTTCGGCATCGGCCAGTGCCGGCTCGAGCTTGACGTCGGTGCGCGTCTCGCGTGATTCGGGGTCGAGGTCGTCCAGCGGGTCGCCGGTCTCGGCACCGGGGTGCTCGGTCGCGAACAGACGCTCGTAGAGGTGCACGGTCCCGTCGATGGCGTGATCGGCCGACACCCAGTGGATCGTGGCCTTGACCTTGCGGCCGTCGGGGGCTTGGCCGCCCTTGGTCTCGGGGTCGTAGGTGGCGTGGATCTCGACCACCTTCCCGTCGTCGTCGGTCACGGCATCGGTCGCGGTGATGAAGTAACCGGCCCGCAGGCGGACCTCGCGGCCCGGGGTCAGCCGGTAGTACTTGGGCGGCGGGTCGGCCTCGAAGTCGGCCCGCTCGATCCAGAGCTCCCCACTGAAGGGGACGGACCGCGTTCCCGCGGCTTCGTCCTCGGGGTTGTTGACGGCCTCGACGTGTTCGACGAGACCTGCCGGCCAATTGGTGACGACGACCTTGACCGGATCGAGGACCGCCATGCGACGGAGCGCGTGTTCGTTGTGGTGCCGGCGGACGAAGGACTCGAGCAGTTCGATCTCGACGACGCTGTTGGTCTTGGCCACGCCGATGTGGTCGACGAAGGCTCGGATCGCCTCGGCGGGATAGCCGCGCCTGCGCAGTCCCCGCAGCGTGGGCAGGCGCGGGTCGTCCCAGCCGTCGACAACGCCGTCGTCGACGAGGCGTCGCAGCAAACGTTTGGACATGACCGTGTGGGTCAGGCCGAGGCGGGCGAACTCGAGCTGTTCCGGCTTGTCGTGGGGCAGGTCGAGCTGTTCGAGACACCAGTCGTACAGCGGACGGTGATCGGCGAACTCGAGCGTGCAGATCGAGTGTGTGACCCCCTCGATCGCATCCGACTGGCCGTGCGCCCAGTCGTAGGTCGGGTAGACGATCCACCGGTCGCCGGTGCGCTGGTGGGGCACCCGACGGATCCGGTACAGGACCGGATCGCGCATGGCCATCACCGGATGCGCCATGTCGATCTTGGCCCGCAGCACCTTGTCGCCGTCGGCGAACGCGCCGTCGCGCATCTGGCGGAAGAGTCCCAGGTTCTCTTCCGGTGCGCGATCTCGGAACGGGCTGTTGTCGCCCGGCTCACCGAAGCGTCCGCGCTGGGCCGAGATGGTCTCGGCATCCTGGTCGTCGACGTAGGCGAGATCCTTCTCGATCAGCGACTCCGCCCAGTCGTAGAGCTGTGCGAAGTAGTCCGATGCATGGAACACCGACGCCGGCGCCAGCCCGAGCCACGCCAGGTCGTCCTGGATCGCGTCGCTGTACTCGATGTCCTCTGCCGCAGGGTTGGTGTCGTCGAAGCGCAGATTGCAGGTGCCGTCGAACTCGTCGGCCAGACCGAAGTTCAGGCAGATCGCCTTGGCGTGTCCGATGTGGAGGTACCCGTTCGGTTCGGGGGGAAAGCGCGTCTGGACACGCCCGCCGAAGGTGCCGGCATCAATGTCGGCGCGGACCTGTTCGCGGATGAAGTCCTCGCGCATGGTGGGCTCTGCGGCGTCGGTCACGGATCCTCTTCTACTCGCTCACCGACTCGCGGCGAGGATCGACGCCGTGCGGCGTGCGAGGGCATAGATCGTCAGCACCGGGTTGACCCCGCCGTTGGTCACGTGGACGGACCCGTCGGCGACCCACAGGTTCCGATGTCCGTGGACCCGCCCGTCAGGATCGACGACGGAGTCGACGGGATCGGTACCCATCCGACACGTACCTGCCTGGTGCTGTCCGGCCGTGAGGCCGGTGGGGACGGCATCGGCCCACACCTCGCGAGCCCCACTCGCGGTCATCCACCGATGGGCGATGTCTCGGAGGTGACGGGCCGTTCGGATCGTTTCTTCGTGGGCAGCGCCGTGGAGCCGCGCCACCCGCATGCCCAGCGCGTCGAACTGGTCGCCCAGCGTGACCCGGTTGTCGGGCATCGGGATCTCCTGCACCTGCCCGAACAGATGGCTGGTGGTTCGATAGCTGTCCCGCATCTCGGCCTTGGCCGCCGCTCCCCAGCGCGGCGCCCCGGGTCGATGGGCCCAGCGCCAGTGGACGATGGGCAGCTTGACGATCTCGTTGGCGATGACGCCGCCGCCGATCACGCCATCGTTTCCGTGCAGGTGGTCCACGGTGGCGATGCTGACACCGGGACCCGCCAGGTCGAGGACGGGGTCGTCGAACCGTCCGAACACGCTCACGAAGCTGTGGCCCTGGAGGTGTCGTCCGACCTGGTCGTGCGCGTTCCCCAACCCGCTCGGATGGCGGGCAGACCGGCTGTCGAGCAGGAGTCGGGCCGACTCGATGGCGCCGCACGCCACCACCAGGTCTGCGGCAGCGACCGTCCGCTCGACCCCCGTGCGTTCGTCGACGAGGCGGGCACCAGCCACCACGCCGGCGCCGTCGACCACGATCTCGACGGCACGGGTGCGGGTCACGAGTTGCGCATGTCCGGTCGCCAGGGCGCGCGGGATCACCGTGTCGTACGTCCCGTTCTTCGCCCCCGAGGGACACGCGAAGCCCACGCACTCGCCGCACTGCACGCACCGGGCGCGACCGTCCCGCGGCACGGAGTTGATCAACAGGGGCACCGGTCCCGTGTGGAGACCCAGCTGGGCGGCGCCGACACCGAGCACCCCTGCCTCGGTGTTCGTGGGCAGCGGCGGCATCGGATAGTCCGCCGAGCGCGGTCCCATCGCCGGGTGGCTGGAGGCGTCACCGCACACGCCGAGGTCGTGTTCAGCCCAGCCGTAGAACGGTTCCAGATCGTCGTAGGCGATCGGCCAGTCGGCCAGCGAGCTCCCCGGGGGGACGCCGTAGGTCGATGCCATCGAGAAGTCGGTGGGGGCGAACCGCCACGCCATGCCCTGGTACACCCGGCTGCCGCCACCGACGGTCATGGCGTTGTTGTGCCAGCGGGGGTCGTGGGGAAGATCGATCGTGGTCGGGCGATCGTCGCGGCCGATCCATTCGCGGGGGTTTCCGATCGGCGACGGCCCGGTGTTGTTGCCGTGCACCGACGACCGGTGGTTGCGGAGATGATCACGGCCGACGCGGTCGTACGGGAGCGCCTCGCCACGGTCGACCAGCAGCACCCGAGCCCCCGCTTCGGCGAGCGTGCACGCAGCAACTCCGCCACCCGCGCCCGCGCCCAGCACGACGACGTCGTACCGCCCGTCGATCTCGTCGAAGCCGACGGGCGAGACATCGGGGTCGGCAACCGGCGCGTCGGGTGACCGGCGAGGACGGGCGTCGAAGCCGATCATGCGTGCACCCGCGACATCGGCGCCGCCGTAGTACGCCTCGGCGGCCCGTTGCACGAGGACCTCACGATCAGACCACTCGAGGTCGGCGAGGAGACGGTCGAGGTCCATCGGTTCCAGCGCAGCGACTCCTCGGCCGTGGACCTCGAGCGCGCGTCGGTCGAGCACGTCGATCACCGCGATCGCCCGGTCGACGAGCGGTGCGGTGTGGATCTCGCCGCCGAGACGATCGAGATACTCGAACAGGCCGGCCTGACTCACCGATGGGTGGTCGTCCTCGGGGATCACCCGATCGAACACGGCGACCAGGCGGCGCCTCGTCTCATCGTCGAACATCACCACCACGTCATGGTGGCCCATGCGCCACCCGGACGTGACCCGGTCGGCTACCCCGTGACGGCCCGAGTTGCTGGCCGGTCGGCCTCGGCGCCCAGCAACGAACGCAGTTCGTCGCCCGGCATCGGGCGCCCGGTGTGGAATCCCTGGAGGCGATCGCAGCCACTGCGCGCGAGGAACTGCTGCTGATCGCTCGTCTCGACCCCCTCGGCCACGAGGGTGAGTCCGAGACTGTGCGCCATGGCGACCGTCGCCGCGATGATGGCCTCGGAACTGGCCTTCCGCGACTGGACGAACGAACGATCGAGTTTGAGCGTGCTCACCGGGAGGTCGCCCAGATACTGCAGTCCGCAGTAGCCGGTGCCGAAGTCGTCGATCGCGGCGAACACCCCCAGATCGCGCAGCTCGTGGAGCCGCGCCACCACACAGTCGAGGTCGTCGACCGCCGTGCTCTCGGTGAGCTCGAGCAGCAGACACCGTGGATCGACGCCCGTCTCGCGAAGAGCAGCGGTGACGTCCGAGACGATGTCGCCCTTGAACTGCCGGCCGCTGACGTTGACCGAGATGAACTGGTCTCCGAACCCGGAGACCGCCCACCGAGCGAGCTCGCCACACGCCTCACGCAGGAGGTGACGTCCCACGACGGAGATCAGATCGGACTGTTCGGCCACCGGGATGAAATCGGCGGGCGGGAGCAGACCCCGGGTGGGGTGCTGCCATCGGACCAACGCCTCGGCGCCAACGATGCTCCCGTCCTCCGCATGGACTATCGGCTGATAGTGCAACACCAGCTCACCCCGCTCGATCCCCGTGACGAGCGCATTCTCGATCTCGAGCCGTGACGCCGCATGACGATAGAGCTCGGAGCTGAAGACGCCGACGGTGCCCCCGCCGTGCTCCTTCGCCCGATACATCGCCGAGTCGGCGGCGGACAACAGCTCGAGTGGTTTCGTGCCGTCCTGCGGGTACACGGCGACGCCGATGCTGGCCGGATTTCGGACCCGCTGACCGCCGACCGTCGACGGCTCGTCCAGTATCGCGAGGACGCGCTCAGCGACGATGAGCACGTCGTCGGCGCTGGCCAGGTGAGGGAGGAGGATGGCGAACTCGTCGCCGGCGAGGCGAGCGACCGTGTCCTCGTCCCGAGAGCAGTCCAGGAGTCGCTTGGCCGTGATCTGGAGCAGTTGGTCGCCGCGCTCGTGACCGAGCGAGTCGTTCACGTCCTTGAAGCCGTCGAGATCGAGGTAGAGGACACCGACCGGCGTCTGGTTCCGCGCAGCGTGGGCGATCGCCCGACCGAGCCGGTCGAGGAACAGCACGCGGTTGGGGAGGTCGGTCAGGGCGTCGTGCGTCGCGCGGTGCTCGCTGGCGGCCCGCTCGCGGAGCAACGTGACCACGTGCCAGGCGAGCACGATGGCGCTGGCGGCGGCACCGACGGCCACCGTGGCCGACACCGACACGCCACTGATCACCTGCAACGACAGCACGGCGGGCGCGGCCAGCACCGACAGACCGACGACCATCGCATGCGTGGGCGAGAAGCGGTGGACGTGGAACGCCACGTGTTTGGGCGCGGGCACGATGATGTCCATGGCCGCAGCAGCGGTGAAGGCCACCATCGGGAGCGCCGCCACCAGATCGAGGTGGTTCAGCGACTGGCCGAGTGCCATCGCGAGGGTGCTCCCGATGTGCAATGCCGCCATCAGCACCGCAGCGGTGAGCAGCGGGATGACGGCCGATCGGCGCGACGACTCCATGGGAAGTGCTCGTCCGGCAATGACGGCGAGCGACACGTCGAGGCCGGCGACGACCGCGGCCAGCGAGATTGCTGCCGGACTCCAGGCATGGTCGATGACCGGCACGCGCCACTCGACGATGGCCTGTACGACCAGTGCCGAGGCCGCGCCCAGGAGCCCGGCCTCGACCACGAGGTCGGACTCACGGATACGGCGATGCCGGGCCAGGTGCTCGAAGTAGGCGATGCCCAGCAGGGGATACGCGAGGAGCGACAGCACCAGTGTCATCGCCGGATCGGTGGCGTCAGGGAGTCCGAACCCGCTGAAGGCCAGCACCGTGAGGCCAGCGGCGAGGCCGGTCGTCCCCAGGGTCGGGCCCGGAGTCCGAGCGCTGGTCGCGGCGACAGCGGTGGCCGCGATCGCCATGACCGCCGAGATCCGCAGCGCGTTCGGGTCGACGAGCGCGAGGATCGACACCGCGAGACAGCACAGCATGATGACGGTGAGCCGTGCCGAAGAGCGCTCGCGACCGGCTTCTCCGGCCAGCGCCAACCGCATCTGGGTACCCAACCGCGAGTGCATCTCCGGCCTCCTCCGAGAACACATCGGCACGAACGCCGTGAATCTGAATCCCCGGTGCCACGTCGCGACCAGAGCGGTGGAATCCACCCAGCGTCGAGCCATCGTGCAACCACGCCTTCATGCGCCGGCCCCGGTACAGCCACCGACCGGCTCGGGGACATCGTCGTCCACGCTCGTGACGTCCGCCAGAGGGCCAGGTGGACCCGTCCCCGTGTGCTCTTTCGGCGACGAGCCAGAAGCAACAAGCTCGCGCCATGACCCGTCGACCCCCGATTCGACCCCTCGCTGTCCTGGCCACCTTCCTCCTCGCGCTGGGTGCCTGCGGCAGCAATTCTGATGCGTCGACGAGCGCCGGCCCGTCGACCATCACCGCTCCGGACGACACACCGACCGACGCCGACTCGTCCGCTGCCGGAATGGCATGGCGGACCGTCGAGGTCGTCGATCCCACGCGGGCGACAGACGAGATCGTCGACGCTGACGGCGAGACCGTCCTGGAGGGTGCCGACACCCGCACCATCCCGGTGGAGCTGCTCTACGAGGGCGCCGACGGCGGCGGCGAGAACGCACGCGCGGCCAGCGGTGAGGCGCGGCCCCTCGTGGTGTGGATGAACGGGCTCGGTGGGGCGGCCGCCCCGGGAGACCCCCTGCTCCTGGCGCTGTACAACGCAGGGTTCACGGTGGCCGCGCCGAACTCGCCTGAGGTCTCGGCACCGGCCAGCTCTGCCGCCGACTTCCCCGAGCTGCCGGCTGATGCCACGGCCGTCGTGGATGCGATCCTGCATCCGGCCGATGGCGTCGCCGACGACCTCGCCGCTGTGACCGCTTCCGACCGGATCGCGATCACCGGTCACAGCATCGGAGCGAGCGCCGCGCTCGCCACCGCGTTCCACGACTGCTGTCGGGACGAACGGATCTCCGCAGTCATCGCGTTCGGGGCGACGACCGGATTCCGATTCGGTGAGACCGACTTCGACTACTCGGGAACGCCGCTGCTCCTCGTGCACGGCGATGCCGACCAGATCGCACCGTTGGCCGAGAGCGAGACGATCCTCGGCGACGCGGCCGAGCCCACCCGCCTCCTGGTGCTGCCGGACGCCGACCACTTCGACCCGGTCTACGGCGCGGACACCCCGAGTTGGCCGACGGTGCCCGACGCGGTCATCACGTTCCTGGACACGTACCTGGCCGACACCGCTGCCCCCTCATCGCTCGAGGCCTTCGGGGCGACACTCCCGGACGGGAGCTGGCGCTCGCCGGCCGGATGAGTGTGCCGGGCGCCGTATCGGTGATCCTCACCGGCGGGCGGGTGTGACGGAAAGCACAGCCGCCGGCACCCCGCGCCGTGCTTGATTCATCTAGCATCGACGGACGCCCTGCAGTCACGCCTCGTGAAGAGCATGTACCGGCGTTTCCCGAACGCCCGATCATCCGCCCCACGAAAGCTGCACGGTGTCCATGTTCTCCATCGCTTCCTCGTCGCGCGGCCTCCTGCCTCGTCGCCCCACGGGTCTCGACCGCCGCTGGCTCGCCGATCCACGGACCAACATCCTCTCGGGCCTGGTCGTCGCCCTCGCACTGATCCCCGAGGCCATCTCGTTCTCGATCATCGCCGGTGTCGACCCGAAGGTCGGCCTGTACGCATCGTTCTCGATCGCAATCATCATCTCGCTGACCGGCGGACGGTCCGGCATGATCTCGGCCGCGACCGCGGCCATGGCCCTCGTCGTCATCCCCCTCGTGGCCGCCCACGGCGTCGGGTACCTCTTCGCCGCCACGATCCTGGCCGGCATCATCCAGATCGGACTCGGCTATCTCGGCGTCGGCGAGCTCATGCGGTTCATCCCTCGCAGCGTGATGCTCGGATTCGTGAACGCGCTGGCGATCCTGATCTTCCTGGCGCAGGTCCCCCACATCCTCCTGACCGACGAAGCGAACACCGACCAGTTGCCCCTGAATCTGGCGTTCATCGCCGCCGGCCTCGCGATCATCTACGGACTCCCCCGCCTGACCAAGACCATCCCGTCGCCGCTGGTGGCCATCGTCGTGCTCGCCGGGGTCGCCATCGGCTTCGACCTCGGCCTGCCAACCGTCGGTGACATGGGTGCCCTGCCCGACTCGCTGCCGTTCCTCGCCCTCCCCGACGTGCCGCTCACGCTCGAGATGCTCGGGATCATCCTCCCGTTCTCGATCACCCTCGCCCTCGTCGGACTGCTCGAGTCGCTCCTCACCGCGCAACTCCTCGACGACCTGACCGACACCGACTCTGACAAGAACCGAGAGTCTCGAGGCCAGGGCATCGCCAACATCTTCACCGGCTTCATCGGCGGCATGGCCGGGTGCGCCATGATCGGTCAGTCGATGATCAACCATCGCACCGGTGGTCGTACGCGGCTGTCGACGCTGGCGTCAGGCGTGAGCCTGCTGATCCTGATCCTCGTGCTGGGTGACTGGGTGTCACGCATCCCCATGGCCGCCCTCGTCGCCGTGATGATCATGGTCTCGGTCGGCACGTTCGACTGGCGCAGCATCCGCCCCGACACACTCCGCTCGATTCCCAAGAACGAGACCACGGTCATGGCTGCGACCGTGGCGATCGTGGTGTTGACCCACAACCTGGCCTACGGCGTCGGCGCCGGCGTCCTCCTCTCTGCCGTGTTCTTCGTGCGCCATGTGTCGCACGTCGTGTCGGTCACCAGCGTCGTCGACCCCGACAACGTGGAGCGCCTGTACGCAGTCACGGGCGAGCTGTTCTTCGCGTCGACGAACGACCTCGTCCACCAGTTCGACTACGACGCCGTGCAGGTCCGCCGGGTCGAGATCGACCTCAGCGATGCCCGGATCTGGGACACCTCGGCCGTCGTCGCACTCGACGCGGTGGTCGAGAAGTTCGCGGAACGCGGCATCGACGCCGAGCTGATCGGCCTCAACCGCCACGCCGAGCGGCTCCACGGCAACGCCACTGGCAAGGTCCGCGCCGGGCACTGATCGAGCGCCAACCCGCCACCATCTCCGACGGCACGAGACCGAGGTCCGGGTGGACCCGTCGCGAGCGCGTCAGTCGTCGAGCACCGCGAGATGCGAGCGGGAGACGACGCCCCGGCTCGCCAGCCACCCGATCAGGGTGTCGCGCGCCCGCGAACCCCCGTCGTCCGGTCCTCCGGCCTTCGCGACCTTCTCGCTCACCCGTCGGAGGTCAGCTTTGACCTTGCCTTCCTCGGCGGAGATCCGGTGCGCAGCGGCCCGATAGGAGTTCGGTTCACGTCGGTAGCGCGGCGGGAGCGCGAGGAACCCCTCGTACACGGCGACGACCGACCGCAGTTCGTTGTCGGTGAGCCGTACCTCTTGCTCGACGAGGGTGCCCCCGTCCGCCCCGCTCACATGGAGCGCTGCCGGTTCGGGGCGCTCGGTCGGCGGGATGTCGAGCACCAGCGCGATGTCGCCGTGCGACGCAGGAATCCTGATCCATGTCTCGTCGTGGAGGATCTGGTGGGTGCTGTGATCGTGCGCGTCGGGGCGGAGCTCGATCTCCTCTCCGGCCTCCACGACGAAGAACGAACGGCGACCGATGTTCGTGATCCGCCATGCGAACCGATCGAACGCCATGCTTCCGGCGCGCCGGGACACAGCCGTGTCCTCTGCGCTGGCCACGCGGATGTCCACGTCGTCACCCCGGCCGAACGTGACGTGCGATGCGGTGTCGACGTCGACGTCGACGTTGGCCGAAATCACTCGCATGGGCGCCGACTCTACGGATCGGAGGCGAGTCGAGGGGTCCGGCTGGACCCGTCCTCACGACCTCTACTCTCCGCAGCGTTCTTTGCGCATCGTGTGATCATGCGACTCTCCCTCGTGTGCCGGGTGGCGCTCGACGACCGGGTCGTTGCCGCGATCGCAGTCGGACCGAACACGGGCTTCCCGTTCGGGGACCGGGACTTCGACTACTCGGGGACACCGCTCCTCCTGGCCCGGGACCTGGCGGACGCCGGACTCGTGACGCTCGACCCCGATACTCTCGGCGGCGCGAGCGAGCGGGGGCAATCGTGAGCGAGTCGACGACCGACCAGCATCGAGCGGAGCCGGTGGTTCGCGGCTACGAACTGCTCGAGCAGGTCGGAACTGGTGCGTTCGCGGTGGTGTGGCGGGCTCGTCAGACCTCGGTCGACCGTGAGGTCGCGGTGAAGCAGATCCGCTCCGAGCTGGCGTCGCAGCCGGCGTTCATCCGACGCTTCGAGGCCGAGGCACACCTGGTTGCAAGGCTCCAACACCCGCACATCGTCCCGCTCGTCGACTTCTGGCGAGGGCCGGACTCTGCGCTCCTGGTGATGCAGTACCTCCGGGGAGGCACCCTCGAACGCCGGCTCGACGACGGTCCGCTCACCGAGGCGGACACGCTTCGATTCATGTCCCAGGTCGGGGCAGCGCTCGAGGCTGCTCACGATCGCCAGATCGTCCACCGCGACGTGAAGACGGCGAACGTGCTGTTCGACGAGCACGGAAATGCCTACCTCTCGGACTTCGGCATCGCGCTCGATCCGGTGCTCGCCGACAGCGCCGCCGCCGCACTCTCGCCGGGCACACCGCTGTACGCCCCGCCCGAGCAACTCCGGCGGGAGCGTGTCGGACCCGCCGCCGACATCTTCAGCCTCGGGGTGGTGGCCTACGAGTGTCTCGCCGGCTCACTCCCGTTCGCCGAGTCGTCAACGGGCCCCGAACTGTTCCATCGTCAACTGCACGAACCGCTCCCCGACCTCCACGGCGAACACGGGATCGACGCGTCGTTGGCTGCGGCCGTCGCACGAGCCACCGAGAAGGACCCAGCGGACCGTTTCTCCTCCGTCTCGGACTTCGTCGAGGCGCTGACGCGCCGTCGGCCCGCTCGTGTGCGCACTGCGGCCGAGAACCCGTATCGCGGCCTCCACGCGTTCGAGGAGGCGGACGCGACGCATTTCCACGGTCGAGATCGTCTGCGCCAGGAGCTGGTCGAATCGCTCGCCACACCAGGCATCCGCTCTCGCAGTGCGGTGCTCGTCGGTGCCTCAGGTTCCGGAAAGTCATCCGTCGTGCGGGCGGGCCTGATCCCCGCCCTTCGACTGGGCGCGGTCGAGACCTCCGAGCAGTGGTTCATCACCTCGATGGTTCCCGGCGACGATCCATTTGGTGCGCTGGCCGATGCGCTCTCCCGCGTCGCGACCAGTCCGGTCGATGACCTCGAGCGTGTCCTCCGCAGCGGGCGGCGAGGACTGCTCCGTTCCGTTCGAGGCGCCGTCGACGAGGGCCAGATCATCCTCCTCTTCATCGATCAGTTCGAGGAACTGTTCGCTGCCGACGAGCGCGAGTCGACGCTGTTCCTCGAATCGCTCGCAACCGCGATCGAGGAGCCGACCAGCGCAGTCCGCCTCATCGCAACGCTTCGCGCTGATTTCTACGATCGCCCCCTCTCGCATCGCGACTTCGCCGCAGTCCTGAAGCAGACCGCGATCGACGTGACGCCGCTCGCCGCCGACGAGTTGGAGGAAGCCATCGTCGAGCCGGCAACGGCAGTCGGTGTCACGCTGGAACCTGGGCTGTTGGCAACCATCGTCGCCGACACCATCGGCGAGCCCGCTCCCCTCCCGTTGCTCCAGTACGCCTTGGCTGATCTCTTCGACCGACGGGTCGACGGGGTGATGACCAACGCCGTCTACCGCGACATGGGAGGACTCACGGGCGCACTCGCCATCCGGGCCGAGCAGCTGTACGACGCCTCATCGACGTCCGAGCGGGATGCGATCCGCCACTTGTTCGGACGACTGACGACCAGTGGAGGCACGGCAGATCTCCGGCGCCGGATGCCGGTGGCCGAGATCGACGGCGCCTCGCCGCCGTCGGTGTTGGCACGGTTCAGCGACGCTCGCCTCCTCACCTTCGACCGAGATCCGGAGACCCGGGAACCGACGGTCGAGATCGCGCACGAGGCGCTGCTCACCGCATGGCCCCGACTCGGCCAATGGCTGCGAGACGACAGAGATGCCCGGCGCCGGGCCGCGGAGGTCGCCGCACTCGCAGACCGATGGAACGGTGGCGGGCGCCAGGACAGCGACGTCGTGCGCGGTGGACGGTTGGAGTCGGCCGAGTCGCTCCTGGCGACCGAGCTCGCCCGACTCCGAGCCGTCGACGTGGAGTTCGTCACGGCATCCACTGCGCTGGCCGAACGGGAGCGCCGCGCCGACGCTGCGCGCCTCCGGCGACTCCGAGCACTCGTGGGCGCGACCGGCGTGGCCTTGGTCGTCGCCGTCATCGCCGCCGCAGTCGCGTTCGGACTGCGCAGTCGCGCCGAGGACGCCACCGACGATGCAGTGGAGCAGCGGAACGCTGCGGTTGCTGCCGAAGACGAGGCCGACCTCCGCACGCTGATCAGCCGGTCGGCTGCAGTCGCCGTCGACGATCCGACGACGTCGGTCCTCCTTGCGCTCGAGGCGCACGAGCGCTCGCCCGGGCCGGAGACGGAGCGGGTCGTCCTCGACGCGTTGACCCGCCTGGGGCCGATCGTCGCGACCCACGATCCCGTGCCACTCGGCGACGACGAGTGCGACAACGACGGCCGGGTGTCGGTCGACGGACTCGTGCAGTACGCAACGATCGGCGGCCGCATGGTCGAGCATGACATCGACGCACGATCATCCCGAGATCTCGGATCCCTGGCAGACCGATGCGCCGGATGGCTGCTGACACACGACGGTGAGCGAGTTGTCGAACGCAACCACGAGACGTTGTGGTTCTCCGACTTCGGCAGCGAAGACCGCGTCCGCGTACAGGTCGGTGAGCAGTTCCAGTACTTCCACGCGATCGACGCAGGCCCGGATCGGGCAGTGGTCGCGACGGCGGAGACAGACCGCTCGGAGATGACGATCCAGTTGTTCGACACCGTCAGCGGTTCACCCGTCGGCGATCCCATCGCCGGGCTCGCACGACCGGGGCTGGCGAGCACGCCTGATGGCAAGACGCTGGTGGTCTCGTCGGGAACCGTGGAAGCACCGGACGGCGGAGGACCCCTGATCCTGATCGACAGTGAGACCGGGGTCGAGCAACGGCGGACGACACTGCCCAATCGTGCCCAGTCGTTCGACTTCGACACCGAGCGGAATCAGGTGATCATGGGAACCGGCGGCGGGCTCATCACCGTCGACCTGGAGACCGGGGAGACCGTGTCGCAGGTCGATCTCGGATCGCTGGTCGACATCCGTGGAGTGCTCCTCCGCCCCGACGACACCGTTGCCGTGCTCACGAGTGGACGTCTCGAGCTCGTCGACCGCGAGCTCGGGGTCTTGAACGGGGCAGGCGTCGAGCTCCGGAATGCTGCGGTGGGCGTCCTGCGCCCCGACGGCCGGATTCTCGTCCACACCGAGGAGCACGACAATCTGGTGGTCGACCTCGACGGTGGAGCGCTGGTCGATCAGTCGGTTCCGACGGGGCGCACGGCCGTGTGGGTCGAGTACGCGGCAGGCACGGTCGTGTCCACCGACATCGGCACGCACGAGGTCGACGTCATCGACACCAAGACCGGCGATCGCGTCCGCTACCAGCTGACCTTGCCGGACGGCACGCCGTACGAGCCGATCGTGGCCGGGCCGGCGAACGACGGCAACGGCGACATCGTGACCTACGACGCGACAGGACTGGTCGGGCTGTGGCGCGACGGCGTCCTGCAGAGTTCGGTCTACGTACCCTCGTCACCCGACGCGGCGCTCTTCACCGGCGCGGGCGCTGAGGGCAGAACAGGCCTCGGCGTCGCCCTCAGCGACGGAACACGTGAATCGATCCTCGTCAGGACCGTGGGCGAGATCGAGGTCCTGTTGCGCGTCGACGACATCGCCGACGTCGCCACGGTCGTTCCGAACGGCGACGCCGGTCTCCACGTCGCGGTGGACCAGGGCCGAGTCATCTCCATCGACTCGGATGGTGCACGGTCGTCCTCGGCCGACACCGGTGTCTGTTGCATCAACTACGCGCGGCACGACACCGTCAGCGGACGCGTCGCCTTCGGCGGTGACCGTGGGTTCTTCGTCTACGACCCCGACTCGGGAGCGGTGACCGTGCTCGACACCACGTCGAGCGTCTCGAACGTCGCGCTCGTCCGCGACGGGCGCCAACTCGTGGTCGGTCGACGCGACGGCACGTTCCAACTGTGGGACGTCGAGTCGAGCGAGCTCGTCGGCGTGCTCCACGACGGGACGGCGAACACGCTCGGCACCCCGACCTACGAAGCCGAGACGGACTCGGTCTGGCTCGCGGTGCCCGGTCGAGCGATCCGGGTTCCGCTCGATCCTTCGATCTGGGTCCAGCGAGCATGTGGTGTCGTGGGACGCGAGCTCACGTCCGAGGAATGGGACGAGTTCGTTCCGGGCGACGGGGAGCAACGACCGGTCTGTTCCGGATCGACGTCGTAGCGGAACCGGAACAGGTCGGACCGAACCCGTCGTGCGAGCAGCTCCGACGAGAATCTCGGACGAACTGTCGATCGGCCGATCGCTCGTTCGTCGTCCTGACGAGCGAGGGAGAATGGCCCTCGCCGACGACTGAGGAGTCCCTGTCATGACCAAGTACGTGCTCGCCTACCGAAGCACCGCCGAGATGTCCACCTCCGAGGAGGACATGGCTGCTGTGATGCAGGCATGGGGCGCCTGGTTCGAGGCCCTCGGCCCCGCGCTCGTCGACGGTGGCAACCCCTTCTCCGGCCACCAACTCGTCGCGTCCGACGGCGCCGTCACCCCCAACGGTCAGTCCGACCCGCTGTCGGGCTACTCGATCGTCCACGCCGAGGACATCGACGCCGCCACCACACTGGCGAAGGGCTGCCCGGTGCTCGGCGCCGGCGGGTCGATCGAGGTGTGCGAAGCGATCGACATGTGACCACGAGAACCGCCGAAAGGCCGTACGGGCCGACCTCCGTAACCTGATCTTCGTCAGCGCCGCCCCACCTGACCGGTGGTCGGTCTGTACGGTCCGAGGCGATGGACGGCCTGTTCTCCGGATACGAGACCGACGGCTTCTTCGATGAGGCCCACACGGGGAACGGGGGCGCGCGACCGCACTACGGCGAATTGGTCGCGCAACTGGGAGCATTCCCGCCGGGTGAACTGAACCGCAGGGAGCAACTGCGCGACGAGGCATTCCGCACCGCGGGGATCACCTTCACCGTCTACGGCGAGCGTGAGGGCGTCGAGCGCACGTTCCCCCTGGATCTGGTCCCGCGGCTGATCCCATCGAACGAATGGGACACCGTCGAGAAGGGGCTCGTCCAGCGCGTGACGGTCCTCAACCGCTTCCTCGAGGATCTGTACAACGGCGAGCGAGCCGCCATCCGCGACGAGATCGTCCCGTGGTGGTTGGTGGTGTCGTCCGACGGCTTCTGTCGTGAGGCAGCCGGGATCCCGGTGCCCCACGCGGCCCGCTGTCTGGTCGCGGGCGTCGACATCGTCCGCGACGGCAACGGCGCCTACTGCGTCCTCGAGGACAACCTCCGCAACCCGTCGGGCATCTCCTACGTCCTCGAGAACCGTCAGGCGATGACCCGGGTGCTCCCCAAGATCTTCGCCAACCACCGCGTCCGGCCGGTCGATCACTATGGGGTGTCGCTGCTGCACGCGTTGCAGTCGGTCGCTCCCCCGTCGGCGAGCGACGATCCGACCGTGGTGGTGCTGACGCCCGGTGTGTACAACTCGGCGTACTTCGAACACGCCTTCCTCGCCCGACAGATGGGCGTCGAGTTGGTCGAAGGACGCGACCTCGTGGTCGACGACCACGTGGTGGCGATGCGGACCACCCAGGGCATGCAGCGCGTCGACGTGATCTACCGCCGCATCGACGACGACTTCCTCGACCCGGTCGTCTTTCGTCCCGACTCGACGCTCGGCGTGCCCGGTCTGATGGCCGCCGCCAGGGCGCAGACGGTGACCATCGCCAACGCCGTCGGCAACGGCGTCGCCGACGACAAGGCCGTCTACGCCTACGTTCCCGAGCTCATCCGCTACTACACCGGTGAGGAACCGATCCTCCCCAACATCGAGACCTACCTGCTGTGGGATCCCGACCAACGAGCCGCGGTGCTCGACCGACTCGACCAGCTGGTGATCAAGCCGGTGGCCGAGGCCGGCGGGTACGGCGTGGTGATCGGTCCGAAGGCCAGCGACGAGGAGCTCGAACAGTGCCGCCGTCAGATCGAAGCCGACCCTCGGAACTACATCGCCCAGGAGGTGGTGCAGCTCTCGCGCCACCCGACCCTGGTCGACGACCACATGGAGGGCCGCCACATCGACCTGCGCCCCTTCGTGTTGTGCGGCGAGAACGTCGAGGTCATCCCGGGTGGGCTCACTCGGGTGGCGCTGACCAAGGGCTCGCTGATCGTGAACTCGAGCCAGGGCGGCGGCTCGAAGGACACCTGGGTCCTGGCGCCGGAGAACGTCTGATGGGGAGGCACCGCTGATGCTCGCTCGCCACGCCGAATCGTTGTTCTGGGCCGGGCGCTACATCGAACGCGCCGAGTCGACCGCCCGCCTGCTCGACGTGACCTATCACACCCATCTCGAGGCGATGGCCGTCAGCGAGACGACCTCGTGGTCCGATCTGTTGAAGATCCTGAACGTCGACCTGGCGTTCTCCGAGAGCGACCGGACGCTGCATGCCGACGTCGTGAGCGAGTTCTTGGTGTTCGACCCCGACAGCCCGGGGACGATCCGCTCGAACGTCACCCATGCACGCGAGAACTTCCGCGCCGTGCGCGAGCTCATCAGCACCGAGCTGTGGGAGTCGGCCAACGCATTCCATCTGCGGATGTCGGCGCGTGATCTCCGCGACGACGTCAGCGGCGAGCCCCACGAGTTGTACGCCATGGTCCGCACCCAGTGTCAGGCGTTGGCCGGGGTCGCCAACGAGACGATGTCGCGAGACGAGAGCTGGAACTTCCTGTCGCTCGGATGGATGCTCGAACGCTCGATCATGACCCTGCGCCTACTGTTGGTGCGCTACAGCCAACTGGTCGCCGCGGGCGCGGCCGGTGGATTCCACCACTGGGTGTCGACGCTGAAATCGGCGTCGGGGTCCGAGGCGTTCCGGCGGCGCTACCGCGCGTCGATGGACCCGGCGGACGTCGTGGCGTTCCTGTTGATGTCGCCGCATTTCCCGCGTTCGGTGCTCTTCGGCCTCCAGGCAGCCGAGAAGTCGTTGGCCTGGATCGAGGGATCGCCGGCGGCACGAAGTCGGCCCCAGCGGCTGCTCGGTCGGCTCCGAGCTGACGTCGAGTACCTCGACGTGACCGAACTCCTCGCCGGTGACCTGAGCGTGTACCTGAACATGATCGAGCAACACATCCGGCAGGTGGCGGAGGCGGTCGAGGTCACGTACTTCCGGAGCACCGACGAGATCTCGATGCACGTGCTCGACCCGACGATGGTGCGTGGCTGATGCGGTTCGACATCCGCTACCGGTTGGCCTTCGAGTACGAGAACGTCGTCCGTCACTCCCAGAACGAACTCCGGGCATGCCCACTCACCGACGAGCACCAGATGCTGCTCTCGTACCGGGTGACGTCGAGTCCCACGGCGCGCGTCCACGGATTCACCGACTACTGGGGAACGCGAGTCGACGCGTACGGGGTCCGCGAGCCACACGTGGCGTCCGAGATCGTGGCGACGTCGGCCGTCGAGACGCGGCACCGGCCACTGATGGTCGCGTCACCGCAGATCGAGGCGTTGCGTGACCCTTCCTTCGCCGACGAGCACGCCGAGTTCCTCACCCAGTCCCGCCACACCCAACCGGGGCGGCTGGTCGCGCAGTGCGCCCACGAGATCCGTGCGCGGGGCGAGACCGACGTCGTCAGCCTGGTGCTCGACGTGCACCGCCGGGTGCACCGGTCGATCGCGTACCGATCCGGCAGCACCGCCATCGGCATCTCCCCCGACGAGATCCTCGACGGTGGCGTCGGGGTCTGCCAGGACTACGCCCATCTCGCCGTCGCGCTCTGTCGCGACCTGGGTGTCCCCGCCCGGTACGTCTCCGGCTACTTCTTCGCCGCCAACGACGCCACCGGCGACGCGGTGATCGGCGACACAGCCGCCGTCCAGACCCACGCGTGGTTCGAGGCTGCGATCCCCGGCGCTGGCTGGTTCGCGCTCGACCCCACCAATGCGCTCGCCGTCGGTGAGCGACACGTGACCATCGGAAGGGGTCGCGACTACGACGACGTCCCACCCATACGCGGCGTCTTCGCCGGCGCGTCGACCGCCGAGTTCGAGACCGGGGTGGAGATGCGGCTGCTGTCGAACCAGTCCGGTGTGCACGGGACCCCTCCCACGCCGCTGCACGAGGTCCAACAGCAGCAGTGACCGTCAGGTCGTGTACCGGAGCTCCAGGTCGTTCACACTACGGAGCACCATGCGTTGCGACCACGACGGCGGCGTCACGACCTCGAGATCAGCGAACCGCTCGACGAGGCGACCCAGGGTCACGTCGAGCTCGAGCTTGGCCAGATGTGTGCCGAGGCACGAGTGGATCCCGGCGCCGAACTGGAGGTGATGCACGGCCTCGGGTCGGTCGACCCGGATCTCCTCGGCGTCGTCGCCGAACTCGGATGGATCGTGGTTGGCGGCGCCGATGCAGGGATAGACGACGGCGCCGGCCGGAACGACCCCGCCCTCGAAGACGAGGTCCTCGATCGCGACCCGCCGGACGAACTGGTTCGGCCCGTCATAGCGGAGCAACTCGACCACGGCATGGGGCACGAGCGTCGGATCGTCCCAGAGACGCCGGAACTCGGCGGGTTGTCCCAGCAGGCCCCGCATGCCATTGCCCAGGACCGCGGTCGCCGGCTCGTGTCCGGCGATGTACAGCGTCTGGAGCTGGGCGATGAGTTCGTCGGCGTCGAGCTTGTCCCCGTCCTCCTCGTAGTGGACCAGGGCGGAGGTCAGGTCGTCGTTCGGCGCCGTTCGCTTCGCGGCCACCTGCCCGCGCAGGTATTCGCGCATCTCCTCACCCGCGGCCAGGCTGGCCTCGCGTGCGTCCGCATCGATGATCGGGTCGAGACCGAGTGCCACCAACTGCACCCAACGACGGAACTCGTCGCCGTCCTCCTCGGGGATTCCCATGAGCTCGCAGATCACCATCACCGGCATCGGATAGCCGAGGTCTCCGATGAGGTCGAACGTCCCCGTCGGTCCGTTCCGTACGACGATCTCGTCGAGCAGGTCGTCGACGTGGCGCTCGATGGTGGCGCGGAGATCCTTGACCGAACCCCGGCGGAATGCCGGGGCGATCATCTTGCGGACGCGGCTGTGGTCGGGCTCGTCGAGCAGCGGGAGCGGGTTCGCGTCGTAGCCGATGTCGGCCCGCCGCTCGATCTCCATCCGCGTGTTGACCGTCGGGGTCGCGTTGTCGATCACGGTGCTCATCCCCGCGTCCTTGAGCACCCGGTCGACGTCGGCGTAGCGCGTCAGCATCCAGCCCTGCATGAGGTCGCTGTGGTGCACCGGGTCGTGCTGGCGCAGGCGCGCGTACTGCGCGTAGGGCCACTCGGTGTAGCCCTCCTCGAACGGATCGAACGAGATGGGCTCCGTGCCGACCGTGCTGTTGCGGTCGCCTCGCACGCTCACCGGTCAGGACCCATCAGTACGAGCCCTCCTCGGTGAGCCACGGACGACCGGACTCACGGAGCGCATCCCACTTCGACAGGTCGCGACCCTCGGTCTGGCCGAGTGCCTCAGCGGTCGGGCCGAACGCGTCGACAAGGGGCTGCAACTTGTCGACGTCGAAGTTGTAGACCTCGGCCGCAGTCCCGCCGAGCATGGCGCGCGCCTCGTCCTCGGGGATGTCACAGAAGGCACGGTGGAGGAACTCGGCCGTATGGGGCCAGGTGCCCTCGGGATGCGGGAAGTCGTTGCCCCACATGAGGTTTTCCACGCCGATCTCGTAGCGACGCTCGAGCTCCCGACGGTGGGTGTTGGACGCGCCGATGAAGCAGTTGCGGTCGAAGTAGTCGGACGGGCGCATCGACAGGTTGGTGGTGAGCTGTGACCCGAGCTTCTTCGAGCCGTGCTCGCGCTCGAAGACCGAGTCCATACGCCACAGCAGATCGTTGACCCAGAAGGCGCCGCACTCGGTGACCGCGAACTTGAGGCGCGGGAACCGCTCGAACACGCCGGACCAGAGCAGGAACCACAGGGGCCGCGACGACCAGAACCGGACCTCTGCGGTGTAGATCCCGATGTGCGGTCCGTACGACGCCTTGTCGGCCGGGCCGGAGTGGACGTGGACCGGAAGATCCAGCTCCTGGCAGACCGCCCAGATCGGGTCGTACTTCGTGTCGTGGTACGGCGCGCCGGGTTGCCACATCGGCGGGATGAGGATGCCGCCGCGCAGGCCCGAGTCGTGGGCTCGACGGATCTCCCCCACCGACACATCGACGTCGACGAAGGCGATGGGGACGACGGCGATCCCACGGCGACGCTCCGGGCTGGTGGCACAGAGCTCAGCGAGCCACCGGTTGTGCGCCTGTGCGCCGGCGAGGAGGTGGTCGGGTGGTGTGTCGCCACTCTGGCCGAGACCGGCGCCGAAGGGCGCGGAGGCACCCGAGCTCACCGAGTCGCCGTCGGGGAAGATGACCTCGCCGACGACGCCGTCGTTGTCCAACTCGCGGTCGCGCTTGACGGCGTCCCAGGAGCCGCGCAGTCCGTCCTCGTTCTCGCTCGCCCACTCCTCGGCGAACTCGGCGTTGAGGAATCCCTGCATCGCGAGCTGTCGTTGCCGCTCGCGATCCTCCAGGCTCGCCGTGAAGGCGTCGTGGAACGCGGGGTCGAGCCACTCGCGGTATTCGGCGTTGGGGAGGCCGGCGTGACAGTCGGCCGAGATGACGACGAATCGGTCGGTCATCACGTCGCTCCGTTCGTCGACGCGGGTGTCGCTCCCGCAGGATGGATGTCGTCGTAGCGCTGGTGCGCGAAGGGAAGGACATCGGCCGGGTCGAGCGTGGCGACGATCTCCCCCCGTTGCTGGCTCTGACGCTCCGAGAGACTCATCTCCAGGATGCGACGGACGGGCAGGTCGGCCACCGGGTCGTACCGGGACTCTCGCAGGATGATCTGACCGTGGACCGTCTCGCGCGTGCGGTTGGTCTCGTTGCGGTGGCAATGGACCAGGCTCGGCGGAGCGTCGAACCCCTCGCCCCCCGGATTGCGGAGGAACTTCAGGTAGAAGTCGGTCCGCTCGAGCGGTGCGGGCGGCTCCTCTGATCCGGTCACGGTGCCGCGCAGTTCGATGATCGTGACGCCCATTCTCGACACGGTGCCCACCAGCTCGTCACCGTCTCGATCCAGCGCGACCTCGGACAGCTTCTTGGGTTCACCGAAGGTCTCGCGCCCGCCGATCACCGACTGTTCGGTCGTCATCGGCATGAGGAGTGGGTAGAAGCCGACGAGGCCGTCGTGCTCGCACTGCACGCCGAAGGTTCCGGCGCCGAACGTGGGCACCCCCGGGCGGTCGATCTCGACGGTGGCGATCGACACCTTGACCAGTGGCTGCGCGGTTGCGACGAGCGGGGGTGGCAGTACCTGCTCGATCAACCCCGGGTCGGTCTCGTACAGCGCGGTGAACGACGTCGACCATGCACCGACCTTCGTTGCCTTCACCTCCTGATCGCTCTCCGGGGTGACGGGGCGGGCGCCGTAGCGGATGGTCGGGAACTCGGTCGCAGTCATCTCGTCAATCCAGGTCGGGGTCGGGGCGGAACTTGCCGATGGCGAACGACGGGCAGCGAAGTGCTTCGTCGGGAATGTCGTCGCGTTTGAGCGGGACCGTGAGGTGTTCGACGGTGGGGCCGACGTCGGCTGCGACCTTCGCCAGTGCCTCCATGTCGAAGCCGTAGATGCGGGCGGCGTTGCCGCCGACCATCGCCTGGATCTCGGCCGGATCACACTGGCCGCCGAAGCTCATCTTCAGGTGGTCCTTCGACCACGGCCAGCAGCCCTCGAGGTGCGGGAAGTCGCTCCCCCACATGATCGAGTCGGTGCCGATCGTCTCGTGCATCGTGACCTCGTGGCGCCGGATGAAGCTCGAGCCGAGGCTGCACTGGCGTGCGAAGTACTCGCTGGGCGTCATCGACATCTGCTCGACGGCGCCCTCGGCGAACGCCGCTTCCTGACTGCCCTTGGCCATCGTGAAGCGGGTGTAGAAGTTGTCGAGTCGCGTCAGTTCGTCGGGCACCCACTCGGATCCCTGTTCCGTGAACACGAACTGCAGGTCCGGGTGCCGTTCCATGACACCGGAGAACAGCAGGTGCCAGAGGGTGCGGTGGGCCCACCAGGTGACTTCGAGGATGAACATCATCTTGGCCTCGGGGTAGTCGCCGTAGTCGGGCGCGGCGCTCCCGGAGTGGTGGTTGACCGGCATGCCGAGTTCCTCGCAGACCGACCACAGCGGCTCGTAGACCTTGTCGTAGATCGGCGCCACGCCGGATCCGGGCGGCGCGCCGGGAAGGAGGACCCCGCCGGTCAGGCCGTGTTCCTCGGCCCACCGGACCTCGGCCACGGCGGCGTCGACGTCGTGCAGCATGATCTGCGCGATGCCGGCCCGGCGCCCGGGCGCGTCGGCGCAGAAGTCGGCCAACCACCGGTTGTGGGCCTGCAACCCGGCCCAACGGCGGTCCATGTCACCGGCGTTCGCCGGCGGGGCCTGGTTGACGAGACTCACTGCCGGGAAGAACGGCGGGATCGTGTTGGGGAAGATCACCTCGGCCACCACCCCGTCGGCCTCCATCTCGGCGAGGCGACGGGCGGAGTCCCAGTTGCGCTCGGCGTCGTCGCCCGTGAGGTCCTTGTACGGGTTGTCGAACGTCTGCATCCACGCGTCGAAGTCGTCGTGGTGCGCCGGCGCCAGGTAGTCGCGGTACGCGTTGATGCTCGCCCCGGCGTGGCAGTCGGACGAGATCACGACGTATCGATCGCCAGCAGGCAGGTCGATCGCGGTTTCGGTCATGTGGAACCCCCCGGTTCACTTTTCTAGAACACGTTCTAGCAGGGAGGAATAGGGTCCCGCCGATGAGCGACACACCCGAGCCCGACCTCTCCGGACCCGACCTCCACGATCTGGCCGGCAAGACTGCAGTCGTCACCGGCGGTGCCAACGGCATCGGTCGATCGATCGTCGAAGCATTGCTCGACGACGGTGCCCGCGTGGTGATCGCCGACATCGAGGAGCCGGTGCTCGATGCCACCGTTGCCGAGCTCGAGGGCCGCGGCGACGTGACCGGCATCCGGACCGACATCAGCGACCCGGAGTCGTTCGAGGATCTGGCCGAGACGGTCTTCGCCGCCCACGGCGCCTGTCACCTGCTGTTCAACAACGCCGGTGTCACCAGCGGCGGAGGCGGCAAGCCGTGGGAGCAGGAGTACAACGACTTCCGCTGGTGCTTCGGCGTGAACGTGTTCGGTACCGCCAACGGGTGTGCGTCGTTCATCCCGCGGATGATCGAGTCGGGCGCGCCGGGCCGCGTCGTGAACACGTCGTCGGGCGACGGTGGGTTCGCACCCGTCCCCCGCGCCAGCGTCTACGCCGCCAGCAAGGCCGCCGTCAGCTGTTTCACCGAGGCGCTCGCACACAACCTGATCTCTGACGGCACGGCGGTCCGCGCATCGGTCTTCTACCCCAGCGGCGGCCTCATCGACTCCGGCCTCTACACCGCCAACCGCAACCGTCCGGCCGAGTTGGCGCGCACCGGTGGAGGCGTCGGGCGCCGATCGATGACGTTCACCGAGCTCAAGGCCGCGCTCGAGAAGTCGGGGGGAGAGGTACCCGTCGCCGACGTGCCCGCACTCGGTCGGTTCGCGGTCGAGGGCGCGAAGCGCGGCGACTTCATCATCGCCCGGAACCTGGACGAGACCGCCGAACTGCTCCATCGACGCGCCGACGCCATCGGACGGGCCGAGCTGCCACCGCACCACGGCATGGACATCTGAGGCGTCACACCAACGCGCTGAGTCCCTGCACCACGAGCAGTCCGAGGATCGAGGCGAAGCAGTACCAGTGGTCGCGGTGGATCTCGCGAGCGATGGCCGACTGGGTGGCGACGTCGTCGGCACGAGTCGCGAGTCGTACAGCTGACGGGACCACCCGCGCGCCGGCGAGCGCGATCGGCGGCACGGCCAGGCACACCGACGACAGCACCCACACGAGTCCGGGGTCGCCCGTCGCCGCCTCGCCCACCAACCCCACGAGCGTCACGACCATCCCGAGGGCGACGAACCGGTTCATGGGCCGTGCTCCCGTCGTGACCCGCGCGTAGTACCGGGCGATCGAGGCCAGGACCCGTTCTGGCAGGACGTCCCCATCATGGCCGCGGACCTGGACATCGAACATCAGGTCGAACCACAGCACGGCCAACAGGAAGCCTCCGCCTGCGGTCACCACGCCGATCACGGCCTCAGTCTCCCAGACGCCGCACGTGTACCGATCCTGGTCAGAATTCGACGGGGAACGTCGCCACCGCGCCGGCGGTGACCACGAGCACCACGACGCCGAGCGTGACCATGAAGACCTGCGATCGGATGCCGGAGAACTTGGTCGAGACGCCGGCGAAGAACAACACCGACGCGAAGATGACCGTCGTCAGCGTGTAGTCGTCGCCCTGCTGGTTCGCCTCGCGCGCGGCGGCCGCCGAGGCGTCGGCGTCGGCCGTCAACTGGTCGGCGCGTTGGATCTCGGCCACCTGATACTCGGGAAGGGTCAGCGGGCCCGGCGCGGCGTCGGGGTTCTCGAGCGGGTTCATCGCCAGGTACGCGTCGAACGCCGGCACGAACTCGTCGCGGAAGCGGTTCTCGTAGAAGTCGGCGACGTCGTCGGCTCCTTCGGCCTTGGCCGCCAACCAACCGTTGTAGAGGGCGAGGTCACCCTGCACGAGCGCCGACGCCGTCGTGGTGGCCTTGGACGACTCGGTCCGCTGCGCGCCGGCTTCGCTGAAGCGAATCGACATCACGCCGCCCCACTTCGAGGCCTCGAATGCCGACCATGCGGTCAGGACGGTGGCGATCGCCAACACGACCGTCGCGATCAGCTCGAGGCGCGCCCGCCGCGTGCCTTCCCGGTCTTCTTCGATCGCGCCGTCACCCATCGCCCAACCTCGAAATCGATGCCACACCCCGGATCCGAGGTCGGCGGAATCGTAGATCAGCGGGGACCGTCGAGGGCCCAGAAGGCGGCGAGTCAGAGCCGGTCGAGGCGCACGACGGGATCGAAGGACGGCTGGTCGCTCCATCCGTTCAGGAACACCAGGCGGTAGGCCGTGCGTGAAGGGTGCGCCTCGCGGATGCGCTCGTTGGGCTCGCGTCCGCGGTCGAGCGCATAGACCACCGGTCCGTCGAGCGCCGGGGTGTTGCGGAGGAAGGACAGTGGATTCTGGAGGTACGACCCGTAGATCGGTGGCACGAACACCAGCGCAGGTTCCCGCACCTCGTCCTGGAGGAGTTGCGCGACCTCGCTGCGGGGATCGCTGCGCTGACGTTGCTCGACGAGTCGCGGCACGAGGACGGCCACGGTGAGGACGAGCGATGCCAGCGCCGCAGTGGCTGCCAGCGACGGTCGCCATCGCCACAGGTCTTCGAGGCTCACCGCCGACGCGATCGCCAGGGCCGCGACCATGGGGAGGTAGTAGTAGGGACCGAGGAAGAGGGCGCCGTCCCACTGGAAGGCGACCGCGTAGGAACCCCAGAAAAGTGCGTATCCGATCGGCCAGACCACGAGCAGAGCGAGCAGGATCGCGTCGCCGCGAAGGCGGCGCCGGACGAAGGCGGAGAGGGCGAGGAAGACGCCGACGACGCCGCCCGCACACCACACAGCGACGAGCATGCCGTTTCGGCTCAGCGAGCCGAGGGCCCGCCCCGGCGTGTAGTCCAACCCGGCATCGGTGGGGAGCGAACGGCGCAGGCCGAATCCTGGCCCGTCGCTCGGCTCGAGCAACCGGAACGGGAACGTGAGCGGGCTCCCGGTCAGATCGGCGTTGAACGCCAGCAGTCCGACCAGAGGCGCCGTCACGCCGACCGCCGCCCACCGAGCCAACGCCATGGGAGCCATGCGACCCGGCCGTCTGCGCTCCATCACCGCCAGTCCGGCGACCAGCACCACTCCGGCGAGCAGCCCGTCATACGGGCGAGCGAACGTGGCGAGGCCGAGCAGCAGGCCAGCGAGCACGGCTGATCGCCGGGATGCCGTCCGACGAGCACGCAACGCTGCGGTCACGGTTCCCAGCAACAGGCACAGACTCGTTCCGTAGGAGAGGTGGGTGATGTCGAGCTGCACGACCAACGGCGCACTGGCGAACAGCACGCCAGCGAGGACTGCGGCCCGTCGTTCAGCGCCGAGCTCGCGGGCGAGTGCGACCACCAGGAGCACCTGTGCGCCGGCGATCAACCCGAGCGCGGGGCGTGCCGATCCGGTGATCGCTCCGCTCGCCGCCAACACCGACGGGTGCACCGGGGCGTACTTGAGCACGTAGCGGCCCTGGCGGACCGATGCGAACCAGGGACGGTAGGCATCGGCGTCCACCTCGGGTGCAGTGGGGGCGAGTTGGCCGGCGCGGAGGCTGTCGGCCTGCAGCAGGTAGATGCCCTCGTCGGAGTTCGCGCTCAGCTCCGGGAGTATCCAGGTCGACCCGATGACGGCCCAGAGCGCGGCGGCGACTGCGACGGCCCCGGTGATCGCGGCGAAGCGGCGACGACCCGACGTCCTCGACCGATCGACGGCCGGCGCGATCAACCGCGCAGTCGGACCGAGGCGCCCTGCTGGTCGCTCCAGAGGTACTCGTACTCGACGAGCGAGGGCTCACCGACCACTCGGTAGGCGTCCGCGTAGACCGATGCCACGGCCTGCCCACCGCCCAACGAGCCCTCGAGTGGGATGTCGAACGACGTGAGCCCGTCGCATGCGATCTCGCCGAATCCGAATCCGTACTCGACCGTCCGGCCCTTCTGCTGCTGGATGTCGGTGTAGAGGCTGACCGTCGCCGGCTCCTCGCAGGTCACCGTCCCGGACAGTTGGGTTCTCGACGCGCCGGTGATCGCGATGCGCGACGACGGATCGGGCTCGATCGCGATCGGTTCGGTTCTCACGACCCCACGGAGGCGCACCAGGTCGACCACGCTGGCGTAGTCGAAGAAGAAGCCGTTGTCGTCGATGTCCAAGACCTCGATCTGCGCTCGCACCTCGGCGGGCCCACCGGCGAGCACGCCCGTCAGCTCGGTGACCGGCACCGAGACGGGCGTGGCGCCGTCACACGGACCGATCTCGGCACGGCCGAAGGCCTGCACGGACTCCAGGCCGGCCCGCTGGATGATCGTGGCGTACACGTAGCCATCCGACGTCGCTCGATCACACTGGACGAGCAGGTCGACCGCCAATCCTTCGGGTCCCTTCGTGGCGCCGACCACCTCGATGCTCACGGTCTCCCCCGGGCTCGAGCTCGGCTCGGTGATCTTCACACCACCTCCGCGCAGAGTGGCCGTGCCGCTGACCACGGTGTCCACCACCTCGAACCCGTCGTAGGCGTAGCCGTAGACGTCGTAGGTCGCCTTCCCGCCGAGCAGGACAGCGGTGCTGTCGAAGAACGGGATCGTCCACGACGTCGGGACGGTGGTGCAGGTGATCGCTCCGTCGGAATAGCCGTAGGCGAACGCCGTGTGCTTCCCCTTCACCTGTTGCACCGACGCATCGAGATACGTCTCGGCGTCGCGGTTGCAGGTGATGTGCCCCGTCACCCCGGCGGCCGTCACTTCGTCCACGGTGATGTCGATCGCGAGCCGAGGCACGGGCGGGACCGCGGGATCGAAACTGATGGGAGCAGTGGCCGCCTCGATCGGGGTCGTACCGGACACCGTGGCCGCGCCGATGTTGCACGGACTCAGTGCGCAGTCGATCTCGCGTCCCTGAACGACGATGATCCGTCGAACCGGGAAGGCGTACCGCACGTTGCCACCGCCGTCGGTGGACGTGAGCCGGACCGTGGACAGGTCACAGCTGTCGATTCCGGCGTCGGGTCCTGCGGTCGGGTCGCACTGGACGATGCCGAACGACGTGTTCTGCGCGAATCGTGTGCCGTCCACCGTGACGACCTGGCGGTCGACCAGTCCGGTCGACGGGGTCACGGTGATGGTTCCGTCGGAGTCGCAGCCGTACCCGCCGCCACCGTACGAATCACACCCGTCGTCGGGCTCGAGGGCATCGACCGCGCGCACGAGTCCCAAGCCAACTCCGAACGTTCCGATGATGGCGACGAGCGCCACGACGGCGAGTCGGGGACCATCCAATCTGTGAGTGTCACTCGATCGGTCACCCATGTCGGCCTCCTCGGCCTCCTCGGCCTCGCCGTCCCTGCGAACGTAGCAATCTTCTGCGAGCGCCGCTGACGGCCTATGACTGCGGGTCGAACAGGGCGCCGCCCGGCGCGGGTTCGGCCTCGGCCCAGTTGTCGTGCTGTGCCGTGGCCAACTCGGCCAGCGTGCGGATGCCGTCGACGGTCCGCTCGTCGAGCTTCATGCCGGGCGCGCCCTTGACGCCGCCGCCGGCTCGGAATTCCAGCACCTCGACGCCCTCGGGACCGGCCTTGTACTTGTACGGCATCTCGTTGGGGACGAAGAAGCCATCGCCGGGGCCCAGGCGCTGGCTGCCGAGGACGACCTCGCCGGCCACCACGTAGTAGAGGCAGTCCCCGTAGCGGGGATGGCTGTGCCGGAACAGCGGGAAGTCGGGTCCGAACCACACGTGCACCAGCGACATGCCGTCTCTGCCTCCCTGACCGAACAGGGGGGTGGTGACGGTGCCCGGGGCGATGGCGCGAACCATGTCGCCGATGGCTCCGCGTACGTCTTCTTCGTCGTTGTCGTCGAGCAGGCCTGTGTAGTCGAAGCCGTCGGCCGCGCCGGCCATGTCGACGTCGGCCATCACCTCGGCGGTGGGCGGCGGTCGCAGGTCGGGTGCGCGGAAGATCTCGAACTTGCCGCGGGCCGACTGGAATCGGCCGGCGTCAGCCGCGGTGGCGGCATCCTCGGCCGCTGCGTCGACGTCGGGCGGTGCTGCTGCGGTGTCCGTCACGGGTCCCCCTGGAAGTCAATTGACCGTGCGGTCAAGAATAGCGACACCGGCTCGGTCGATGCCCATAGGGTCTTCGTCGCAGGCCCGAACCCGGAGGACCAGACGATGACTTCGCTCCCCGACCGCCCCAACACGGCGCTCCTCATCATCGACGTGCAGCGAGACGTCGTGGCCGGGGCCCACGACCGCGATGCCGTGATCGCCAACATCAACACGGCGCTCGACCGAGCCCGAGCGGCAGCGACCCCGGTCATCTGGGTCCAGCACAACGACGAGGGTCTGCCGGAGGGCACCGACGGCTGGCAGTACGTCGACGAGTTGCAACGGGCGCCGTCGGAACCCGTCGTCCACAAGCGCTACGGCGACTCGTTCGAGGAGACGGATCTCGAGGAGCTGCTGGCCGAGCGCACCGTCGGGCACCTCGTTGTCACCGGCGCCCAGACCGACGCATGCATCCGCAACACGCTCCACGGTGCCATGGTCCGCGGCTACGACGCGACGCTGGTGTCCGACGCCCACACCACCGACGACCCCAGCAAGTACGGGGCGCCACTCGATGCGGCCCAGGTCATCGCGCACACCAACCTCTACTGGACGTACACCTCGGCGCCGGGGCGTGCCGGAGGCACGGCGACCGCCGCGGAGGTCACCTTCCCGGTGCCCCTCTGACCGGCGGGTGCTGACCGGGTCAGGCGCTGTCGACCGGGTTCGGCGGTCTGGACGGCTGGATCCCGGTGCTCCATCGGGCGCCACCAGCCATCAAAGGTTGGGTTCTGCCTCGCCCGGCCCTGCGTGCACCGCGAGCAACGACGGACCACCGACGACGAACGTGTTCCCCGAGCTCGCCCCGATCTCCTGGATCATCCGGAGCTGGAGCAGACCGGGAGTGTCGGTGGCGAGGCGAGCACTGTTGGCCAGGCTCCGCAGCGCAGCACTCTCGCCCCGAGCCCGCTCGAGCGCGGCTGCCCGAGCGCCGACACGTCGCCGACCCGATCGGACAGCGCCGTCCGGGTGTCGCTGCGGGCCTGGACGAGGTCGTCGATGGTCGTGGCCGCGACCACCTCGCGCAGTGCGACCTGGACCACGAGGTGCAGCGCGGCGAGCGCGCTCTGGTTGGCGATGAGGTACTGCTCGGGATCGGTGACGCGCGCCTGGACGGCAACCGTTGCCTTGATCGTCACGCCGTCGGCGGTCGGGATCTGCTGGGTCGGGACCATGTGGACGAACGGCCGGATGTCGACACGGCGCAGCGAGTACCCCCGACCGAATCGGCGATGGGCCCCCGGGTCGAGCGACTCCTCGACCCGGCCGTTGCGCGTCACGACGCCGCGCTCGTGGGCCTCGATCACGAAGCGCCGGCCGAAGCCGACGGAGCGTGCCGCGCCCTGATCGAACATCATCCGGCTGGCCATCGGTCGTCACCTTCTCTCGAACTCTCGGTGGTCTCGGCCCCCGACCGGCGATCGAACCAGGCGGGGGCCCGGAGCCCGCAGAGCCGGGGTCGATCTTGCACGAGTGCTGCCGGCCGAGGACCTCGACGCAGTTGATGGGGAGTCGAACCCCTGTGATGCCACAGAGCGAGCCACGAACCCGTGGAACCGGACCGGGCACGCCCGACCGGCCACTCGTCGACCCGCTGGCGACGACGTTCGCACAACGGGAACGGCGACGATCGGCGAATTGTGGAGAACATCCGTCGTTCCTCCCCTCGCGGGGGTCACCTGGCAGGATCGCCGCGTGGCGAACGGATGGGATCCGGGCCGCCGGCTCAGGTGCCGTCCTCGAGGGAGATGAGCAGCTCCCGCAACAGCTCGGCGAGTCGGTCGCGGTCGCTCGGGCCGAGCGCGGCGAGGAGTTCCTGTTCGGCGGTCGCGTGCCGGGCCATCGCCTCGTCGACCAGATCGAGACCGGTGGAGGTGAGGCGCACCAGCGTTCCTCGTCGGTCCTCGGGGTTCGGTCGACGCTCGATCCAGTCCCGTTTCTCCAACCGGTCGAGGGCCGGTGTGAGCCCACCGGACGTGATCATCCGCGATCGGGCGAGCGCCGTGGGCGTCAACTCGTACGGGTCGCCCGCGCGGCGCAAGGGGACCAGGAGTCCGTAGTCGCCCTCGGACAGGCCGAACTCGGCGAAGGACTCGGCGAAGCGCCGCTGCATCAGGTTCGACAGTCGGACGATTCGGCCCGTGATCGCCTTCGCGCCCGGATCGAGGTCGGGGCGTTCGGCACGCCACTGCTCGATGATCCGGTCCACGGCATCCATTCCATCTTTGGACAAAGCTACTTGACTCCTTGTGACTTCCAACTTACCTTGTGGGCAAGCTACTCGACGCAAAGGGGAACACCATGAACAGCCCATCGATCACCCGGCCGTCGGTCTACATCGACATCGCCGATCCGCAGCTCTCGACCCGCTCGGGACCTGCCCCGCTGACGACGCAGCCGAACCCGGACCTCGCGTTCCCGCATCAGCAACTCACCCAGACCGGATCAACCGAGTTCGGTGAGGTGTTGGTGGCACGCGGCGCGCTCCTTCCCGGGGTGGACGTCCGCGACAGCTGTGTGTCCGTTCCTGGCGCCCGGGCGTTCCACCTCGGAGCCGACTTCGCCGTCGGGCCGTCGGACGCCTTCCAGTGCCGCACCGAGTTCGCCCACGTGCACCCGGCCGGGGACGGCAGTCTCCACATGAAGCTGCCTCCGTCGGTGCACCACGACGCCATCGCCAAGGGATGGGGCGAACCGCACCCGATCAGCGGCACGCTCCTGGTCTTCGCGCCCCGAGACCGGCACGAACTCGAGATCATCTGGCAGCTCGTCATCACGAGCTACCGGTACGCCATCGGGTACCCCGTACCGGCCACGGAGGAGCGCGCCGAGCGCGTCGACGCGGAGACGACGCCGTGAACCGCCGACTGGTCGCCACGACCGCGATTGCCCCATCGCTGTGGGGGACCACGTACATCGTCACGACTGAACTCCTGCCCGAGGGCCGGCCGCTCCTGGCCGCAACGCTCCGAGCGCTCCCGGCCGGCCTCGCGATCCTCGCCATCACCCGAACCCTGCCCACCGGCTCGTGGTGGTGGCGGAGCGCAGTGCTCGGCGTGTTGAACTTCGCCGCCTTCTTCTCGTTCCTCTTCACCGCCGCCTATCGCCTACCCGGCGGCCTCGCCGCCACCGTCGGCGCGGTGCAGCCGTTGCTGGTGATGGTCCTCGCGATCGGGCTGCTCGGCGAGCGCGCCGGCCCGGCCCGGTACATCGCAGGACTCGCCGGGGTCGGTGGCGTCGCGCTCCTCGTCCTCGACGGCGGGGCCAGCCTCGACCCCATCGGCGTCGGTGCTGCGCTCGGCGGCGCGGCGAGCATGGCCGTCGGCAACGTGCTCGTCCAACGATGGGGACGCCCGACGCGGCCACTGGCGTTCGCCGGATGGCAGCTCACCGCTGGCGGTCTGCTCCTCGTGCCGGTCGCGCTGTTCGCCGAGGGCATTCCGTCCGAGCTGAGCAGCTCCAACCTCCTCGGCTACACCTATCTCTCCACGCTCGGCGGTTCCGTCGCCTACACCCTGTGGTTCCGGGGGATCGCGTCCCTCGGCGCCAGGAACGTCACCTTCCTCGGGCTGTTCAGCCCGGTCGTCGCCACCACCATCGGCGTGGCCACCGGAGACACCTTCGGCCCAACCCAGATCCTCGGCGCACTGGTCGTGTTGACGAGCGTGGTGGTGGTCCAACACCTTCCGGCCATCCAACGAGCGTCCCCGGCAACACGTCCTGCGCGCATCTCGACCGACAGCTCCTCGCCTGTCGCCGGCACCGCCTGCCCCGCCGTCGCCCCCTCCGTGCTCCTCGTCAGTGCCACGACCCACAGCGCGTCCTGACACGCGCAACCTTCACCAGACCTCCCCACGGTGGTCGCCGTGGTTACGATCGGCGCTCGCGATGCGTAGCCAGGGGAACCCACAACATGGCCACGTCGGCCGCGAAGTCTCGTGATCATCAGTTGCGGTGAGGCACTGATGGACCTTGCGCCCGATCCGATCCCGGGCGGTGGTCCGATGAACGTGGCGATCGCCGCGGCCCGACAGCGCGCACCCACTGCCTTCGTGGGTCGAGTCTCCACCGACGAAGACGGAACACGGATCTGGTCGCACCTCGGAGACAACGGCGTCGACCTGCGCGCTGCGCAGCGCGGTCCGGAGCCAACGGCTCGCGCGATCGTCGAACGGGTCCCAGAACTCCGATTCCGCTTCGAGGGCACGCACACCGCGGACACCTGCCTCGACCCGGTCGACGTCGCCGTCTTCGGGCCGGGTCCCCACATCCTCCACGGCGGCACACTCGGCATGTTCCGAGGCACGACCGCCGACGTGCTCCTGGGCCTCGCTCGGGCCCACGACCACCTCGTGTCCCTGGACCCGAACGTCCGACCGCAGATCATCGAGGACCGGGCCCGCTGGCTCCGCTATCACGACGCTTGGCTCGAGCGAGCGGCCTTCTACCGGGGAAGCGACGAGGACTTTGCGTGGATCTGGCCGGACCGTACGCCGTCGGACTCCGCCCGTTCGCTCGTGGATCGCGGGGTACGAGCCGTCATCGTCACGCGCGGCGCGAACGGTGCTGACGTGTTCTGGGCCGGCGGCGAGATCACGGTGCCCGGTGTCGAGGTCGACGTCGTCGACACCGTGGGTGCGGGCGACACCTTCGTGGCCACCGTTCTCGTCGGACTCCACGATCGGGGAGTGGCCGGACGGCCGGAGGCACTGGCCGGCTTCGACGCCGCGACCTGGGAGGCAATCGTCGCCCGTGCGGTGCGAGCAGCGGCAACGAACTGCGCACGGCGGGGGGCGGATCCGCCCACGATCGACGAGCTCGGCTGATGGCGGGCTCGACAGGGTCGGCGCACCCCCGGGACCGGACGGCCTCCTGCGCCCGCCAGGGGTAGCGTGCCAGTAGCGCCCGACCCGGCCCGATCCGAGGAAGACGTGCAAGGACTCACAGCTCGACTTGCGCTCGTCACGGGCGCAGCTGGTGACTTCGGCCGAGCCGTCGCCGTCGCTCTCGTGGGCGCCGGCGCCCACGTCGCCCTGGCCGATCATCCGCACGCGACCGAGGCGCTGGAGACGACGGCGTCGGCCTGCCGCGATGCCGCGTCCGGCGCGACCGTCGTGAAAGCCGTGTTCGATGTGACCGACGACGCCGCGGTGGCACGCGAGCTCGAGTCGGTCCGCGACCGGTCCGGGCCGATCACGCTGCTCGTCAACAACGCCGGCTACCAGGGCTGCTTCGCGAACGTCGCTGACTACCCCCTGGACGACCTGCGCACCGTGCTCGAGGTGAACGTCGTCGGTGCGTTCGCCGTGCTGCAGGCCGCGGCCCGGCAGATGATCGTCGCCGGCGGTGGCGCCATGGTGAACGTGGGCTCGATGGCTGGCGTGTCGGGGGCGGTCAACATGCCCGCCTACTCCGCGTCGAAGGCCGCCGTCGCCGGCCTCACCCGAGGCGCAGCGAAGGACCTCGCGCCATTCGGCATCCGGGTCAACACGGTGAGCCCCGGCTTCATCGGTCCGGGAGCCCTGTGGGACCGGCAGGTTGCGCAGCAGGCGTCCGCCCCGAGCGCGGTCTTCGCCGACGACCCCGAGACGGTGGCCGAGCAGATGGTGCGGAGCGTCCCCCTCGGGCGGGTGGGCAGTGTGGACGAGGTCGTGTCGGCGATCCTCTTCCTGCTCTCCGACGGCGCGGGCTTCATCACCGGCCACGACCTGGAGATCTCCGGAGGCGGTCGGTGACGCGGCTCGGCCCCGAAATGGGTCGCGGCTCGCGCTCGGTCGTGTACCACGGGAGTGACGCGCAGGTGGTGAAGGTCGCGATCGCCGACACGCCGGACCGGTGGCTGCGCGACGAGCACCGTTTCCTCACCGCAGCACGGCTGGGCGGTGCCCCGGGTCCGGCCGATCCCGCGTTGGTCGACCTGGAGAACGGCCGGCTCGGACTCGCACTCCAGCGGGTCAACGGCACCCCCATGGAGCAGACGCTGTGCGCCGACCCCGGTGAAGGCACCTTGCTCGGGAAGCTGCTCGCTCAGCTCCAGCTCGACGTGTGGTCATGCCGGGCGTCGTTCGCGCTCCCGTCCCAACACGACCGCGTGACTGCCAAGCTGCGCATAGTCGCTTCCCGCCACGACCTCGACGTGCGCGTGCTGCTGCCCTGGCTCGCCCACGACCGACCGCTCGGGCTCTGCCACGGCGACCTGCACCCGCGCAACGTGCTGCTCGTCGGCAGCGGACCGGTGCTCGTCGACTGGTTCGACGCCAGCATCGGTACGTTCGCCGCCGAGACCGCACGCACGCTGCTCCACATCGGGCCTCGCTCCTGGATGGCCGACGACGCTGCCCTCGACGGACGCCGGGCGCTGTACCGGTCCTACCTCGACGCCATCACCGACGCCGCCGACTTCGAGGGAGACGAGCTGGACCGCTGGTGCACCGTCCAACTCGTTGCCCGGGTCGCCGAGGGCGTCGGCCTCGACGACCTCCCGGAGCTCCGCGAGCGGCTCGCCCGCTGGTGACGCTCAGACCACGAGGGCTCGGAGCTCGTCGAACAGTCCCGGGTGCACCGCCAGCACGAGGTCCGCGTTCTCCGGACAGGGCAGCTCCACGTCGGCCCCGGCCTCCCGAGCGATGATCGAGCCGGCGGCATAGTCCCACGGCTTGATGTCCCGCTCGATGTACGCGTCGAGGCGCCCTGCGGCCACCCAGCACAGGTGGATCGCCGCTGACCCGAAGGCGCGTACATCGCGGACCTGACCGAGCAACTCGGCGACGGTGCGACCATGCGACCGCCGCAGGTCGGCCGAATAGGAGAAGCCGGTGGCGACCAGGGCGAGATCGAGCCGCGCCGCGGTGCGGCAGTGGATGGCTCGGCCGTCGAGACGTGCCCCGCCGCTGACGTGGGCGCTGAACGTCTCGCCCACCCGGACGTCGACCACTGCGCCTGCCGTGGGCCGTCCGTCGACCACGGCGGCCACGCTCACAGCCGTGATGGGTACGCCATACGTGAAGTTGACCGTCCCGTCGAGCGGGTCGATCACCCACTCGATCG
>JBBKVY010000193.1:0-12547 GCA_037968675.1 Acidimicrobiales bacterium | reverse complement strand
CGGTGCCAGAGGTGGCACAACCCAGCCACGACCGCAGCCACGACGTTGCCGACCACGAACGCCGTGGTGGCGCCGTCGAGACCCTCGTCCGGCACCATGATCAGCGCTGGCACCAGGATCGCCGAGGTCAGTGAGACGGTGATCACGACGGTGTCGAGGTTGCGGTGGAGCACACGCGCCTCGGTCAGGTACACGGACGTGATCGCCCACGGGATGCACGCAGCCACCAGTGGCGGCAGGATCCTGGCGGCGTCTGCGTAGTCGTCGCCGTAGACCCCGGTCACCAGATCGCGCCCGACCGCGGTGACCACGGCAGCGGCGACCATCAACGCCGTGGTGATGACCAGGATCACCCGGACCTGGCCGCGGAGTTCGGTGCCGTCCTTGCCTCCCTCCGCGAGCAGGGCCTGGCCGATCGCCATGGGCACGTACAGCGTCACGGTCGTGACGCCCCAGGCGACGTAGAAGGACGCGTTCTGGTCGGGGTCGACCGAGAGCAACACGATCACCGGCAGGACGAATTGGGGAGCCTGGTAGGCGAGCGTCGACAGGTAGTTCACTGCCGAGTAGCGCACGGCAGCGCGGCGGCGTTCGGGCACCGGGAAGAGCCGGTGGCGGGCGCCGGTGATCCGAGGCATCCAGAGCACGCCCGCGACTCCTGTCAGCAGCAACGGCGCGCCAGCGACGGCGAAGAGGTGCACGGTCTCCGCCCCGTTCGTCGGCACCAGGAGCAGCACGAAGCGGAGGAGGCCGACGACCGTGATGCGACCGAGGACGAGTGACCAGCGACGGACCGTCATCCACCGCACGTCGACGATGAGCGTCAGCGCCGCGCCGATCGACGTGGTCACGAACAGGAGTGGACCGGCGATCGGGTGCCAGTCGACCAGTGTCTGTGTGGCCTCGGTGTCGACGACGACGAGGTAGCCGGTGGCGACGACCGATGCCGAGATCACCGTGGACAGGACGCCCCACGCGAAGACGCCATGGGACTCGTCGCTGCGGTCGGGTGCGAATCGGGCCAGCGACACCTGGAGGCCGAGCCCGGACAGGTACGAGATGAAGAGGATCGAGGTGAACAGCGCCGTGGCCCGTCCGACGTCGTCGGTGGTGTCGATGCGAGCGGCGACCAACCAGAAGAGCGCACCGGTCAGTGCCTGGACGCCGGCACCGACGACCAGCGCCGCCGACCCGGCCAGCAGGTGGCGGTGGTCCCCGGCCCGGCCGCTGAGTCGGGCCCGTCGGGACGTGGTGGTCGCGTCAGACCTGTCGGGAGCGGCCATCCACACCGACGTTACTCCTGGCCGATCGTTCCTCCGAGATGGGGTCCACCCGTCTGCGACACGCCATCGGACCCTGCTGGGACCAGGGCCGGTGAGCGGCCATCCCCGCATACTGTGCAGTCCGTGCACGCCCCTCCCTCCGACGACACCCGCTCCTACCCCGGGGCGCGCCGCCCGGACCGCAACCGCCGGGTCGACGCCAGCGGCGTGAGCCTCGCGGTGTACGAGTGGGGTACCGAGGACGCACCACCGCTCCTGCTCGCCCACGGTGGATTCGACTTCGCCGGCACCTACGACGTCTTCGCGCCGATCCTGGCCGACGCGGGCTGGCGGGTGGTGTCGTGGGACCAGCGCGGCCACGGCGACTCGGAACGATCGGCGCTGTACCAGTGGGAAGCCGACATGCGCGACGCCGTGGCGGTGCTCGATTCGATCACCATGCACCGAGTGCCTCTCGTGGGCCACAGCAAGGGCGGTTCGCTGCTGACCCACGTGGCCGGCGGCATCCCGCACCGGGTGTCGGCGATGGTGAACATGGACGGCATCCCGAGCCGGCGTGCCATGCCCGACGTCCAGGACCGCGATCGGACGAAGCTGCTGGCGTCGGATCTCGCCACGTGGCTCGATCTCCGGCACGGCATGGCCGACGCCGTGCGCAAGCCGGGGACGATCGCCGAGCTCGCGGCCCGGCGAGGCCGTATGAATCCCCGGCTGTCCACCGAGTGGCTCGAGTACCTCGTGACCGTCGGCGCGAGTCGGGAGGACGACGGGTGGCGTTGGAAGATCGACCCCACGCTCCGGATGGGCGGATTCGGACCCTGGCGACCCGAGTGGTCGCTCCAGCGGCTCGCCGACGTCTCCGTGCCGTTCCTCGCCCTCCTCGGCACCGAACAGGAGTTGATGGGATTCGGCACCACCGTCGACGACGTCCGCGGCTTCCTGCCACCCGGTGGCCGCGCCGTCGAGGTCCCCGACGCCGGCCACTTCATCCACATCGAACAACCGGCCGTCGTCGCCGGCATGGTCCTGGACCACCTCGACGGGGTGGCGGCATGACCAACGCGAGTACGACGCCGACGATCCTCCGTCACAACCGCATCGACCTCGCCCTGTGGGAGTTGCGTCCGGGAACCGGCCGTCCCCTGCTGCTGCTCCACGGGCTCGGCGAGAACGCATCGACTGGCATCCGTGACGAGATGGAGACCTGGGAGGGGCCGGTCCACGGACTCGACTTCACCGGGCACGGCGCCTCGAGCGTCGCGACCGGCGGTGGATACTTCTGCGAGATCCTGATGGCCGACGCCGACATCGCCCTGCAACACCTCGGGTCGGCCACGGTCGTGGGACGCGGCCTCGGCGGCTACATCGCGCTGCTGATCGCCGGCGCACGTCCGGAGCAGGTGCGCGGCGCGGTGATCCTCGATGGCCCCGGACTCCATGGCGGCGGACCGGCGCCCACCAGCCTCGACCTCAACCGACCGCCCCACACCGGCTCGACACCGGACCCCGTGGCGATGACCGAACTCGCACGCGACGTCCGGCCGCCGGACTATGCCCGGACCTTCGCCTGGCAGGCGAGCGCACTCGCCGAGATGGACTCGGTGATCGCGATCGGTGCCGTGAATCGTCCCCCGTGGCTGGTCGAGGTCGCGTCGCAGCCCGGTGTCGTGGAGTGTGACCTGGCGACCGCGCTCGCCCTGTTCGGTCGTGCACCCGACGCCTCGCCCCGGGAATCCTGAACGACGCCGTGGATCGCTTCCAGTACCTGTTCCTCATGGCGGCATGCCTGGCCTTGACGTTGCCGCTCGAGTTCGTCTTCCGCGCCCGGGTGTACCGCCGACCGATGCGGTTGCTCCGGTCGCTCGCCGTCCCGGTCGTGGTCTTCAGCGTGTGGGACATCGTCGCCATCGCTCGGGGGCACTGGTCCTTCACCGAGCGCTACGTGACCGGATGGGAACTCCCTGGCCGACTCCCGATCGAGGAGTTCGTGTTCTTCCTGGTGATCCCGGTGTGTGCGCTCCTGACCTTCGAGGCCTCTCGTCGTACGCTGGATCGCTGATGGGTCTCGAGTACGCGGTTCCAGCGTTCACGTCGGCGATCGTCGTGGTCGTGGCCGAGAAGCGGTGGTTGCGCACGGGACTGTTCCGGAGTCCGTCGTACTGGTACACGATGGCGATCTGCCTGTTCTTCATGGTGCTGGTCAACGGGTGGCTCACGAAGCTGTCTGCGCCCATCGTCAACTACGACGCCGATCAGAAGACCTCGTGGCGCTTCCCGTGGGACATCCCGGTCGAGGACTACTTCTTCGGTTTCACCCTCGTCACCGGCGTCCTGCTGGCGTGGGTACGCCAGGACACCGACGACGATCCGGCGCCGTGGGCACCGGAGCGAGCAGCCGCCGAGGTCGATCGATGATCCGCGCGCTCGCCGTCGCCGCCGCCACCTTCGTGGTGATGGAACCGGTCACCTATCTCGTGCACCGATTCGTGTTCCACGGCGCGGGGATGTTCTTGCACCGATCGCACCATCGACGCTGGTCGGCCCCGCGCGACGACGACGGTCCGCTCGAGGCGAACGACGCATTCCCGGTCGTGTTCGCCGCGACCACGATGCTCGCGCTGGCGGTCGGGTTCAACGTCGACGGCTGGTCGGTGCTGCTGCCGATCTGCGTCGGCGTGACGTTCTACGGCGTCGCGTACGCGTATGTGCACGACGTGTACATCCACGGTCGACTCGGCTCGAGGCGGGCGCGAGCCCGCCTCGACCGTCTTGCCGCGGCGCACTCCCTGCACCACCGGTACGGCGGCGAGCCCTACGGGATGTTGTTCCCCGTGGTCCCCGTCGCGCTACGTGAACGAGCCCGCCAGCGGATCGACGTCGTCCCACGTCCCTGACGAGGCCGTCGGTCGGAATCGAGCGAACCACTCCTCGCCGTACCAATCCTCCGACCGGGTGCGATCGACCACCTCGGTGTGTTCCACCCGCTCGTACGCAAACGCACGCACGGCGTCGACGTCCGTCCAGAGGCTGAACGTCGCCTGGCGGCCGACGGGGACCTCGCCGATCCCGACGGCGGCGAGGAGTCCGTCTGCGTCGTCGAGCGTCCGATCGACGGCCGGCACCGCCCGGAGGAACGGTCGTAGGCGTCGCCACCGGACCGTCGCCCGTGTGAGCACTGCGACCGGACCATTGTGCACGTCGTCCGGCGGTGCGCTGGCGACCGGGTCGAGTCCTCCCCACGACCCGTGTGCACCCATCGGCGTCATCGTGACGTCGTAGCGCTCGACGGCATCGGACCAGCGCCCACCGAAAGCGCCGGATCGGAACCGCTCGAGCGCAGCCCCGTCGTCCCAGACCGCGAACACCGCCCACCGGCCCAGGTCGGCCGAGGTGGTCATCGTCCGTCCGCGCCCGGTTCCCAGCAGCTTCCCGAACCGGAGGCCGGGCGTGTTCGCGAGGCGCCGACGGTCGAGGGGGACGCCTGCGAGCCGTCGCGCTGCGCCGAGACCTTCGAAGCGGACGAGATGGAACGAGGCGACGACCATGCGCCTCGAACGCTACGGGTTCCCGGACGCGAGGCAGACTCGGATCATGGCGAACGTGCGGTGGCTGGCTGGCGCTCTGACGATGGTGGCCGTGGTGGCCGCCTGCGGCAACGGCAACGAGGCGGCGTCGACCGAAGCGCCGGCCCCGTCCGACGAACCCCTGTCCGAGGACCCTCCTCCCGACGACCCCGAGCCCGTGGGCCCGGCCTTCGAGGTCGGGGCGGGCACCGCAGTCGTGGAAGCGGGTGGCGAACGATTCGAGTTCGTCGTCTTCCAGTGTCTCGTCGGCGATGACGCGGGACCGACGAGACGAGTCGCGCTGTCGGCCAGCGACACCGAGCCCTACCTCGACGCCGGGCGCTTCCTGAACGTGAACGTCCTCGTGAGCTCGGTGATCGATGGTCACGAGGAGCACGTCATCGAGATCTTCAGCGTCGACGACACGTTGGACGTCGGCGCCGCCGACCTCCAACTGCCGTCACGCGGAGGTCCTGCGCCCGACGACTGGGTCCACGTCGACGGCGCGGCGGGAGTCGTGTACGGCAGCGGTTTCGAGTTGCAGTCGACGTCGCCGGACGACGACACCTCCTTCGGTGACGGCGTGCTCGTGGCTGACTGCCCGACGGGCTAGACGACTGCCTCGCTGCCGGTCGCCGCGTCGGGCAGCACGCAGAACTCGCCGTCGCTGAAACCGCTGGGACGCACGCCGAGCCCCTGGTTGAGCCGGGCGCGCTTGTTCTCCCACGCGATGACCGACAGGAGCTCCGTCTGCTGCGCCGGCGTGAAGTGTCGGTCGATCCGGGCGCGGAGGTCGGCGTCCACGACCGCCGGGACACGAGTCAACGCCTCCGCGAGGTCGAGCACGGTCCGCTCCTCGTCGTCGAACGCGTCGCTCCGACCGTGTGCGGGGAGGTCGCGGAGTTGGCGTTCGGTGAGGCCTTCATGTCGGGCGAGTGCTGAGCCGATGTCGAGGCAGTACTCGCACGAGATGATCGACGCAGCCTTCAGCTCGGCCAGAACCTTGACCCTGAGGTCGACCTTGGCGCTGGTGGCGACGCCGAGCTCGAACGCGATCGTCCCGACGGCGAGTTGCGGGCGGCGGGCGAGTGCCTTGACGAGGTCCAGCCGGTTCCGTCTGGCCGTGAACAGGATCCCGAACGACGTGCGGATCTGGCGGAGCGTCCTCATGCCCGGACCTCGGCCTCCTCACGCTGGATCGACGGGGGCTCGACGGCGCGGTCGTGGCGGGAGACGACCACGTACAGAGTGATGGTGGCAGCGGCGGCGAAGATCAGGGTGCCGGCGTTCTGGAGGTTCTGGCCGTCGGTCAACGGATCGGACGGATTGACCGTGTGCCACGCGGCGTGTGGGATCGCGAAGGTCGCGTTGGCGACGAGCGCGAGCCGGACCGATCGGCTGTCGGCGAGCAGCGCAGCCAGGATCAAGACCACGCCGGAGGCCAGGAGCCCGGCGCCGGCGTCGCTCGCGAGGTGGGCGTTGAACGGCGGCTCGGCGGCGACCAGCCGAGGGTCGAAGCCGGGGAACTCGTCGAACCATCCCTGAGGCGAGACCACGGCCCAGAGGCCCGTGAGCAGACTCGGGAGGGCGAGGGCGATCAGGGCCAGGCGGACCCAGCGGGGGACGACTCTCGAGCAGACGGTGTCGGTCATGCCCCTTCTTCGTCGTGACCGCCCGAAGTGTCACGCCGATCATCGGCATACCGGTACGTCCAATACGTGGCGCCGAGTGCCAGGCCCACCAGACCCTGGGTGATGTGCAGGACCGCACCCGCGGCGAACACCCCGATCTCCCCGATGCCGGCGATGCCGAACGCGATGGCGAGCGGGACGCCGGCGACGACGGAGACCGGTGCCATCCGGCGCACCAGTGCCCCGGACGCCACGGCCACGCCGACGGCCATGAGGGCCAATCCCCCCTCCCGTGTGAGGTGGGGGCTGAAGTCTTCGCCGATGCCGTCGGCCACCCAGTTGCCCCAGACGATGTTCCCGAAGCCCTGCGAGAAGAAGAGGTAGCCCATCGCGGCAGCGACGTAGCGGAACGGCCGCCAGCGTCGTCGCATGGTCCGCTCGTGGGCGGCGTCGACCCGGCCGGCGAGCGCGGACGGCGGGTCGGTCCGTACGGCGGACGCGAGCAGGAGCACTTCGGGCCCGGCGTCAGGGCTGACACGCCCGCGCAGCACGTCGTCGATCTGGGCGTCGAGACGCTCGGCTGCCGCGAGCTCGTCCGCGTCGAACGTCTCGTCGGGATCAACCACGGTCCATCACCTCCCGGAGCTTGCCGACGCCGCGATGCACGAGCATGCGTGCCGCTGTCGGCGAGATGTCCATGACCGCGCCGATCTCCGGCGAGGACAGTTCGGCGCCGAAGCGGAGCGCGACCGCCTCACGCTCTCGGTCGGACAGGGTCGACAGATGTCCCAACACGGTTCGCGCCGACTCGTCGCGGATGGCCGCGTCGGCGGGCCCGTCGCTCCATCGCTCGCTCGTCGTCTCCGGTGGATCGGCCGAGGGATCTTCGGGCGAGCGTCGCCGCCAGAAGTCGGCGGTGGCGTGGCGTGCGATCCCGACGATCCACGCCGCCTCGGTTCCCTTCGACAGATCGAAGCGATGGAGCGACCCCATGGCTCGTGTGAACACCTCACTGGTCACATCCTCGGCGTCGGCATCCGACGGCAGGCGCGCTCGCACGTACCGCCACACACGCGGCGCGTGATCCCGGTACAACGCACCGACCTCGACTGCCATGTGGTCCCTTCTTCGCCCGAACGGGCCAAGGTGTAACAGACTCCGTGTCGTGGTCGTCGCGGCATCGGGTGTGAGCATCGGAGCAGTCGTCGTCGTGGCGATCGTCGGCTACCTGCTCGGGTCGATCCCCGTCGCCGTGCTCGTGGCCGGTCGCCGGTGGCTCGATCCCCGGGATCTGGGTGACGGGAACCCCGGGTACTGGAACGTCAAGGAGCAACTGGGCCGCGGCGCGGCGGTGCCGGTGTTCGTGGGCGACGCGCTGAAGGGGGCCGTCGCGGGCGGTGTGGGTATCGCTCTCGACGGGTCGGCCTGGGGGATCGCGTACCTCGCGGTTGGTGCCGCGATGGTCGGTCACGCCTATCCCGTGTTCGCCCGGTTCCGGGGCGGGCGATCGATCCTCACCTTCGCCGGCGGCATGATCGTGGTCTCACCCATCGCGGCGGCGATCGCCATGGGTGCGATCCTCGTCGTGTGGGGGGCCACCCGCTCGTTCGCCATTGCCGCACGGGTCGGCGTGTTCGGCTTCCCGCTGGCCCAACTCCTCGTCGAGTCGAAGGAGCGGGTGGCAGCGACGGGCGCACTGATGTGCATCATCGGCGTCCGGTTCGCGCAGGCGGCGTTGCGGGATCGCGATCAGGACAGCGTGTAGCTCCGGCCTCGCCAGGTTCGCGTGGGTCGGACCGCGCCGAGGGTGAGGCGGACGGCGACGATCGTGTCGACGAGCGGCGCGAGGAGCAGGGGCCACCCCTGCTGACGGAATGCGCCGCGTGTCGCGGTGGCGACGCCGAGGCGGAGCGCGACCGATGCCACGTCGACCACGTCGCCTCGACCGGTGGCCAGGCGGGGAAGGGGCAGGGCCATCGTCCACCAGATCACCGCCAGGTCGGCGATCATCCAGGGGAGCGATGTCACTTCACGCAGGGCCAGCGACCGCCCCCAGCCGTCGAGCGTGGCTCGGGCGTCGCCGTAGCCCTCGACGTCGAGGACCGCGGTGGCGTCCTCGAAACCGACGTCGTGTCCATCGGTCGCCAGGTGTCGTGCCAGCGCGATGTCCTCGGTGAGGCTGTCGGCGACAGCTCCGAAACCACCGGCTCGCAACACGGCCTGGCGGTCGAAGACCATGCACTGCCCGTTGGCCATCACGCGATCGCACCGACGCGACACCACGCCAGGCGGTCCGAACCGGTACACGAGCGTGGCCAGCATCGAGGCGTGCACCATCCGGCCGCTGTCGTCGGACGCGTCGACGCGCGCGCCCGCACTGACGAACACCCGGCCGTCGAGCGCAGCCACCATCGCCGGCACCAGCCCGGGCATCGCTCTCGTGTCCGCGTCCACGGCCACCACCACCGAGGTCGCGGCGCAGTCGAGACCGACCTGCAGTGCGTGGGCCTTCCCGGCCCATCCCTTTGGCAGCCGACCGGCGGTGACCACGGTCGCGCCGGCCTCCTCGGCCACGGCGCGGGTGCTGTCGGAGGAGCCGTCGTCGATCACCACGATCTGTGCGCCGCTCGTGACCAGCGACCGGACGCAGGGGCCGATCCGCTGCGCCTCGTCGCGTGCCGGGACGAGGATGGTGACGTCGGTGATCGGATCGGATGCGACCGGTTGGTCTCCCCGGCCGATCGGGTCGGATCGGTGCGCCCCACGGGAGATGCGCGCTGCGGCGACCGCGAGGAGGCCGATGCGGATGGCCGTGCCGACGGTCGGTCTCGGGAGCAGGGCCACGGTCCACACGGTACGTTCGCAACGATGGCATCTCCGGACCACGGTCCCCTCGACACGTTCGGTCCCGGATCGTGGATTCGACCGGAGCAGGTCTCGTTCAACCGGCTCCCGATGCACACCACATTCCATCGTTTCCCGGACGACGATGCTGCTGCCACCCTCGACCGCGAGCGCTCACCGTGGTTCCAGTCGCTGGATGGCGACTGGGACTTCTTGCTGGCCGATGGACCGGAATCGGTCACGTGGGACCACGTCGCCGAAGGCTCGGGGAGCGCTGGCTGGCAGTCGGTGACGGTGCCGGGGTGCTGGACCATGGACCCCGATGTCGACGACCACCCGCACTACACCAACGTGCAGATGCCGTTCGCGCTCGACCCGCCGTCGGTGCCGAGCGAGAACCCCACCGGTGTGCATCGCAGGACGTTCACGCTTCCCGGTGGTTGGAAGTCACGGCGAACCGTGCTGCACGTCGGCGGTGCGGAGAGTTGTCTCTACGTGTTCTGCAACGGCGAGGCCGTCGGCATGGGCAAGGACTCGCGCCTGCCCCAGGAGTTCGACCTCTCGCCCCACCTCCGCACCGGAGCGAACACGCTGGTGCTGGTGGTCGTGCGCTGGTCGGACGGGAGTTGGCTCGAGGACCAGGATCACTGGTGGATGGCGGGCCTCCACCGCGAGGTGTACCTCGAGTCGTCCGGTCACGCCCATCTGGCCGACGTCCGGGTCGACGCCACACTCGACGCCGACCTGACGACAGGGCTCCTGTCGGCCGAGGTCGAGGTCGGAGCCGACGCAGCGGCGACGGGCTGGCGGATCGAGCTCACCCTGCTCGATCCCGACGGTAGTGCGGTGCTCGCGCAACCGCTGAGCGCCGATGTCCCCGTGTTCAGTCGGAAGTCGCCGATGCACGAGATGATCAGCGCCTACGTCTACCCCGGGCCCGTCGCCACGTTCGCCGAGTCGATCGACGACGTGCAGGCGTGGTCGGCCGAACTGCCACATCGCTACACCGCGGTCGTCAGCCTCGTCGACGAAGGCGGCGACGTGGTCGAGTCGACGGCCGTACTCGTCGGGTTCCGGCGGGTCGAGGTCGTCGACCGAGAGCTGCTCCTCAACGGCTACCCGGTCTTCATCCGGGGCGTGAACCGCCACGACCACGATCCCGACACCGGCAAGACCGTCTCGCTCGACTCGATGCGACGCGACGTCGTGCTGATGAAGCAGTACAACGTCAACGCCGTCCGGACGGCCCACTACCCGAACGATCCGCGTTTCCTCGACCTGTGCGACGAGTACGGGCTGTGGGTCATCGACGAAGCGAACGTCGAGACCCATGCCCGCCTCCAGAGCCTGTGCGACGACGTCCGGTTCACGGCGTCCATCACCGACCGGATCCACCGGATGGTGGCCCGCGATCGCAACCATCCCTCGGTGTTCGCCTTCTCGCTCGGGAACGAGTCGGGCTACGGGGCCGTGCACGACGCCGCTGCCTCGTGGATCCGCCGGATCGATCCGACCCGGATCATCCACTACGAGGGCGCCTGTCACCCGGCGTTCTTCGGGACGACGGATCCCGGCGAGTCCGGATCGGCGACCGACCTGATCTGCCCGATGTACCCCGCGATCGAGACCATCACGAACTGGGCAGAGCACACGGCGGAGAGCGACGAACAGCGGCCGCTCATCATGTGCGAGTACAGCCACGCCATGGGCAACAGCAACGGGAGCCTGGCCGACTATTGGGCCGTCATCGAGACGACGCCGGGACTCCAGGGGGGATTCATCTGGGACTGGGTCGACCAAGGACTCCGTCGCGTCGATGCCGAAGGGCGCGAGTACTGGGCCTACGGCGGGCACTTCGGAGACGAGCCGAACGATGCGACGTTCTGTTGCAACGGATTGACGTGGCCCGACCGGACACCGAAGCCCGCGTTGGCCGAACACGCCTACCTCGGGGCGCCGGTCCGCTTCCGCCCCAGCGACCTGCGACGTGGACGGCTCGTGGTGGTGAACCTCCAGGACTGGCGCGACGTCTCGTGGCTCGCCGGCGAGTGGGCCATCCGCGTCGACGGCGCCGTGGTCGATGCCGGGACCTTCGACCTCCCCGAGCTCCCCGGCGGCTTCGAGGCGACCCTGGAACTCGAGCTGCCGACCGTCGACGTCCCCGATGGAGCGGAAGCTCATCTCGATCTGCGGTGCATCGTGGCCGCCGACGAGCCATGGGCACCCGCCGGTCACCGGGTGGCGTGGCAACAGTTCGACCTCCCGAGCACTCGGCAGACGCCCGTGCCATCGCTTGCCGCTCCATCGTCAGTGGAGGTCGAGGTCTCCGGCGACGCGGCAACCGTGGGCGACGTGACGATCAGTTGGGACGATCAGGCGGCATCGCTGTCGACCATCGAGCTGGGCGGCAGGGCGCTCCTGGCCACGCCGCCGACGGCGTCGCTGTGGCGTGCGCCGACCGAGAACGACGGTCGCCGTCTCGACGACGGGTTCGGGTCCGGCGCGCTGAAGGGCTGGCTCGACCTCGGTCTCGACCGCGTCGAGATCGAACCGGTCAGCGCCCGCCGCCGCGCCCAGAACGACGGAACCGTCCTGGTCACGCTTCGCCGGCGCCTGCACCTCCCCGGGTCCGGCGACGTCGCCGAGCACCGTCAACAGGTCCGCATCCGCCCCGATCGGTCCGTCGTCGTCGACGAGGAGCTCACGATTCCGACCTCCCTCGACGACCTTCCTCGCATCGGCACTCGATTCGAGGTGCCCGCCGACTTCGACCAGCTCGAGTGGTACGGGCGCGGGCCGCTCGAGACCTACGTCGATCGGGAGACCAGCGAACAACTCGGTCAGTGGCGGTCGACGGTGGCCGAGCAGTACGTGCCCTACGTCCTGCCCCAGGAACACGGCAACCACACCGACACCCGATGGTTCACGCTCACCGACGCCCGTGGCACCGGACTGCTCGTGTCGTCGACCAACGCACTCGACCCGTTCGGCTTCACCGCCCGCCACCACCACGACGACGACCTCTACGCGGCAACGACCACCGCCGACCTGCGCACCAGCGACACCATCGAGGTCCACGTCGACGTGCTCCAGCGTGGTGTCGGCACCGGCGCCTGCGGCCCCGACACCCTCCCGCCGTATCGGGTCACCGGCGGTCCTGCTCGCTGGTCCTACGCCCTCCGACCCGTCACCGCCGCCGACGACCCCGCCACCCTCGCCCGCACCC
>JBBKVY010000192.1:0-53758 GCA_037968675.1 Acidimicrobiales bacterium | reverse complement strand
CCGGACCGCCACCGTGCGCCGGTCTGTCGGCGCCCTGGTGACCGTGGGCGAAGTCCTTGGACGACACCCAGGTGTCGAAGCTGTCCTCATCGGCCCACCGGGTGACGACGAGCCAGACGGTGCGGCCATCGGTGGGCTGGAGCAGTTCGAACCCCTCGAAACCCGGCTGATCGTCGACGGCCCCGGCGCGGGCAGCGAACCGCTCGGCGAGTTCGGCGCCGGCGTTCTCGGGGACGGTGATGGCGTTGATCTTGATGACGGTCACGCCCGTCTTGCTACTGCACCCCGGTGGGCAGGAGCCAGTCGTCGGTCCCGGGTGCGGGCGGCGAGGTACGGATGAACCACTCCTGGCCGAAGGCCATGGCGAATGCCTCGCCGGGCATGGCCAGGAAGAAGCTGTCGTCGGGGATCTGCGATCCGTGCGCCGCCATCGACGCCCGCTTGGCACCGAGCCAAGGGGTGACGTCGACCGTGGTGGTGATGACCGCCTCGGGCGAGCCGAACTCGGTGTCGGGATCGTCGAAGTCGGGGCCCTCGAAGTCCGGGTTCTCGGCGGCGGCCACCGCCATGACCCGCTGGAGGTGATCTCGGTTCATGGTCGACTCGTAGACGTGCGGCGTTCCGGCCAGCTCGGCAGCCCGGTGCCCGACCCGGTGGATCTGGATGTGGTCGGGGTGTCCGTAGCCACCGTGACTGTCGTACACCGTGAGCACGTCGGCCGATTCGTCCCGCAGGATCGTCGCGAGCCGTTCGGCCGCCTCGTCGACGTCGGCCTGCCAGAAGCAGGTGGGATCGTCGTTGGTCGGCTCGTCCATCATCCCGGAGTCGTGGTACCCGAGGAATTCGAACCGGTGCGCGCCGAGGGCTGCAGCCGAGGCTTCGACCTCCCCTTCGCGACGATCACCGAGCAGTTCCCCGTCGACCAGGAACCCGTCGGTGACCTCGCCGCACTCGCCCCGGGTCCCGAAGACCAGCACCACGCGGTGACCCTCCTCCGCAGCGCGGGCGAGCGTGCCACCCGTCGCGATCGACTCGTCGTCGGGGTGGGCGTGGAACGAGACGATGGTCGCCATCGGAAAAGTATGCCCCCGCCACCCCCACTCCTCCTCGTTCTGGTGAGTCGATGCGCCACCTGATGGTGGCATCTGCTCACCAGAACGGAGGGGGTCAGGCGATGGCGCCGTCGTCCCGGAGCGTGGCGATGCGCTCGGCATCGAAGCCGAACTGGCCGAGCACCTCGTCGGTGTGCTGGCCAGCGTGGGCGGGTGGACGCTGGATCTCGGCGGTCGTGCGCGAGAAGCGCGGCGCCGGGGCCGGCTGGACGACACCGTTGCGTTCGATGAAGGTGCTGCGCTCGACGTTGTGCGGATGCGATGGCGCTTCTTCGAGCGAGAGCACCGGTGCGAAGCAGACATCGGTGTGCTCCATGATCTCGCACCATTCGTCGCGGGTCTTCGATCGGAAGATCTCGGCCAGCCGACCCGTCATCGGCTCCCACTGCTCGCGGTCGTGCTGATGCGGGAGATCCTGCGCTTCGCCGAGACCCGACAGGGTCAGCAGCTCGGCATAGAACTGTGGTTCGATCGAACCGATCGACACGTACCTGCCGTCGCTGGTCTCGTAGACGTCGTAGAAGTGGGCGCCGGTGTCGAGCAGGTTGGTCCCTCGCTCGTCGTGCCAGATGCCCATGGCCCGGAAGGCGTGGAACATCGTGGTCAGGATCGCGCTCCCGTCGACCATGGCCGCGTCGACGACCTGACCCTTGCCGGAGCTCTTGGCCTCGAGCAGCGCACACACCATGCCGAAGGCGAGGAACATGCCGCCGCCGCCGAAGTCACCCACGAGGTTGAGGGGCGGGACGGGTGCCTCGCCGCGTCGCCCGATGGGGTCGAGCGCGCCAGCGAGCGCGATGTAGTTGATGTCGTGGCCGGCGGCCTGCGAGTAGGGACCTTCCTGGCCCCACCCGGTCATGCGGCCGTAGACGAGCTTGGGGTTGCGGGCGAGGCAGTCGTCGGGGCCGATGCCCAGGCGCTCGGTGACACCCGGCCGGAAGCCCTCCATGAGGACATCGGCGCGCTCGACGAGGCTGAGGAGCGCCTCGACCCCGTCAGGGTTCTTGAGGTCCAGGCCGATGGAGCGCCGTCCGCGGTTCAAGACGTCGGCGGGCGGCGACTCGGGGTCACCACCCATGACCTGGCCGGCCCGGTCGACGCGGATGACGTCGGCACCCATGTCGGCGAGGAGCATCGCGCAGAACGGACCCGGCCCGATGCCGGCGATCTCGAGGACGGTTGTTCCCTGGAGCGGTCCCATGTGGGTGAGCGATTCCTTCTCGTCGTACGGGGCGGTGTGACGCGGTCAGACGGTCGCTGGGGCCGAGGTCGTCTCCGCGATGGCGTCGATGATGGTCGGCCAGAGCCCCTTCGGGAGATTGTGTCCCATGCCCTCGATCTCGAGGTGCGTGGCCTGCGGCACGGCCTCGGCAGTGCGGGCACCGCCGGACGGCGTGACCAGTGTGTCGGCCAGGCCGTGGATCACGCCGAAGGGCATGGTCACCGAGCCGAGCGCCGCAGTCCGGCTGGGCGAGGCGAAGATGGCTGCGATCTGTCGGGCCATACCGGCCGGGTACTGCATCCGCGCCCACTCCCGACGCGCACGAGCCTCGGTCGCTTCCGGGTCGAGGTACGCAGGGCTCCCCCAGATCTGTTCCGCGTCGAGCGCCGCCTGGACGGCATCGTCGACGGTCGTGCCCGGCTCGCGCAGGAGTGCGGCCGATGCCTCGGTCGAGGGCTGGCCGACGTCGCTGTCACCGGTGGTCGACATGATCGAGACCACGGAGCGCACCTTGTCGGGATTGTCGATCGCCATCTGTTGGACGATCATCCCGCCCATCGACACCCCCACGACGTGGGCCGAGCCCATACCCAGCGCGTCGACGAGTCCGGCGGCATCAGCGGCCATGTCGGCGAGCAGGTACGGGACCTCGGGCGTGTCGCCCGACATCACGGCCGTGAGGAGTTCGCCGAGATCGACCGGCTGATCGTCCAGGTGGGTCGACAGGCCGACGTCTCGATTGTCGAACCAGCCGACCCGATAGCCACGAGCGACGAGCGCTTCGACGAAGCCGATGTCCCAGCTCACCTTCTGGGCGCCCAGCCCCATCACCAAGAGCAGCGGCTCACCGTCATCGAGACCGCGCACCTCAGCGCACAGGTCGAGGCCGTTCACGTGCAGAGTTGTTTCCCCCATGGGGTGATGCTTGTCGCTGCTTGACCGAGTGGTCAAGAAGAGCGGCCCGTGCGGTGGTCGGTACGCCGGCGTCGATACGGTCTCGTCGGTGGAGCACGTCGTCGCTTTCGCCCCGGGGCGCGTCAACCTCATCGGCGACCACACGGACTACACGGGTGGTCTCTGTCTTCCCATGGCCCTGAGCCTCGGCGTGACGATCCGCGGCACGCGAGGTGGCGATGTCGTCGAACTCCGATCGGATCGAGTGGACGAGGCGGCGGTGGTGCCCATCGACGTCGACGACCCGGCCGATGTCTCCCCACCGTGGGCGCGCTTCGTCGCCGGTGTCGTCGCCGAAGTGCGGCCAACGGTCGGGTTCCGGGGGACGGTCACGTCCGATCTGCCGATCGGCGCCGGGCTGTCGTCGTCGGCTGCGCTCGCAGTCGCCGTCGCGAATGCGATCGGCGTCGACGGCGACAGCCACACCGTCGCCGCCCTGTGCCAGCGAGCCGAGCAGCGGGCCAGCGGTGTGCCGTGCGGGATCCTCGATCAGTTGTCGGCCACCCGAGGTGTCGAGGGGCATGCGCTGCTCATGGATTGCACGCGCCTGACCACCATGCCGATCCGCCTCCCGGACGGGCTCGAGGTCGTCGTCGTCCACTCCGGTCAGGAGCGGACGCTCGAGGGGTCGGGCTACGCCCAGCGGCGATCCGAGTGTGAGGCCGCCGAGGCAGACATCGGGCCGCTGCGCTCGGCGACGCTCGACGACGTGCGGTCCATCGCCGACCACACGCTGCGCCGCCGCGCCCGTCACGTCGTCACCGAGAACGCTCGGGTCGACGAGACGACCGCAGCGCTGTCCGTCGGCGATGTCGGCCGGGTCGGATCCCTGTTCACCGAGAGCCACGCATCCCTGCGCGAGGACTTCGAGTGCTCCACCTCCGTCGTCGATGCCACGGTCGAACGACTGGCGTCGACGCCCGGCGTGTTCGGCGCACGCATGACGGGCGGCGGGTGGGGTGGATGTGTCGTCGCGGTGACCGAACCCGGCGCGCTCGACGTGGGCTGGACGGTGCGGGCCGGCGGACCGGCGTACGTCGAGATCGGCTAGGACCCGAGCAGACGAGTCTTCTCGGCGGCGAACTCCTCGGCGCTCAGGACGCCACGAGCGCGCAGATCGTCGAGCTTGGCGAGCTCGTCGGCCTTGGACGCCCCGCCGCCACCGCCACCGGTGGACGCGTTGCCCCCGATGCGGTCGAACTTCCGGTTCTCGTTCGCCTCGATCTGGCGGTAGACCTCGTTCTGTACGGAGGTCGGTTTCCGCACGTCGGAGAACGCCTGGTGCCCGCTCTCGCCGGCCGACTCGATGACGAGGTCGCCGGCGCCGAGCACCCGTTCGAGCACGGTCTGGCTGAACATCACGTTGTTCACCCGGTCGAGCGGGATCTCGATGCCCTTCTTGGTGAACACGCCGTGCCGGTAGATGAGTCGGTCGGTGGTCACGACGAAGTTGGTGGAGCGCCAATCGATGTAGCGGGCGCCCCACCACACCAGCGAGGCGAGGATCAGGAACCCGACGACGACCTTGAGGATGTCGGGCCACGAGAACGCGAGCACCAACACACCAGCGACGAGTGCGAGGGCCAGCACCGCCGTCTGCTTGGCCATGAACCACCAGTGGGGATTCAGGTCGAGCGCGATGTCTTCGGTCTCGTTGAGCAACTTCCGCGGGAACGCCACGGCGGGATCCTAGGCCCACCCGAGCTCGTCGAGTCGCTGATCGTCGATCCCGAAATGGTGGGCGAGTTCGTGGATCACCGTGACCCGGACCTGCTCGACCACCTCCTCCTCGGTGGTGCAGATCGCACAGATCGGCAGCCGGTAGATCGTCACCTGGTCGGGCATCGGCGCCTGCCCCCAACCGCCGTAGTCGTCGCGCTCGGTCAGGGGAACCCCTTCGTACTTGCCGAGGAGGCCACCGGTCCGTCGTCCGGTCCGGACTCGGATCATCACGTTGTCGAGCGCGTCGGCCAGTGGCGCGGGGAGCTCCTCCAGTGCCGCCGCCACCAGACGCTCGAAGTCCGCGGCGTCCATCTCGACCATCGTCGGGACGGTAGCCCCGGGAGATCGCATCCATCTCTAGCCTGGGAGTGATGGATCCCGACGCCGTGCTCGGCGGACTCGACGACGCACAGCGCTCCGCGGTCAGGTCCGCGGCGATGCCGTTGGCGGTGATCGCACCTGCGGGTTCGGGCAAGACCCGCGTCCTCACGTCGAGGATCGCCCACCGCGTCGCCACCGGCGACATCGAACCCGATCACATCCTGTGCGTCACGTTCACCCGCAAGGCGGCCTCTGAACTCCACGGGCGCCTCCGTACGCTCGGCCTCCACGACACCATCGAGGCCGGCACGTTCCACGGAGTGGCCTGGCGACTGCTCAAGGACCGGTGGGCATCGACTGGTCGTGCCGCGCCGCAGTTGCTCGACCAGGTTCGCCCGTTCCTGCGCGAGCAGGTGGCTCCCACGGCATCGCCAGGCGAGATCATCGATCTCGCCGGCGGGATCGCTTGGGCGCGCGCCCGCATGGTGCGGCCGGACGGCTACGAGGAAGCTGCCCGGGCAGCCGGACGCCGGTCGCGGAAGTCGGCGGGATGGATCGCCCAGCGCTACGAGGAGTTCGAGACGGCCAAGGCTCGACGCCATGTCGTCGACTTCGACGACCTGCTCGCCGCGTGCACCAGCGCGATCGAGGGTGACCGAGCATTCGCCGCCGCACAACGGTGGCGTTTCCGGCATCTGTTCGTCGACGAGTTCCAGGACGTGAACCCGTTGCAGTTCGCATTGCTCGAGGCGTGGCGGGGCGAGCGTTGGGACGTCTTCGTCGTGGGCGACCCCCACCAGTCGATCTACGGATGGAACGGTGCCGATCCGACGCTCCTCGACACGCTGGGAGACCGGTGGCCGGCGCTCGAGACGCTCCACCTCGAACGGACCCACCGCAGCACGCCCCAGATCACCGCTGCCGCCGCCGATGTCATCCGCGCCGCCGGGCTGCCCGATCGCCATCCGGTCTCGACCAGCGCGGCCGGTCCCCCGGCCCGACTCCGCTCGCATCGCGACGAGGTCGCCGAGGTCACTGCGGTGGGCACCGACATACGCCGACGACGGGGACCGGATGCGCCATGGTCGGCGTTCGCCGTGCTCGCGAGGACGCACGACCAGATCGTGTCCCTCGAACGGGGTCTCGCATCGTCTGGTGTGCCGACCCAGATCCGACGGCAGTCGAGCCTCACAGGCGATCCGGTGGTCCGACGTGTGCTCTACCGCCTCGGCCAGGACGACCGGCAACTCCTCACTGCGCTCGGTGCGGCGATCACCGACGACGAGCGTGGCTCCGAGGCCGTGACCGAACTGGCCGACATCGCCGAGGACCGGGTCGAGATCGAACCGACGATCACCGGCCGGGAGTTCTCGGGTTGGGCATACGCACGGTTGTCCGATCGGCCCGGGCGGATCGACGCGGTGACGCTGTCGACGATCCACGCCGCCAAGGGACTCGAGTGGCCCTTCGTGCACATCGTCGGCTGTGAGGACGGGTCGATCCCCCATGTGTCGGCCCGCCGGCGTGCCGCCCGGGACGAAGAGGCTCGGCTCCTCTACGTGGCCATCACACGCGCCGCGGTCGAGGTACACCTGCACTGGGCACAGACCCGGACGATCAAGGGCGTGCCGCGAGACAGGATCCGCAGCCCGTTCCTCACCGACTTCGACGATTCGGACGCCTCGGCCGCCCCGGACGCGACCGACGATCCGCACGCACACCTCGACGCACTGCGAGCCGTGGTCGGCACCAGCCCGATGCCCGATCCACTGGTCGCTGCACTCCAGGCGTGGCGTGCCGGACGGGCGAGAGCCGCCAGGACCACGCCACAGGTCGTGCTCGCCGACGAGACGCTGCGGGAGATCGCCGAGCGGCGACCCGACAGCGTCGAGGCCATCGCGACCATCCCCGGAATCGGACCGGCCCGTGCACGCCGCTTCGCGCCCGAGGTCCTGGCGATCGTGGAGCGGAGCGGACGACGCTCATGAAGTTCACCGTCACCCAGCGGTTCCAGCAGCCGGCGGACCGCTGTGCACGCGTGTTCACCGATCCCGAGCTGTACCCCACGTTCGCAGGTCTCCGCAAGGTCGGTGTGCCCGAGGTCCTGTCGCGCGAGGCCGAGGGAACCGTGGTCCGCATGCGGATCCGCTACCACTTCGCGGGCGACCTCAATGCGGCAGCGCGGGCGGCGATCGACCGAGACAAGCTGACCTGGGTCGACGAGTCGGTGCACGACCTCGAGGCCAACACGGTCACCTTCACGCTCCACCCCGATCACTACGCCAGACGATTCCAGGGGCACGGGGCATACCGATTCGTCGACACCGACGCCGGATGCGAACGGGTGGCTGACATCGAGGTGGAGGTCTCGTTTCCCCTCGTCGGCCACGCAGTCGAAGGGGCGATCGCGTCGGGCCTCCGCGAACACCTCGCCGACGAGCAGGGCGTGGTCGAGCGCTTCCTCGCCGGCCGGTAGCGTCGCCGAGCGTGCGGCTCGCGACCTGGAACGTCAACTCCCTCAAGGCCCGCCTCGACCGCGTCGAGGCATGGCTCGCCGAGACCGAGCCCGACGTCCTGTGCATCCAGGAGACCAAGCTGGCCGACGACGCCTTTCCTGCCCTGACCCTCGCCGGAATCGGGTACGAGGGCGTCCACCACGGCCAGGGACGCTGGAACGGGGTCGCGATCCTCTCTCGCATCGGCATCGACGACGTGGTCCACGGGTTCGCCGACGGCGGCCCGGTCGACGCCGAGGCCCGGCTGCTCACCGCTCGTTGTGGATCCACGGTCGTGGTCACGGCCTATGCCCCCAACGGACGTGAAGTCGGCCACGAGCAGTTCGACTACAAACTCGACTGGTTCGATCGGTTGGTCGCGCACCTCGATGCTGTCGCGAGTCCCGATGACGAGGTGTTGGTCTGCGGCGACCTCAACATCGCTCCCGAGGACCGCGATGTCTGGGACGTCGACGAGATCCACGGCTCGACCCACATCACCTCGGACGAACGCGCACGCTTCCAGGCCCTGCTCGACTGGGGCACCGACGACGCGTTCCGCCGCTGCCACCCGGACGCCAACCGTCTGTACACGTGGTGGGACTATCGCGCCGGCAACTTCCACAAGCACAAGGGGATGCGCATCGACCACGTGCTCACGTCGTCGGCGCTCACCGACCGGTTGCAGTGGGCCCTCGTCGACCGCAACGCCCGGAAGGGCGAGGGCCCGTCAGACCACGCGCCCCTCATCGTCGACTTCGCCGATTGACCGGGAGGATGCGACCACGGCGACGTGGTAGCCAAGGCGCCGTGACCGACCTTCCCCCACGCGAACCCGAACAGATCAAGAGCGCCTGGCTCGACCACATCGAGTCGTTGCAGGCCGGAGTGAGCTCACCGCGTGGTGTCGAACTGCGCCGAGTCGCGGACGCCGCCCGTCGCGTGCTCCACGGGATGGTCATGACCGATCTCGACATCGACATACTCCGCGAGGCGGCCGAGGACCTCGAGGCCGTGGCCACCGCGTTCGACCGGTCGACGACCCGATCGATGTACGCCGGTTTCGGCGAGTCTGCGAACGCCGGCGATCCCCAGGGGTTCTTCGAGCACGGACCCATGCTCGGACACTCGAATCCCCTGGCCCCGCCGATCGTGCTGTCCGTCGTCGACGAGCACACGATGCGGGGCGTGGTCACGTTCGCCGGCGGCTACGAGGGCCCGCCAGGGTGCGTCCACGGTGGCTACATCGCGGCAGCGTTCGACGAGGTGCTCGGCGCGACGCAATCGCTGTCGGGAACACCGGGCATGACGGGGAGGCTCTCGGTCGACTACCGCTCGCCCACACCGCTCAACGAGGAACTGGTGTTCACGGGGACGTTCGAGGGCCGAGAGGGTCGCAAGAACTTCACGACGGGCACGCTGCATGCGGGCGACCGCCTGTGCGCGGAGGCCCAGGGCCTGTTCATCTCCATCGACTTCGGTCGATTGGCGGAGATGGAACAGGCCCGGGACGACCACCACGGGGCGGGGAGACCGCGCCCCGACTGACTCAGCGCTTGCGAGCTCGCTTCGCTGCCTTCTTGGCCTTCTTGGCCGGCGCCTTCTTCTTTGCGGCTGCCTTCTTGGCCGGCGCCTTCTTGGCCGCAGACTTCTTCTTGGCCGGCGCCTTCTTGGCCGCAGACTTCTTCTTGGCCGGCGCCTTCTTGGCCGCAGACTTCTTCCTGGCCGGCGCCTTCCGCTTCGCGGGAGCCTTCCTGGCGGGCGCCTTCCGCTTGGCCGGCGCCTTCTTCTTCGGCGCCGCCTTCTTCTTCGATGCTTTCTTCTTCGATGCTTTCTTCTTCGCTGCCATCGTCTCCCTCACCGGGTCGCTTGTTTCGCTGGTGGCTTCCTCGGCGGCTGCAGCCTGTTGGGCCCGCAGCTTCCGCCGTTGCGACACGCTGAGCTTCTGATCTCCGTCGGCCGGTGTCGCGGCGGCTGACGCCTTGGGCGGAGCGGACTCCGCCTTCGGGGTTGGCTCGTCATCGGGTGCCGCGGCTGCGCCGCCCGACGAGAGTTCGGAAACGGTCAGATCGATGCCGCGACGGGGGGTGTCGATGGCCTCGACCACGAAGTCGGAGGTCTCGCCCATGGTGAGGACGTCGCGAGCGCTCCGGGGCGCGGGGTCGCCCAGCGCCTTGAGCGGGATGTAGCAGCGCGTGCCGTCGACGAGGACGTAGGCGCCGTGCGAGGAGAACTGCTCGACCTCGCCCGACACCACGGAGCCGACCGGATGCGCGCCGACGAACTCGATGAACGGCAACGGCTCGTTGTAGGGCTGTGGTTCCTTGCCGCCGCTCTTGCGTTGCGTCTTGGCCGCCGACTTCGTGCCGGACCCTGACGTGGCCGACGTCCTCTTCGACGCCGACTTCGACGTCCCGGAGCGAGACGATCCGGACTTCGACTTCGGAGCAGCCTTCTTCCTGGGCGCCGACGCGGCCTTCTTCGAGCCACGACGTTTGCGTTTGGCCTCGGAGACCGCCTTCCGGCTGGTGGGGCCACGCACGGGAGACCGGTCGAGGAAGATCCACCCCACGCCGGGCACATACTTGCCCCCGAGGAGTCGACCTTCCGTGAAGAGCCAGTCGAACTTGCCGTGGAACTCCTGGAAGGAGTCATTCGACAACACGACGGCGTCGGCACGATCGGCGACCTCGAGGATGAACGCATCGCCGCGACCGATCACCCCGGCCGGCGGCGTGATGATCTCGCCCGTGCTCGTCTTCGCGTCGTAGTCGTCCTTCTCGGACGCGTCGATCCGGTGCCCGAACGTGGCGTCCACGATGACGGTGACGTTGTCGGGCGTGAATTCCTTCGTGACCGCGCCAACCGCCTCCAGCAGCTGCTGGAGACTCGGCATCGAACGTCCTTCCGTGGCGATGTTCGAGCCGTCAACGACGAGGTGTGGTTGTTTGGCCATTGGCGTCGCCAGTCAACCACGACACCCACCACCACGTACGGACCCTGCGCCGAGCGCGTGCTACACCACGCCCATGGCTTCCGGAGCACCGACCATCACCGCGGCCCTCTTCGACTTCGGCGGCGTCATCCTGTCCAGCCCCTTCGAAGCGTTCGCCGACCACGAACGCGCCAACGGACTTCCCGCCGACTTCATACGCGGGCTCAACGCCTCGAACCCCGACGACAACGCCTGGGCGAAGATGGAACGCAACGATGTCAGCATCGTCGAATTCTGCGAGCTGTTCGAGGCCGAGGCGCTCGCGGCCGGCCACGCGGTCGACGCCGCGGCGATCCTCCGTGGGCTGCGCGGCCAGATCCGACCGGCCATGGTCGAGGCACTCAGGCGGTGCCGCGAGCGGCTCAAGACCGCATGCCTCACCAACAACTTCGTGGCGCCCACCGCAGACGAGGACCTCGCCTCCGATACCCCGGCACGTATGGATCCGGAGAGCTTCGACGGCGTCATGGAGCTCTTCGACGTGATCGTGGAGTCGTCCAAGGCCGGCTGTCGCAAGCCTGATCCGCGCTTCTACGAGATCGCGTGTGAGGAACTCGGCATCGATCCTTCGCAGGCCGTGTTCCTCGACGACCTCGGCATCAACCTCAAGCCGGCTGCGGCCATGGGCATGACGACGATCAAGGTCGTCGACCCCGCTGTCGCGATCGGTGAGCTCGAGGCCGTCGTCGGCTTCCCCCTGCGATGACGCTGGTCGGCCAGTAAGATCTGCGACATGTCACGGGCTGATCGTCATCACGTGACAATCTCCGGGTCGGTCGACGGGCCACCGATGCTCTTCGCCCACGGGTTCGGATGCGACCAGCACATGTGGCGCTCCGTGGCCCCTCGGTTCGAGGCGAGCCACCGGTGCGTCGTCTTCGATCACGCTGGGGCCGGGAACGCGCATCCAGACGCCTACGACGTCGACCGCCACTCGTCGCTCGACGGCTACGCGACCGACGTCATCGAACTGTGCGACGAACTCGGACTTCGCGATGTCGTGTTCGTCGGACACAGCGTCAGCGCCATGATCGGCGTGCTCGCATCGATCCGTCGACCCGACCTGTTCGCCCATCTGGTCCTCATCGGACCGTCGGCCCGATACATCGACGACGGCGACTACGTCGGCGGTTTCACCGACGAGGACATCGACGGCCTGCTCGGCTCGCTCGACAGCAACTATCTGGGATGGTCGGCACAGGTGGCGCCGATGATCGTCGGAAACGAGGACCGACCGGAGCTCGGCCAGGAACTGACCGAGAGCTTCTGCCGCACCGATCCCGACATCCAACGTCGCTTCGCGCGCGTCACGTTCCTCTCCGACAACCGTGACGACCTGGCGTCGGTGGCCACACCGTGCCTCGTGCTCCAGTGCCGCACCGACATCATCGCCTCGGAGGCGGTCGGACGCTTCGTCCACGAGCACCTCCCGACGTCGACGTTCGTCATGCTCGACGCCAGCGGGCACTGTCCGAACCTCAGCGCGCCGGACATGACGGCCGATGCGATCGAGTGCTACCTGGCTGGAGCGTCGCAACCCGCGTGACAGACGTCGAAGGACCGTCGACCGCATTCTTCGACGCGTTGCTCGAGGACGACCCGGCCGAGCTGTACGAGACCGCTCCGTGCGGCTACGTGTCGATCGACAGCGACCGGACGATCATCAAGGTCAACCAGACCTTCTGCACCTGGACCGGCCGCCACCGCGATGATCTGATCGGAAAGCAGTCGTTCCTGGACCTGCTGCCCGTCGGCGATCGGATCTTCTGGGAGACCAACATCGCGCCGGCGCTCCAGCTGCAGGGCTTCGGACGCGAGCTCGCGGTCGAGGTGGTGTGTACGTCGGGTGACACGCTTCCCGTGCTGTTGAACCTGTCGCGCGTCGATGGGGCGGGAAGCGGACGCAGCGTGGTTCGCATCGCGGTGTTCGACGCTCGCGAGCGGCGGGCCTACGAACGCGAGCTGCTCCGAGCCCGCCGTGACGCGGAAGAAGCGGCAGCCACCTCCAAGCACTTGGCCGAGACCTTGCAGCGCACACTGCTCCCGCCCTCGCTTCCGCCGATCGACGGCATCGAAATGGCTGGCGTCTACCACCCTGCAGGAGACGGGACGATCGTCGGCGGCGACTTCTACGATGTGTTCGAGATCAGCGATGACGCCTGGGGTGTCGTCCTGGGCGACGTCTGCGGCAAGGGCGCAGCGGCGGCCGTCGACACCGCGCTGGCCCGCTTCACGGTGCGGGCGTCCGCGATCCGGACACGGTCACCGCGACGCGTGCTGTCGGACCTCCACGACGCGATGGAGCGAAGCGACACCCAAGGGTTCTGCACCGCCGTGTACCTACGAGTCCGGAAGCGAGCCGACGGCATCCGCCTCAGCATGGCCGTCGGGGGTCATCACCTCCCGCTTCTCGTCGGTCCGGATGGGGCCGTCGAGGAGTTCGGCGAGCCGGGAGCCCTCCTCGGCATGCTCGGGCCGCCCCGCCTCCACGAGGTCAATCGCCTTCTCGCCCCCGGCGAGACCCTGGTGCTCTTCACCGACGGCGTACTCGAGGCGCGACGTGGCGACGAGTTCTTCGGCGAGGACCGGATCACGGAGATCCTCCAGCAGTCGATCGGTTCTTCGACACAGGAGATCGCCACGACGCTCAGCGACGCAGCCATCGACTTCCAGGACGGACACACCCGCGACGACATCGCCGTGCTCGTCCTCCGCGCGACATAGCCGCGAGCTACCCGACGACGAAGTCGATGATCTCGTCCAGTGGGGGTCGGTACCCCTCGTCGGTCTCGACGTCGAGGACCGGGACGACGAAGTCGACGCGCATCTGCGCCTTGACCTCGGCGATCCTGGAGGCCGAGTGGGCGACGTGGTCCTCCACGTCGCAGTGACCGAGGGCATCGAGCACCGGCGGTCGTGCGAGAAGCCGGTCGTTCCGATCTCGACGGACATGGCGGGCGCCGGCGTCCTCGCACGAGGTCCGCACCACGACGCAGTCGGCGACGGCGGTGATCCGGTCGAGATCCTGTGGCCGGCGCGTCCGCACGACGTACTCGACCACGCAACTCACGCCGAGGGCAGCCAGTTGCTCGACGATCGTCAAGAAGGTCTCCACCGCGAGTTCCCGCGACGGCGCCGGTCCCGGCTCGGCTCCCCATGCACCCGCAGTGAAATACAGGCCGGTTCGGACGTCGTCACGCGCCAGGAACGGGATCCGCAACGCATTGGCGAGCGCGGTGCCGAGCGTCGTCTTGCCGCTCCCGGGCTCACCGACCATCAAGACCACGGTCGGTCGCCCGGTCACCATCGGCATCGGTGACCGAGCGTCTCCATCGCCGTCGCGCACATCGGGCAGCACGGGAGCTGGGATGCGTCTGGACGTGGCCCCGACAGCGTCAGCCCGCACAGGGTCACGACCGAACCCACCGGCACCTCGGCCGGATGCGACGTGCGGGCGTGATGGTGCACCCGCTGCGTCGCGTCGTCCGTCGACTCTCGGGTCGAACCAGTCGGCGCGAAGCCGGGCGAGGCAGCTTCAGGCAAAACTCAACAGTCCGTTCGAGGGGAGACGAAACGCGGCTCCGTGCACGGGAGCTCGGGGCGAACGCGTGCGTTCAGAATGCAGGAACCGGTTCGAGGGAGGCGCCAGCCGACCGTCGGACGGGAGTCGCAACGCGGCTCCGTGCACGGGAGCTCGCGACGAAGGAGCGAGCTCAAAAAGACAAGGCCTTGTCGAGGATCGCCGCCTGTTCCTGGTGGTGGATCGCGTTGGAACCGGTGGCGGGCGAGCCCGACTCGAATCGAGAGACCCGCTGGATCTTGTGGCTGTCACCGAAGCCGTCGTAGAGGCGGCCCTTGGCGAAGTTCCACGATCCCATGTTCTCGGGCTCCTCCTGCAGCCACACCAACTCGGTGGCGTTGGCGTAGCGGCCGACCTGTTCCTGCAGCGCGGTCTCGGGCCACGGGTAGAGCTGCTCGACTCGCACGACGGCGACCGGTGCGCCTCGCTCGTCTCGGGCAGCGATGGCGTCCTGGGCGACCTTGCCCGACGCGAGGACCACTCGGTTCACCGTGCTGGCGTCCAACGCCGCGGGATCAGGAAGGACCTCCTCGAACGTCCCGTCGACCAGATGCTCGATCGGTGAACGCGCCGACTTCGCACGCAGGAGCGACTTGGGCGTGAACACGACGAGCGGCCGATTGATCGACCGCTTCATCTGGCGCCGCAGGAGGTGGAAGAACTGGGCCGAGGTCGTGCAGTTGGCGACCTGGATGTTGTCCTCGGCGCAGAGCAGCAGGAAGCGCTCCATACGGGCCGACGAGTGCTCCGGGCCCTGTCCCTCGTAGCCGTGGGGCAGGAGCATGACGAGACCGGCGTCCTGGTTCCACTTGTCGCCGGCAGCGACGATGAACTGGTCGACGATGATCTGGGCGCCGTTGACGAAGTCGCCGAACTGCGCCTCCCAGAGCACCAGCGCTTCCTTGTTCTCGACCGCGTACCCGTACTCGAATCCGAGCGCGGCGTACTCGGAAAGCAGGGAGTCGTAGACCCAGAACTTGCCCTGCTCGCCATCGAGGTTGGCCAGCGGCGTGTACTCGGTGCCGTTGAGGTGGTCGTGGTACACGGCGTGCCGGTGGGCGAAGGTGCCCCGGCGGGTGTCCTGCCCGGCGAGGCGGATGTCGGTTCCCTCGAGCAGCAACGAGCCGTACGCCAACGATTCGGCCAGACCCCAGTCGACCTCTCCCTCGTCCCACATCTTCTGTCGGCTGCCGAACTGCCGCTCGAGCTTGGGATGGATGTTGAACTCGTCGGGCCACGAGTTCAACCCGGCGAAGATGCGGTCGAGCACCGGCCGGTCGACGTGGGTGTCGGCGTGGGGCAGGACGCCCGGCGGGGGTGGCGGCTCGGCGGCGACGACCTCGGAGTCGGGCGCCGACGAGCGGGTGTCGTCGAGCGACTGCTGGAGGCGGACCTGGAAGTCGTCGAGCGCCGTCTCGGCCTCCTCGAGGGTGAGGTGGCCCCGCTTGACGAGGGACTCGGTGTAGAGCTTGCGCACCGACCGGTGCTTGTCGATCTTGGCGTACATGCGCGGCTGCGTGTAGCTGGGGTCGTCACCCTCGTTGTGGCCGTGGCGCCGGTAGCAGACCATGTCGATCACGACGTCCTTGTTGAACCGCTCCCGGAACGCGAAGGCCAGGCGGGCGGCGCGGACGCACGCTTCGGGGTCGTCGCCGTTGACGTGGATGACCGGCGACTGGACCATCTTGGCGACGTCGGTCGAGTAGAAGCCCGAACGGCTGGCCTCGGGAGTCGTGGTGTAGCCGATCTGGTTGTTGATGATCAGGTGGACCGTGCCGCCGACGCGGTAGCCACGGATGTCGGACATCTGCAACGTCTCTGCCACGACGCCCTGGCCGGCGAAGGCCGCATCGCCGTGGATGAGGATCGGCAGGACCGAGAACGCGTCGGGCTGGTCGATCTGGTCCTCGATGGCTCGCACCATGCCGATGACCACGGGGTCGACGGCTTCGAGGTGGCTGGGGTTGGCCGCGAGCGCGACCGGGATCGTGGTGTTGAGGCGCGACTCGAACACGCCCTCCTGGCCGAGGTGGTACTTGACGTCGCCGCCACCCTGCACCGAGTCCTCGGGGACGTAGCCCTCGAACTCGCTGAAGAGCTTGTCGTGGTGCTTGCCGGCGATGTTGACGAGCACGTTGAGACGGCCGCGGTGGGCCATGCCGATGATCGCCTTGTCCATCGAGTTGTCGGCGGCGGCCTCGAGCACGGCATCGAGGATCACGATGGCCGACTCCCCACCCTCGAGCCCGAACCGCTTCTGGCCCACGTACTTGGTGGCGAGGAACTTCTCGAACGCCTCGGCCGCGTTGAGACGGCCCAGCACGTGCTGTTGCTCGTCCGGAGGGAGTTCGACCGAGACCCCCTCGACCTGTTCCTGGATCCAGGCCTTCTGCTCCGGCTCCTGGATGTGCATGTACTCGATGCCCAGTGTCCGGCAGTACGCGTCGCGCAGCACCTTGAGGATGTTCCCGAGCGTCATCCGCTCCTGTCCGGCGAGACCGCCGGTCAGGTACTCGCGGTCGAGATCCCAGATCGTCAGGTCGTAGGTGAGCGGGTCGAGCTCGTGATGCATGTGCGGCTCGCGCCAGCGCAACGGATCCAGGTCGGCGATGAGATGGCCGCGCACCCGGTACATGTTGACAAGCCGTTGCACGGCCATCTGCTTCTCGAGCCGGTGTGCGGTCTGGTCGACGGGACGGACGTCGGTGCGCCACTGGACCGCCTCGTAGGGCACGCCGAGCGCACGGAAGATGTCGTCGTAGAACCCGTCTTCGCCGAGCAGCAGCTGGTGCACGCGCTTGAGGAACATGCCCGACTCGGCGCCCTGGATGATCCGGTGGTCGTAGGTCGACGTGACGGTGATGACCTTCGACAGACCGAGATCGGCGATGGTGTCCGGGTCGGCCGCCTGGTACTCGGCCGGGTAGTCGATGGAGCCGACGCCGACGATGAGGCCCTGGCCCGGCATGAGCCGGGGTACCGACTGGACGGTCCCGATGGTGCCCGGGTTGGTGAGGCTTACGGTGATGCCACTGAAGTCGTCGGGGCTGAGCTTGTTGTTGCGGACCTTGCGGATCAGTTCCTCGTAGCTGGCCCAGAAGCCCTTGAAGTCGAGGGTGTCGGCGTGCTTGACGACCGGCACCATGAGGGTGCGCGTGCCGTCGGGCTTCTCGAGGTCGACGGCGATGCCGAGCCCGAGATGCTCGTTCTTGACCCGCCGGGGTTTGCCGTCGGGACCCTCGACGAAGCTGTCGTTCATCACCGGCATGGTGTCGGTGATGGCCCGGACGACGGCGTAGCCGAGGAGGTGGGTGAAGCTGACCTTGCCGCCTCTCGTGCGACCGAGGTAGCCGTTGATCACCCGACGGTTGACCTCGAGGAGCTTGGCCGGGATCTGGCGGAAGCTGGTGGCGGTGGGGACGTCGAGCGACTTCTCCATGTTCTCGACGATGCGGGCGCCGACGCCACGGATGGCCTCGCCGGGAAGGTCTTCCTCGTCGGCCTTCTTCTCCGCCTTCTTCGCTTCCTGCTTCTCCGGTGCGGGCTTCGCCGCCGTCGAGTCGGCGACGGTCTTGACCGGTTCCACCGGCTCCGAGTCGATGTCGCGCTTGTAGTCGGCGAAGAAGTCCTGCCAGGCGTCGCTCACCGACGTCGGGTCGGCGAGGTACGACTCGTACATCTCGTCGACCATCCACGCATTCGGTCCGGTGAGGTCGGGGATCTTCTGTTCAGCCACGTTCCGGATCGTACCGCCGGACCGACCCTCGTCCCCGGCCGCTGACTGGGGCGATCAGTCGTCGTCCACGATGACGAAGATCCCGAGGCCGTAGAGCCGCGAGGTGTCGATGGTGGCGCCGACCGGGTCGGAAAGTGCGACGAAGCCCCACTCGCCCCACAGCAGCGGCGCCTCGTCGAGCGTGTCGCCCATCACCTCGACCGACACGTGTTGCACCGTCTCGCCCGGCGCGAAGGTGACGATGCCCGACGCCGATACGAAGTCGGCGTCGGAGGTTGCGACACCCGGCACGCCGTGTCGGGGCAGGGTCGCCCAGGCCACCGTGACCGGCACCGCCTGCGTGACCTCGGAGAGCTGAACCGATCCGTTGCCGTCACACACCCCGGCCTCGGTGTCGTCACCGGCCTCGACGCACTCGCCGGCGGCCTCGCCGAACTCTGGGACGGCACCGTGCTCTCCCCCACACAGCTCGCCGAACTCCTCGCGAACGACCCCGACGTCGAGCGGTACACCTTCGGCGACAACCAACAACCGGTGAGCTACAACCCCGCCGCCCGTCTCTACACCGGACGACTTCGCCAGGCGATTCTCACCCGCGACCGCACCTGCACCGGCCTCGGCCGTACCAACGACACACGACGCGGCGCCGTCGATCACATCCGGCCCTTCGGCCAGGGCGGCCCGACCACCCCCACCAACGGTTGCGGCGCCTGCCACCGCCGCAACCGCAGCCGACCGAGACGCCGGTTCGCCGGCGACCCTGACCCACCGGAGTCTTCGCCGTCGGAATGAGTGCACACGAGACTCGGGGAATCGGCGGGGCCGAGAGTCGCCAATAGGCTGCCGGGGTGGCTGAATTCATCTTCCAGATGCAGAACCTCAACCGGTTCTATCCGCCGGACAAAGAGGTCCTGCGGAACATCAACCTCTCGTTCTTCCCCGGTGCCAAGATCGGCGTGATCGGGCACAACGGCTCGGGCAAGTCATCGCTGCTCAAGATCATGGCCGGCCTCGACGACGAGTTCGACGGCGTCGCCCGCCTGTCCCCCGGCTACACCGTGGGCTACCTGCCCCAGGAACCCCATCTCGACGAGTCGAAGGACGTCCGTGGCAACGTCATGGACGGCGTCGGCGACGCGGTCGCCCTCCAAGAGGAGTACGACGCGGTCCTCGCCAGCTACGCCGACCCCGACGCCGACTACGACAAGATCGGCGCGAAGCAGGCAGCGCTCGAGGCGAAGATGGCCGCCGGTGGCAGTGACGACGTCGACCGCAAGGTCGACATCGCCATGGACGCGCTCCGCTGCCCGCCGGGTGACTCGCCCGTCGACAATCTCTCGGGCGGTGAACGCCGTCGCGTGGCCCTCGCTCGGATCCTGCTCTCGAATCCCGACCTGCTCCTGCTCGACGAACCCACCAACCACCTCGACGCCGACTCCGTGGCGTGGCTCGAACGCACCCTGCAGGACTACGCCGGGACCGTCGTGGCCATCACCCACGATCGCTACTTCCTGGACAACGTGGCCGGATGGATCCTCGAGCTCGACCGGGGCCGCGGCTACCCCTACGAGGGCAACTACTCGGGCTGGCTCGAACAGAAGAAGAACCGCATGGAGGCCGAGGACAACTCGGACATGAAGCGACGCGACACGCTCCAGCGCGAGCTCGAGTGGATCCGCAGCTCGCCCAAGGCCAAGCAGTCCAAGGGCCGTGCCCGCATCAAGGCCCACGAAGAGCTGGCCAAGCAGGCCGACGCCGGTGGTGGACGGCTCGAGAAGCTCGAGATCGCCATCCCACCCGGCAAGCGGCTCGGCGACGTGGTCATCGAGTTCGACGACGTCTCGAAGGCCTTCGGCGACAAGCTCCTCATCGACGACCTGAGCTTCAAACTCCCCCCGGCAGGCATCGTCGGCGTCATCGGGGCGAACGGCGCCGGCAAGACGACGATGTTCAAGATGATCACCAACAGAGAAGACCCCGACGACGGTGACATCACGATCGGCCAGACCGTCGAGCTCTCCTATGTCGACCAGGACCGCGACGTCCTCGACGACGACAAGACCGTCTACGAGGAGATCACCGGCGGCGTCGACAACCTGATGATCGGCAAGCGCGAGATCCACGGTCGCGCCTATGTGTCGAGCTTCAACTTCAAGGGCTCCGACCAGCAGCAGAAGGTCGGCGTCCTCTCCGGTGGCGAGCGAAACCGCGTGCTCCTCGCCCGCAAGATCCGCGAGGGCGGCAACGTGCTCCTCCTCGACGAGCCGACCAACGACCTCGACGTCGACACCCTCCGCGCCCTCGAGGACGCTCTCGAGACCTTCCCCGGCTGTGCGGTCGTGATCTCGCACGATCGGTGGTTCCTCGACCGGCTCGCCACTCACGTCCTCGCGTTCGAGGGCGACTCCCAGGTGCGGTGGTTCGAGGGCAACTTCACCGAGTACGAGGAGTGGCGTCGCAAGGAGTTCGGCATCGACGCCAACCAGCCACATCGCATCAAGTACAAGCCGGTCACCCGGAGCTGAGACCCGGTAGACAGGCGCGATGGGAACCAGCGGCAGCATCCTCGGCACACGCGTCCAGCGGATCGAGGACCCGGCGCTCCTGCGCGGGCTGGGCACCTTCATCGACAACATCGCGCCGGCGGGTGCGCTCCATGTCGCGTTCGTGCGGGCGCAGACCGCCCACGGACGCATCGAGTCGATCGATGTCGACGAAGCCCGGTCGATGCCCGGCGTCGTCGACGTGGTGACCGGCGCAGACGTCGACATCGGCCCGCTCCAGTCGTCGCCGCTGTTGGAGCACCAGGTGCTCCAGCCGATCCTGGCCACCGGCATCGTCCGCTACGTCGGGGAACCGATCGCGGCCGTGGTGGCCGAGACAGCCCGGCAGGCGGTCGACGCGGCGGAGTTGGTCTGGCCCGACGTCGAGCCCATCGATGCGGTCGTCGACCCCGAGGCGGCAGCCGCCGACACCGTCGTCCTCTTCGACGACCTCGGCACGAACGTGGTGCTCGACCAGGGCGAGCCTGTCGGTCCCGACGACCTCACCGGCGACGTGATCGTCAGCGAGCGACTCGTCAACCAGCGAATGGCGGCCGTGCCGCTCGAGGGTCGGGTCGCCGCTGCGCGGTGGGACGACGGGAAACTCACCCAATGGTCGTGCACGCAGGGCGCGCACGGAACCCGGGACGGCCTCGCCGCCGTGTTCGGCATCGATCCCGACCAGGTCCACGTCATCACCCCCGACGTCGGCGGCGGCTTCGGCGCGAAACACGGGACGACGCCCGAGGAGATCCTCGTCGCGTGGCTCGCACGCCGACTCGACCGACCGGTCCGCTGGACCGAGACACGCTCCGAGAACCTCGTGGGGATGGTGCAGGGACGGGGGCAGGTGCAATACGCCAGCATCGCCGGCAACGCCGATGGCACGATCACCGGCTACCGCCTCGACGTCATCCAGGAGGGCGGCGCATACGCCGGCACCGGCTGCGTACTGCCCTACATGACGCGGATGATGGCACCCGGTTGCTATGCGATCGACGACGTCCGCGTCCGGATCCGGTCGGTCGTGAGCAACACGTCGACCGTCGGTGCGTACCGCGGCGCCGGACGTCCGGAGGCGGCCGCAGCCATCGAACGGATGGTCGACCGGTTCGCCGACGAGATCGGGATGGACCCGGCCGACGTCCGACGAAAGAACCTCCTCGCACCCGACGCGTTCCCGCTGCGGACGGCGACCGGTGGCAGCTATGACACCGGCGACTACGAGGTCGTGCTCGACAAGGCGCTCGCCGCCGCCGGGTACCAGGACCTCCTCGCCGACCAGCGCACACGGCGCGAGGCCGGTGGCACGACGCAGATCGGCATCGGGTTGTCGTCGTACGTCGAGATCACCAACGTGCTCCAGGACACCGAGTACGGCTCGGTCGAGATCACGCCCGACGGCGGTGCCATCGTCCGGACCGGTTCATCAGCCCACGGGCAGGGTCATCACACGGCGTGGGCGATGCTCGTCTCCGATCGGACCGGTATCCCGGTCGAGTCGATCGAGGTCCGACACGGCGACACGGCCGACGTGCCTCGCGGCACCGGCACCGGCGGGTCGAAGTCACTCCAGATCGGTGGTGCCGCCGCTGCAGCTGCAGCCGAGCTCGTGGTCGACGACGCACGCGCGCTCGCGGCACAACTGCTCGAAGCAAACCCCGACGACATCGTCCACGACGCCGCCGAGGGAACGTTCGCCGTCGCCGGGACACCGGTCTCGGCCAAGACCTGGGCCGACCTCGCCACCGCGGCCCCTGCCGCCGGCATCGAGAAGCTCTTCGCCGAGAACGACTTCAAGGGCGGTGGCTCGACGTTCCCGTTCGGTGCCCACGTCGCGGTCGTCGAGGTCGACACCGAGACCGGCGCCGTCCGGCTCCTGCGCCACGTGGCGTGCGACGACGCGGGCACGATCATCAATCCATTGATCTTCGAGGGTCAGGTGCACGGCGGTATCGCCGCCGGCGTCAGCCAGGCGCTGTTCGAGGAGATCCGTTATGACGAGGACGGCAACCCGTTGACCACGACGTTGGCCGACTACTCGTTCCCGGCGGCCTCAGAATTCCCGTCGTTCGAGCGGATCGTGCACGAGACCACGACCCCGCACAACCCACTCGGGGCCAAGGGCATCGGCGAAGCCGGGACCATCGGCGCGACGCCGGCCGTGCAGAACGCCGTGGTCGATGCCGTCTCCCACCTCGGCGTGCGCCACATCGACATGCCACTCGCGCCCGAACGAGTCTGGTCGGCGATCCGGGCAGCTACCGGCTGACCGCGTGCGCCCGGAGTGCATCGAGGTCGCACCACTCGAGCGACTGGATGTGCGTCGCCTCGAGCACCACCTTGGGTGCGTTCCCCGCCTCGAACGCCTCCTGCCAGCGAGGCGCGCACAGGCACCATTGATCGCCGTCGTTCAGGCCGGCGAACCCGAACTGGGGCATCGGCGTCGACAGGTCGTTGCCCTGCGCCTTCGAGTACTCGAGGAACTCGTCCGTGACGACCGCACACACGGTGTGGACACCGGTGTCGTCGCCCCCGGTGTTGCAGCATCCGTCGCGGTAGAAGCCCGTCATCGGATCGGTCGAGCAGGATTCGAGTTCGGTGCCGAGGACGTTCTGGGCCATGACCCTCAGTGTGCCGTGCTCACAGCCACTTGCCCGGGTTGAGGATGCCGGCCGGGTCCAGGGTGGCCTTGATGGCACGGCTCACGGCCATCACGTCGTCGCCGAGTTGCTCGGCCAGGTGACGGACCTTGAGCGAGCCGACGCCGTGCTCGCCGGTGATCGTCCCCCCGAGCGCCAGCGCAGCCGACATCACGTCGTCGAACGCCATCGCCGCCCGGGTTCGGGCATCGTCGTCACGAGGGTCGAACGTCACCAGCGGATGGAAGTTGCCGTCGCCGGCGTGACCGATCACCGGGATCGCCGTGTCGTGCCGCTCGGCGATCTCGGCCACCTCCGCCAGCAGCGCCGGGATCTGCGGGAGCGGCACCCCCACGTCCTCGATGAGCACCGATCCCAGTCGCTCGACGCACGGAATGGCCATGCGCCGTGCCGCCATGAGCATCTCGCCCTCGTCCTGATCGGAGGTCACCGCCGTGTATCCGGCACCGGCGGTGCGGCAGCACGCCTCGATCCGGATCGCGTCGTCTTCTCCGCTGTCGGTCTGCGCGAGGAGCAGCGCACCAACCGACTCGAGTCCCATCGACTTCACGGACTCGACCGCGGCAACCGCCGCGGCATCCATCATCTCCAACGCGGCCGGACGGATCGACGCCATGATCCGGGTGACCGCCTCACCCGCAGCCACGGTGTCGTCGAACGTCGCGACCACGGTGCACGACGCTGGCGGGAGCGGGCGCAGGCGCAGCGTCGCTTCGGTGATGATGCCCAGCGTTCCCTCGGATCCGACGAAGAGGCGCTTGAGGTCGAGCCCGGCCACGTCCTTGATCGTGGAGCCACCCAGCCGCAGCACGGTGCCGGCGGCCAGGACGACCTCCAGGCCGAGCACGTAGTCGGTGGTCACGCCGTACTTCACGCAGCACAGGCCGCCGGCGTTGGTCGCCAGGTTGCCGCCGATGCTGCAGATCTCGAACGACGACGGGTCCGGCGGATACCAGAGTCCGTGCTCGCTCGCTGCCGCCTTCACCTCGGCGTTGAGGGCACCGGGGCGTACGGTCGCCGTCATCGCCGCCGGGTCGATGACGACATCGTCCATGGCCCGGGTGGACAGGGTGATCGATCCGTCGACCGCCGACGATCCGCCCGAGAGACCGGTGCCCGCTCCCCTGGTCACCACCGGGACGGCGTGGGCGCTGGCCACCTCCATCGTGACGACGACATCGTCCGTGCACCGTGCCCGGACCACGGCCCAGGGGTGCCCCGGCTCGACGGTCATCGCCCGATCGTGCCGATAGGCGTCCATGACGTCGGGATCGGTGACGACGACATCGGAGCCGAGTCGTCGGATCAGTTCGTCTCTGGCCGGGTCGGATCCGATGGAGCCGATGGTAGGCACGGCCCCGGCGGGCACTCGACCGGGGCCCGGGCGCCCGCGCATCCGGCGGCGGTACGGTCAAACCGTGAGCAGGTGGCGCCGACGGCTCGATCGGGAACCCGACGGCCGCCCCGCGCTGCCACTACGTCCGGGTCCGGCAACGAACGGCGAGTACGTCCCGGCACCGCTGTCCGCGGAGCACCTGCGTACGGCGGCTGCCGTGTACGACCGCATCGCGCTCGCGGCACGACGCACGGGCATCGACCGGCGGCGATTCCTCCAGACGAGTGCCGGCGTGGCCGCCAACCTCGCCGTCTTCGGCTGTTCGTCCGGCAGCGACGGAGCGACGGCGCCGACGACGTCTGCCGCGACGACGACCACCGGGGGGACCTTCGTGGTTCCCGAGCCAGAGGAGATCGTCGAGTGCGATGCCGCGCTCACCGGTGACGAGTTCATCTTCGACGTCCACACGCATCACGTGGTGCCCGACGGGCCCTGGCGGGAGAACGCGCGCCGGATCGCCGACATGATCCGCGGTCTCGTGCCGCCCGGCTGTGCCGAGGCCGACCCGTACGACTGCCTCAACCGAACGGCGTACCTCCACGACATGTTCATCGGCAGCGACACGACCATCTCGCTGCTCTCCGACGTACCCAACTCCGGGCCACACGACGCCCCCGCGCCGTGGGAGGAGAAGCGCGAGACCCGGCGTCTGGCCGCGGCGCTGGCCGAGCCGGGCGCGGCCCGGGTCCTGATCCACGACGTGATCGCCCCCAACTTCGGCGACCTCGCACAGCGTCTCGATGAGATGACGCAGACCGCGGCCACCGGTGAGGTGGCCGCGTTCAAGGTCTACACCGCATGGGGACCCGACCGTCAGGGCTTCGCGCTCGACGGGGACGACATCGGAATCCCTGTCGTCGAACACGCACACGACCTCGGTGTCGGGGTCATCTGCGGGCACAAGGGGCTGCCCCTGCTCGAGTTCGACCGCGCCAACAACGGACCCGAGGACATGGTCCGGCTGTCACGCCGGTATCCCGACATGAAGTTCGTGATCTACCACGGCGCGTTCGAGATCCAGACCGACGAGATCGCCTACGAGTCCGGCTCGACCCGACTCGGCATCGACTCACTGATCCGCGCGCTCGAGGAGAACGGCGTCGGTCCGGGTGAGAACGTCTACGCCGAGCTCGGAACGACGTGGCGTGAGGTCCTGTCGAGGCCCGACGAGGCCGCCCATACGGTGGGCAAGCTCATCAAACACCTCGGCGAGGACAATGTCCTGTGGGGTACCGACGGCATCTGGTACGGCTCACCGCAGGCACAGATCATGGCGTTCCGCGCCTTCCAGATCACCGACGAATTCCAGGAACGACACGGCTATCCCGCGCTCACCGACGGGCTGAAGCGGAAGATCTTCGGCCTCAACGCCGCGGCGGTGTTCGATGTCGACGTCGATGCCACCCGCTGCGCCATGGATGCTGATGGGCTGGCGGCGGCCAGGGCCGAGCACGCCGGACTGGTGACCGAAGGTGCGCTGAGCCGTTGGGAGCCGCGGGGACCGATGTCCCGGCGCGAGATGCTGGGGTGGATCGGCGATCTCCGCGAGCCGTGGGTGCCGTGACCGACACCGCCCCGATCGTCGGAGCCCATGTCACACTGAGCGTGTGCTCACTCGGAGATGGTGGCTCGTCGCGACGACGATTGGGGAAGCGCAGCGTTGGCTTGGGTTCGGGGCGACGCACCGGACGACGATCAGGAAGTCGACCAGGTGGCCATCGGCGGTCGAGGACCGAGCCGACCCGAGCTCCGGGAGATGCTGGATCGAGTGGTCCTCGGGCAGACCTTGGAGGCCGACGGCGAGCTCCGTCCCGCCCATCTCGCGTCGAGCGACGTCGGCGAGCGTCGTCAAGTGCTGGCCGAGGGGCCCGTCGACTTCACCTCGGTGTGGTCGTCGTACGACGGTGTGCTCTCCGCGGGCACGGCCTTGCAGTGGGCCGGACCAGGCAACGGATCCCAGCTCCGGGTCTCGACCGTCGAGGCCGACCCGAACACCGCGATCCTCGGAACCGTGGTCATGCGGGGGAACTTCGACGGGGGGCGCTGGTGGGCCACCTACGGGCTCTTCAGCTCGGCCGCGAGCGTCGACTTCTCGATCGAGGCCGTGGACGGGTCGTTCGGGAACACGGGCACGGTGGGAGCGTGCGGCAGCACCTCCCTGGGCCGCTTCGACGGGTCGGCGGGCTCGCTCCTGGGTGGGGTGAGCCCTGCCGGCACGACGCGAGTGACCCTGGAGCTCGACACGGCAACCACGATCGACGCCGTGGTCCAGGAGTTGCCCGACGGCGCGGTCGCATGGGGCGTCTACATCGATGCCACCGAGGGGCTCGTCCGCGTTTCGGCCGCTGACGGAGAGGGTGCGGTGCTCGAACGTCTCGATGCGTCGACCACGGATCCCTTCCCGCCGACGAACCTCGCCACCGGCGTCTGCCCCGATCCGGAAGGCTGACGCGTCAACCCAGCGCTTCGAGCAGCGCCAGCACCTTCTCCGCCTGCTCGGACGGGGTCCCGTCATTCGGCGTGAGACGCAGTTCAGGTGACTCCGGCGCCTCGTAGGGGTCGTCGATGCCGGTGAAGCCGGTGATCTCGCCGGCGCGTGCCTTGGCATAGAGCCCCTTGGGGTCGCGCGCCTCGCAGACCTCGATCGGCGTGTCGACGAAGACCTCGGCGAAGGGGACGCCGGCCATCGCGTGGATCTCGCGGACCCGGGACCGGTCGACGACGTAGGGCGAGATCACCGGGACCAGAGCGACGACCCCGGCGTCGGCGAACAGACGAGCCACCTCGCCGATGCGCCGGACGTTCTCCGTACGGTCCTCGGCGGTGAACCCGAGATCGCCGTTGAGGCCCTGGCGGAGGTTGTCGCCGTCGAGCAGGTATGCCGGCCGGCCCGACTCGACCAGGAGGCGTTCGATCTCGACGGCGACGGTCGACTTCCCCGACCCCGACAAGCCGGTGAACCAGAGTGTCGCGCCCGGCGAAGGTCGCGACCCACGGTCGAGCGCCGACGGATGCCACACCGTGTTCGGCGTGACGCGACCCACCATTCAGCTCTCGCCGATGATCATGCCGGCCGCGACGGTGTTGTTGGTCGATTCGTCGACGAGGATGAAGCTGCCCGTCTTCCGGTTGCGGCGGTATTCGTCGTAGAACAGCGGGGCCGTGGTCCGCAACGACACCCGCCCGATCTCGTTGAGTGCGAGCGAGGTCGCGTTCTCGTCCCGGTGGAGCGTGTTGACGTCGAGGCGGTACTGGAAGTCGGTGACCATCGTCCGCGCCCAGCGCGACGTGTGCTTGATGGCGAGCTTCTGTCGGGCTTGGAGCGTGCCGGTCTCCGACATCCAGCAGACCATGGCGTCGATGTCCTGCCCGACCGCCGGCTGGTTCTTCGGGCGGCAGATCATGTCGCCACGGCTGATGTCGATCTCGTCCTCGAGTCGGATGGTGACCGACATCGGCGCGAACGCCTCGTCGACCGGGCCTTGCGGCCCGTCGATGGCCCTGATGCGCGAAGTGAACCCGCTGGGGAGCACGACGACCTCGTCCCCCGGCTTGAACACGCCACCGGAGACCACGCCGGCGTACCCCCGGTAGTCCATCCCGTCGGACGACATCGGCCGTATCACGTACTGCACCGGAAAGCGCGAGTCGATGAGGTTGCGGTCCGAGGCGATGTGCACCTCTTCGAGGTGACGGAGGAGCGGCAGCCCCTCGTACCACTTCATGTTCTCGGACTTGTCGACCACGTTGTCGCCGAGGAGCGCCGACACGGGAATGAACGTCAGGTCATTCACGTCGAGCTTCATCGCGAACTCGCGGTACTCGGCCTTGATCTCCTCGAAGCGTTCCTCGCTCCAGTCGACCAGGTCCATCTTGTTGACGCACACCACGAGATGCGGGATCCGGAGGAGCGACGCGAGGAACGAATGCCGGCGCGACTGCTCGATGATCCCGTTCCTGGCATCGACGAGGATCAGCGCGACGTCGGCGGTCGAGGCCCCGGTGACCATGTTGCGCGTGTACTGGGTGTGTCCGGGGGTGTCGGCGATGATGAACTTGCGACGCGGCGTCGCGAAGTAGCGGTAGGCGACGTCGATCGTGATGCCCTGCTCACGCTCGGCCCGGAGACCATCGGTGAGCAGCGCCAGATTCGTGTACTCGTCGCCGCGCGCCTTCGAGGTGGCCTCGACGGCCTCCATCTGGTCCTCGAAGATCGTCTTCGAGTCGTAGAGGAGGCGCCCGATGAGCGTGGACTTACCGTCGTCGACCGAGCCGGCCGTGGCGAATCGGAGAAGTTCCATGGTCTAGAAGTACCCCTCGCGTTTGCGATCTTCCATCGCGGCTTCGGACACCCGGTCGTCGGCGCGTGTCGCACCGCGCTCGGTGATGCGGGTCGCAGCGACCTCGGCGATGATCTCGTCCCAGTCCGACGCTCCCGACTCGACGGCACCTGTGCAGGTCATGTCGCCGATCGTCCGGTATCGAACGGTCTCCTCGTAGACCTCTTCACCGTCCAGCAGCTCGATGTGGTCGGACTCCGACAGCAGCATGCCGTCGCGCTCGAACACCCGGCGCTTGTGCGAGAAGTAGATCTCGGGGATGTCGACGTCCTCGTCCTTGAGGTACTGCCAGATGTCGAGCTCGGTCCAGTTGCTGATCGGGAAGATCCTGATGTGCTCGCCCTGGCGGTGCTTGCCGTTGTAGAGGTTCCACAGCTCCGGACGCTGTGCCTTCGGGTCCCACTGACCGAAGTCGTCGCGGAAGCTGAAGACACGCTCCTTTGCCCGCGCCTTCTCCTCGTCTCGCCGTGCGCCACCGAACACCGCGTCGAAACCGTTCGACTCGATGCCTTCGAGCAGCGTCACGGTCTGGAGGGGGTTGCGGCTGGCACGCGGACCGGTCTGTTCGGTGACCTTGCCCTCGTCGATGGACTTCTGCACCGACGCCACGACCAGACGGGCGCCCGCCTCCTGCAACCGACGGTCACGGAACTCCATGACCTCGGGGAAGTTGTGGCCGGTGTCGACGTGCATGACCGGAAACGGGATCTTGGCCGGCGCGAACGCCCGGATCGCCAGCTCGAGCATCACGACCGAGTCCTTGCCGCCACTGAAGAGCAGACACGGCCGTTCGAACTCGGCCGCCACCTCCCGCATGATGTGGATGCCTTCGGCCTCGAGGGCACGGAGGTGGGACAGCTCGTAGGTCATCGTTCTCCGCCGGCGGACCGGCTTCGTCGGGGGACTGAGCGGGTCAATGTACGGTGAATCCGCTTGCTAGACAATCCACGTGTCCCGATCCTCCTCGACCGTCTTCGATTCCGATCACGCCCTCGCCCGGCGTTTGGCGGTGGAGGCCGGCCAGCTGCTCCTCGACGTCCGCCGCTCGCTCGAGCACGACGGTGCCGACGCCAAGACCGTCAAGGATGAAGGGGACCGCCGGGCGAACGAGTTCCTGATGGCCGAGTTGGCGGACCATGCGCGTGCCGACGACGGCGTGCTCTCCGAGGAGTCGAGGGCCACCCACGGTGACGAATCCCGCCTCGCGGCCCGGCGCGTCTGGATCATCGACCCGCTCGACGGGACCCGGGAGTTCTCGGAGCCCGGCCGCAGCGACTGGGCCGTCCACGTGGCCATGGTCGTCGACGGTGATCCCGTGTGCGGCGCGGTGGCGTTGCCGGCCCTCGGAACCTGCTTCTCGACCGACGACGATCCAATCGAACTGCCACCGATCCCTGACGTGCCCAGGGTCGTCGTGTCCCGGACGCGACCGCCTGCGGAGGCCGACACCGTCCGAGAGGCACTGGGCGGCGTGCTGGTGGGGATGGGTTCGGCGGGTGCCAAGACCATGGCGATCCTCCGAGGCGAGGTCGATTGCTATCCGCACTCTGGCGGCCAGTACGAGTGGGACTCGGCAGCGCCCGCCGCCGTCGCCCGACACCATGGTCTGCACATCTCGCGCCTCGACGGGTCGCCGCTCGTCTACAACAACGCCGACGCCTACATGCCCGACCTGTTGGTGTGCCGGGCCGAGCTCGCCGACGCGACCCTCGCTGCCCTGGCCGCCTGAGCGCTGCGCGACGCGGCGTCAGCGAGTGCGTCGGGCCTGCACGATCCAGCCGACCCCAGGGGCGCGTCGTCCGAGCATCCGTTGGAGGAGTCGGCCCGGCGCGGCAACCGCCCAGGTGACGGCCCCGAGCAGCAGGCGTGGCTGGTAGAGGCGGCCGCTTCCGGTCGTACCCACCGTTCCGGGACTCTCGCCCCGGCGCTCGATGATGCGGTTGCGAACCCACTCGAGGAGATGGCCAACACCGGTGCCGTACGGCTCGATCCGCACGACGCGAAATCCGGTCGACGCGAGGACGCGCTCGAGATCCTCACGCGAATAGCGGCGAAAGTGCCCGACGAGCCGGTCCGATGGACCGAAGCGCTCCGGGTGTGCTGGCACGCTGAGGAGCAGGGATCCCTCGTCGACGAGGTGCTCGCGCCATGTCGACAGAGCCGCTGCGTCGTCTTCGATGTGCTCCAACACCTCGAACGCGCACAACAAGTCGACGCGAGCACCGGCATCGAGCAGCTCGATGGATCCTTCGAGAAGGGTGCCCAGAGGGTCGATCCTGGCGCGAGCGACGTTCGCGGAGACGGGATCCGGCTCCAGTCCCACGTACGAGCAGCGCTCGGCGATCCTCGTTCCCATCGCGCCCTGCCCTGCACCGATCTCGATGACGCCGGACGGCGCGATCTCTTCGAGACTGCGAACGATCGCGTCCCAGCGCAGCCAAGCCATCGCCGTGAGCGGCGGTCTCGTCCTCATCGGCGCGAAGCGTAGGACTCCGCGAGTCGATCCCTCGTGACCCGTTCAGTGCCCGCTCGGTCGATCCAGGTCAACCGGAGGGCGAACGATAGGGTCACGCGCGTGCAGGGGTCGATCGGTGCCACCGGACCGGACCGCGGGCCCTTCGACCGAGCAGTGGCGCACCATCGGGCGCACGGGGAGATGGTGTCGATCCTCCACGACGCCGACGTCCGCCTCGCGGTCGTGGGTCCACCAGGTCGTGCCCTCGCCCACGGCGTCGCCGGTCGAGCAACCGTCGCGATGACCGGGTCCGACGCGTCGCGCCTCGAGCTCTCGGCGGTCGCAGACGGATGCTTCGACCACGGCGACGCCGTTGCCATGGTGGCAGAGGGGTCGACGATGCGATCCCTCACGGGAGACGGGCAGTCGCGCCTTCTCCAGTGGAAGGGCGACGACGGAGCCACACTCGTCGCGTCATCGATGGCCTCGATCACCGCAGGGGTGAACTGTCACGTCGACCGATCGTGGGAGGACTTTCTCCTCGGATTCGGTTTCCTCCCCGATCGACGCACGCTGTTCGAGAATGTGACCGTGTCGGACGTCGCGTCCGAGATGACCGAGCCCGCTGGCAGAAGGGCGAACGTCACCGTCTCGCACGGTCCTGCCATCGCACCGACAGAAACGGTCGAGGACGACCTGCTCACGGTGCTCGAGAGCGCCGTGCTGAGACGGGCCGAAGGTCGGGACCGGCACGCCGTGCTGCTCGGCGGTTTCGACTCCGCACTCGTCTGCGCCCTGCTCCGCCGCGCCGGGCACGAGGTCTCCACCTTCACCTACGCGTTTCCGGACACCCCGTCGATGAATCAACGGAACGTCGATGTCCTGGTCGAGCGGCTGGGCCTCGATCACCACTGGGTGGAGATCCGGCCCGAAGACCTGGACGAGGGACTCCGCACCCTGGACCGACGCCTCAACCACCCGAGTGCGCAACCGCACTACCAACTCCACACGGTTCGAGCATGCGAGGTCGTCCGCAGCGCAGGATTCGACCTCGCGTTCACCGGAGACGGCTGCGACGCAGCGTTCCTCGGATACCCGACCGTGAACCAGCGAGCGCGACTGTCGTCGCTGCTCGAGCGAATCCCCTCGTCAGCGATCCGCGCCGGTGTTGCCGTCGCGGGCGCTCCTCGAATCGAGGATCGGGCAGGACAGGTGAGCAGGGTGACCCGATCGATGTTGCATGCGGCGGCGCTCGGATGGCCCGCGTCGGGGCACCTCCCGACTCGCTACCTGGACGAGCGATCTCTCGGTCGCCTTCGCCTGGGACCAGCGCCGACCCCCGCCGAGCCGGTCGCTGACGTGCGCCATCGGCTCGCCGCGGCCGCCGGCGACCTCGACCCGATCCGACTCGCGTTCCATGGCCAAGCGCTCTCGGGAGCCAGCCGGGTCAAGATCGAGGGCGCCGTCGGATTCACCGGCGTCTCGATCTACTCCCCGTACAACGACGCCCGTCTGAAGCAGATGGCGGCAGGCATCCCGACCGACCAGCTCCGACCGGGCAGATCGACAGCGAAGTCGCTCGGCAAGTCCGTGCTCATCGATGCGGTCCGTCGCAGGGGACTCCTGCCTGATGCGGTCATCGACCAGCCGAAGCAGTCGCCGGCCACCTCGCCCATCGATGCGTGGCTCAGCGGACCCCTCCGACCGACGGTCCTCGAGATGCTCGACGGGCTTCCGTTCGAGTGGGATCGCCGCTACGTGGACACGTTGTTGGCACCGAAGGCGCTCGAGGAGCTGTATCGCCGAAAGGTCACGCTCTCTCGACACGCACTGCAAGCTGTCGGTCTCCTCGTTTCGTACGCGGCGTTCACCCGGCGGGCGGGGTGACGAGTGATCCGGCTCCATGGTGGCCGGGGTGGAACGCCAAGAGCGCGTTCCGCGCCGCACTGGTCGTGGTCAGTCTCGCGGTACTCGGCTTCGCCGTCTGGGCAGATCGTGACCGGCTCGAACCGCTGCGCGCGGTGTCCCTCTGGCAACTCGCCGCCGTTCTCCTGCTCACCGCCTTCGCGCACTGGCTGAACGCTCTCGAGTTCTGGCTGTTGTACCGACGCCTCGGTGTCGCGATCGGCACCGTGGAGAACTGGCTGTTGTTCACCGCAGGGCAACTCCTCAACCACCTCCCTGCGCAAGTGGGAACGCTCTACCGGTTTCGCTACCTCAAGGTCGTACACGACACGGACTTCGCCACCGCGTCGTCCGGCTACGCGGCGAACCTCGTGATCACCCTTGCGAGCACCGGTGCCGTCGGTTTCGGCGCGACCGTGTGGGGCGGGTCAGGAGGCGACGGAGCGACGACGCTCATGCTCGCATTCGGCGCGATGGTGGCGCTCTCGGTCGCGCTCGTCCTGGTCCCACTCCCCGTGGGCGGTCAGACCGACGGCGGGCGCATCCGACGGTTCGTCGTCACCGCGAGTCGGGGCTGGGCCGAGGTCCGCTCCGATCCTCGGACGGCGGGCGCAGTCGCGCTGCTCGAGCTCACCAAGTACCTGGTCGCGGCGTGGCGCATGCAGCTGGCGTTCGGCTGGCTCGGCTTCGACGAGAGCTTCGCGTTCTTCCTGGTGTTGGCCCCCGTGGCCGGGATCACGTCGTTCGTCGGGATCACGCCGGCCGCATTGGGGTTCCGCGAGCTCGGCGTCTCCGGTGCCGCAGTGGCCCTCGGACGACCCCTGGAGGAAGGCCTGCTCGGCGCGACCGTGGACCGGGCCGCGCTGTTCGCGGTGTCGATCACCCTCGGTGGCGTCGGACTCGCCTACACCTCGCGTCGTCTCCGGAATGTTGCAGAGACCACCGGGGACGATGTGGCGGACCCGAAGTTCGATCCGACGGTCAGCTCTGGAGCTGGCGAACCAAGGGACGCACGACAGCCCAGGGCGTGAAGTCCTCCTCGGCCCTCGTCCGAGCCCGCTGCTGGAGGCCTTCGAGCAACTCGGGCCGTTCAGCGAGGAGTCGGAGTGCTTTCGCCAGTTCGTCGGGGTCACCGGGCGCGACGTAGGTGGCCGCATCACCGAGCACGATTCGTTGCGGCTGGGTGTCCGAGGTGACCACCGCTGCACCCGTCGCCAGACCCTGGTACGCCTTGTTCGGCACGACACGGAGCGCCTTCTGCGTCGTCCCGAAGATCCCGAGACACACGTCGTGCCTCGCAACGACAGCGGGAAGCTCTTCGGCATCGAGCCATTCGATCCAGTCGATGTTCGGATTGGCGCTCGCCTCGCCGGACGCAGCCGCATGGTCCTGCCCGTCGCCCACGATCGTGAACCGGATCAACGGGCTGTCGGCCAACTGCCGAAGTGCGTGCCCGATCGTCTCTGCGCCCTGTAACGGCGTGAACAGGCCGAAGAACAAGACGTGCAAGGGCTCGCCGTCGCGGCGAGGAACCCGGTCGGCAGCGAAGAACGCGGTCGGGGCACCGACCGGAATGACCAGGTCGCGCGCCGCGTCCCCACCGAGGTGTGTCAGCTGCTCTGCGGTGTCGAAGAGCACGATGTCGGCGCGGGCGATCGCCCATCGGTCGATCCGCTGGAGCATCGGATCCATCCGACCCTCGAGTCGTCGATCCTTAGCCGTGTCGGAGAGCCCGACGAGGTGGTCGAGGACGATCGTCGAACGCCGGAAGAGCAGCCGGGCGAAGTGGACGTCGAGGTGGCCCAGATAGCCGACGACGACGATGGCGGGGTCGAGCCTTCGCCGACGCGCGTCCAGCGCCAGTCGGGCCCAACTCCGGAGCACTGCGGCGAAGAATCGGACGAGTCGGAGCGGCCGTCGGAGCATCTCGACGCGTTGTGCGGTACCGACATCCAGTGGGTGGTTCAGAACGCTGACGTCTGCGCCGTGCGCCGCCAGACCTTCTCGCAACACCCTGACGCGAGGATGCAACTCCTCGTCGAACGTGCCGAAGAACAGGACTTCGGGGCGGTCGACGGGGGTCCAAGAACTCCGAGTGGAAACCGGGGTCTCAGTATCGTCGGACGGTGGATCCATGGCTTCGCGGCCCGGACGGTGCGCACCGACCAGTTCGCACGGCAATGTAGTGGAAGACGAGGGAGAATTCGGGGTGCGCGGCTCGAGGCGGTCTGGCGACGGCCACAATGGTTGAATGTCCGGATCGCTCTCGTGACCGACGCGTTGACCGGCCACGCTCCTACCCCGGTCCCGAGACCAGTTTGGGCCGCAGTCGTGACACTGCTCGCCGCGGCCGTGTGCTATTCCATTCTCGTGCCGGCATGGCGAGCTCCTGACGAGCCCGCGCACATCGACCTCGTGTACCAGTTGTCCGAGACATGGACCTGGCCACATTGGTCAGATGCGCAGTTCACGGAAGGTGTCGCCAACCGTGCACGCCCCACGCTCCCCCAGGCGGCAGAACAGGTTCCTGATCATCGCCCGAGCCTGAGCCAGCTCGGCGGAGCGGCTCCCAGTCGGAGTTCGAATCATGTCGCCCAGCACCCGCCGACCTACTACGCAGTCGCCGCTGCGCCACTGGCCATGATCGATCCTCTGATTCCCGAGGACCCGGCGGGAAGTGCCGAGCTCACGGTCGCGTTGCTCCGGCTCGAGAACGCACTCCTCGTCGCGGCCACACCTCTGCTTGCCTGGGCGTTGGCGCGTCGCTGCGGCGCAGGTCGACTGGTGGCCCTCACCGCATCGCTCGTACCGCTCCTGCTTCCGGGGTTCGCGCAGATGGGTGGAGTGGTCAACAACGACAACCTGCTCGTCGTCCCACTCGGCCTGGCGATGCTGGGGCTCGTTGCCATCGCCGACGGAGACGATCGACGTCGAGTCGCCATCGCGTGTGGCGGAGCGATGGGGTTCGCCCTGATGACCAAGGCGACAGCGGTGTTCGTCTGTGTCCCGGCCACGATCGTCGTCATCGGCCTGGTCCGATCCAGGGGCTGGGCACATGCCACTCGGACAGCGCTCCGACTGGGCGTCCCGATGGTTGCGTTGTCCGGGTGGTGGTACGGCCCGAAGCTGCTGCGTGAGCACCGGCTCGTCCCCTCGAGACTGGCCGAGATCCGTCGAGACCTCCCGGGTGACTCCGCAGAGTTCGGAGCAGACTTCGGCCACTGGCTCGGCACGTTCCTGGAGTGGACGAGCGACACCTTCGTCAGCCGAGCCGGGATCGTCGAGGTCGAGTTGCCCGACTGGATCACGATCGCGACGGCCAGCATCTTCGTTCTGTTCCTCGCGGTTGCTGCGTTGTGGCCGTCACGGCCTGCTTGGCCTCGCCCCGACCGCCCGACGGCCCTGATGCTGGTGTCTGCTCCCGTGGCGATGTACGCGGTGCAGGCGTACAAGAGCTGGGATTCGTTCTCACCGGACGCTGGACTCGGACCGCTGCTCAACGCCCGCTATCTCTACGCGTTCATGGTTCCCCTGGCCGTGCTCGTTGCCCGCGGCATCCACGTCCTGAGTCGGGGGGCAGAGCGCTTCGTGCCGCTCACCCTCCTCGTCGCCGCGGGAGCCCTGCACGCAACGGCCGCGGTCGAGGCCCTCGACAGATTTTGGGGTGTTGCACCCGGCGTCGAGTGGGTCGACCTCGAGGCGTTCGTGGCATGGTCGCCTTTTCCACCGGCCGGCACTGTCGCGATTCTCGTGATGACCAGCCTCGCCGTGTGCTGGCTCGCGCTGACGACCGTGCAGTCGACCGTTCGCTTGACGGTGTCGGCCTCGTGAAGCGTCTCTTCCGGCGCTACCACTCCGTCGTGTGGTGGGTGGTTGCGCTCCATGCGGCGTTCGGCCTCTGCTTCATCTTCCTGATACCGACCTACCGCGGGCCGGACGAGGCCGAGCACGTCGACATGACGCGCCAGTACCCGGACGGACCACTGCTCCCGGACCCGACGCAGCATCTCCAGGTCACTGGGGGCGTCAACGCGAGCATCGGCCTCATGGGTCCCAACACGCGACCGCGGCCACGACAGATGGCCGACGAGGCAACGCCGCGCCCAGCTCGTCCGAGCTTCGACGATCTCGACCGGATCGGCGCGCCGGGGAACCGGAATCAGCTCACCCAGCACCCACCGCTCTACTACGCGACCGAAGCGGGAACCGTCGCGGCGATCGACGCACTCCGAGACAACCAATTGGCCTGGGACACCGAGGTGCTCGTCCTGCGCTTGGTCAGCTGGTTGGCCACGCTCGCGCTCCCGCTCCTGGCGGCGGAGGGTGCGCTGGCCGCCGGGCTCGGACGTGAGTCTGGTGGAATCGCCGCAGGCGTGACGCTCTGCGTCCCGATGGCGACGTTCGTCGGAGCGATCGCCAACAACGACAGCTTCGTGATGGTCGCCGCAGGGGCCGCGGCCGTTGGAGCGCTCGGATTCGCGCGCCACGGCGGATGGCGATTCGCTTCTCTGACCGCACTCGGCTGTGCGACGGCTCCCCTGTCGAAATCCACCGGGGCGCCGGCCGTCGTGTGGGCGGCACTCGTTGTCGCGACCAGCGTTGCCGTCATGGCGGAGCGACGACGAGTGGGACCGCTGTCCATCATCGCGTTGGGCATACTCACCGGGGGTAGTTGGCACCTCCGGAACCTGGTCGTCCATGCAGATCCGCAACCCAACGGATTCGGTCCGTCGAGTGCTGGGATGGGCGCAGACACGGGATTCGTCTCGTATCTCCCAGATTGGGTGACCCGAATCAACGCGAGTTTCTGGGGGCAACCCGGCCGGAACGCCGGAGTCACACTCCCCGACTGGACGTTCTGGATCCTCGGGCTGGTTGCGCTCGGCCTGCTCGCGATCGCCGTCGTCTTCGCGCGACCCCGTTGGCCGATCCTCGCGTTGGCCGGTCTCGTGACTGTGACCGTTGCCATCCTGATCCGCACGAATTATCGAGCCCACCTCCGCACCGGCGCCCTCCCGGGACTACAGGGTCGGTACCTGTTCCCACTCCTCGTTCCGATCGCGATGCTCGTCGCCGCGGGGGCGGTTGCGCTTCTCCGGCGACGCGCCATCGATCGCGGACCGGTGGGCGGAGGCGTCGCCGCGATCGGCGTCGGCCTACACCTTGTCCTCGGATGGTCGATGCTCGCGGGCTATTGGGGCGGTGACGGGCCACTCGGTCAATTCGCCTCGGTTCGTGCGTGGTCAGCACTGCCGGAGACGGTGACGATCGTCGTGTTCGCGGCTGCCGCATTGACGGTCATCGCAGCGACGGCGACCGCAACGCGAGCGCTCGCCCGGCCCAGTCATGGTGGCGGTCCGAGCGACGCCACCGAATCGCTCACTGGATCACTCCCATGAACCGACCGCTCACGAGCGTCGTCGTCCTGAACCAGCACGGCGACAATCGCGGCGACGAGGCCGCCATGCGGGCAATGGTGCACACGTTGACGGCCTGCCTCGGTGAGGCTCGCTTCACGATCGTGCACCAGTTCGCTGACTCCGACAGCGAAGTCGAGATGGACGTACCCCTGCGCTACGTGCCCCTGCGGATCGGACTGGTCGAGTCCGTACGACTCCTCATCTGGTCCATCGCCACTTCGCTCCGGCTCCGAGCCGACCGGATCGCGGGCCGGCGTGGCAGGGCGATCATCCACGCCATCGACGATGCTGACCTGGTCGTCTCCGCGCCCGGCGGTCCGTACTTCGGTGACATCTACGCCGACCACGAGATCGTCCATTGGCTGCTCGTGTGGATCGCACACCGTACGAACACGCCGCTGGGGCTCTTCGCCACGTCGTGCGGGCCATTCAACCACCGGTTGCTCAACCCCGTTCGCCGACATGGGTACCAGTGGTTCGATCGCGTGGTGCTCCGTGAGGATCGATCGGCAGGAATGCTCCGCGACCTCACCGGCATCGACGCAGAGGTCACCATCGACGTCGCGCTCGCCCAGACGGTCGAACCAGCCGATCGCTCGGCCTGGACCGACCCGGGCGAGGACCTCGTCGTCATCGCCGTGCGGGACCCGGGGGACGGCGACCGAGCCGACCACGACACCGCGATTCTCGCCGCAGTCGATGCGCTCGCCCGCGACCGCCCCACGGCAGTGGTCCTGCTCCCCCAGCTCCACGGGTCGACGCACCGCGACGCCCCGTACCTCCAGTCCCTCGCCGATCGGATGGACGGGGTGCGCTCGGCGACGGTGGCACCGGAGACGCTCGACGCGCCGGCCCAGCGAGCCGTCATCGCCGCTGCCGACCTCGTCGTGGCGGGTCGTTACCACCCCGCCGTGTTCTCGATCTCGGCCGCGACTCCCGTCCTCGTCATCGCGTATGAGCACAAGGCGATGGGCCTCGCCGAAGCGGCCGGGATCGAGCACTGGAGCCTGTGGCTCGACGACCTCGATCCACAGCTGGTGGCTGATCGCGCGCTGGCGCTCCGGGCTGACGCCGGCGCGGTCCGGGCCCAGTTGCAGCACGTTGCCCCGGACCTCGCAGCGCTCGCCGCCCGCACCGCGTCGCTGATGGCCGAGCTCGTGGTCGTCGAGCAGTGAGCACACCGATGGAGCTGGAGACGACGAGGTACGACGTCGGCGGTCACATCGCCCGGGTGACGCTCGACCGTCCGCACCGGCGCAACGCGTGGACCGGGCGAATGCACCTCGAGTACCGATGGGCGATGACCGAGGCGGAGGCCGACCCCGATGTCCGGGTCATCGTCGTGACCGGCGCCGACAGTGAGGACGGCAGGACTGCGTTCTGCGTCGGCGCCGACACCAGAGCGCTCGACGGCCACCGCGAGGCCGGCGCGTACGACAACGGGCTCGGTGGCGTCGAACCCCCGATGCCGCCAGTCAGCGAGCGGTTCGCCGCAGACTTCGCGTTCCAACTGGGCATGTCCACGCCGATCATCGCCGCGGTGAACGGCGCAGCTGCGGGCGTCGGCCTCGCGGTGGCCTGCTTCGCGGACATCCGATTCGCCGTCGCCGGCGCCAAGCTCACGACCGCGGCGCCCAAACTCGGCTTCCCCGCCGAGTACGGACTCTCGTGGCTGCTGCCGAGGCTCGTCGGGGCGGGTCGCGCCGCCGACTGGCTGCTGTCGGGACGCGTGTTCACCGCCGAGGAGGCGGCCGCCATGGGTTTGTTCTCGGCCGTCCTGGCGCGCGCCGCGCTCACCGACCACGTCGACGAGTTCGCCTCCTCGATGGCACACCATGTGTCCCCGGCGTCGACCGCGACCACGAAGCGCCAGCTCTGGGGGGATCTCCTCCACGGCGACCCGGCACGATCGGTGCGCGAGTCGGTGGCGCTGTTCTCCGAGATGGCGACTGGACCGGACTTCGCCGAAGGCTCGCGGGCACTCTCCGAGGGTCGTCTCCCCGAGTTCTGATCGGCGCCGTCTCCTGCGACAATGGGCCGATGGCGCCGAGGACCCCCACCGCTGCCGGACACCCCACCGACCACGACATCGGCGCCTTCAGCGACGATCCGCCGTGGACGATCGACCGCGACGAGCTGACGTGGCTACCGCCGCTCGAGGTCGCCCGCCAAGTGGTCCGCACGGATCTCCCGCGCCTCACCCGGGCGAGATTCCTCCCGCCGGCGCGCCGCGTGACCACCGTGACCCGCCACCTGGGATGGGCGCTGGGCCGGTGGGCGATCGGGGCTCGCCGCACCGGCGGTTCGGCATCGCGATCCGATGTCTCGAGGCGACTTCGGATCGCAGCCGAAGCGCTCGGTCCCACCTACATCAAGCTCGCCCAGATCATCTCGGGCGGCGAGGGCCTCTTCCCGGAGGAGCTGGTCGCCGAGACGAAGAAGTGTCGGGATCAGGTTCCCGCCGAGTCGTGGGACGCGGTTCGACGAGTGGTCGAGGAGGACCTGGGTCGCCCGATTCCTGAGCTCTTCTCCTCGTTCGAGCAGACCCCGCTCGCCGCCGCTTCCATCGCCCAGGTGCACCGAGCGACGCTGCGGACCGGCGAAGACGTCGTCGTCAAGGTGCAGCGGCCGACCGTCGCCATGCTGGTGCGACAGGACCTCCGGGTCATGGCCTGGCTCGCCCCGAAACTGGTGGGCCGCATCCCGATCTCGGCGCTCGCCAACCCGCCGGCGCTCGTCGAACTGTTCGCCGAGACCATCGCCGAGGAACTCGACTTCCGTCTCGAAGCCGAGAACATGCTCGACGTGGCCCGATCCTTTGCCGACCTCGGCCAGCGCGACTACGTCATCCCCCGGCCACATCCCGACCTGGTGACGCGGCGCGTGCTCGTCATGGAGCGCCTCGACGGGTTCAAGTTCGACGACGTGGTCGGGATGAAGAACGCCGGCGTCGACACCGAGCAGGTCGTCCGCACCGGGATGATCGGCTTCATGGAGGGTGCGTTCATCCACGGCATCTTCCACGGCGACCTCCACGGCGGAAACCTCTTCGTGATGGCCGACGGCCGCACAGCGCTGTTGGACTTCGGCATCACGGGACGTCTCGACGACTTCAAGCGCATTGCGCTGCTCCGCGTGCTCATGTCCGGGACCTCGAACGACCCCAAGGGCCAACTCGCAGCCTTCCGGGATCTGGGAGCGCTGCCGATGGACACCGACCTCGACGCGGTCGTGCGCGATCTCGGCCTCGACACCGGCGAGGTGTTCGACCCGACCCAGGTCGATGCCGACGCGCTCGTCGCCGAGATCCAACGCACGGTCAAAGCACTTCTCGGCTACGGCGCGCGGATGCCCAAGGAGCTCATGCTCTTCGTGAAGAACCTGATGTTCGTCGACGGTGCCATCGCGACGCTCGCACCCGATCTCGACATCCTCTCGGAGATCGCCGACATCACCATGTACTTCGCCACCCAGCACGGCGAGAAGATCGCCGAGCAGCTCGGTCTCGGCGACGGCGCCTGGAAGCTCGACATGGAGGGCGTCAAGGCGGGGTTCGGTCTGAGTGACGATGTCGACCGACTGACCTACCGCGAGCTCCAGGAGCGACGAGCGACGATCCGCAAGCGGCTCGAGGGCCGCAGGATGTCGTGACGCCTGCTGCGGGAGCGTCGAAACGCGAGTGGCGATCCTGGGCACGATCGCTCGACCCGGTGTCACCCGACGTCTCCGCAGCGGTGGCCGAGCACGTCCGAGCGTTCCTCGCCGGGTTCGGCGGCGCAGTGCTCGGCTACGTCGCCCTGCCCGACGAGCTCACGTGCCCGCCAGGCGTCACCGTGCTGCCTCGCGTCGGCGACGACGGCACCATGACCCTGCACCACGCCGACGGACCGCTCGAACGCCACCGGTTCGGTGTCGACCAGCCCGGCGTCGACGCCACGAGCATCGGACCGCAGGATCTGACTGCCGTCCTGGTTCCCGGCCGCGTCTTCGATCGCCGCGGCTATCGGCTGGGACGCGGTGGCGGCCACTACGACCGACTGCTCCCCGAACTCGCCCCTGCCATCCCCGTGATCGGCGTCGCGTGCACCGCTCGTCTCGTCGACGCGCTCCCCCGCGAGCTCCACGACCGGCCCATGACCCACCTCGCGACCGAAAACGGCGTGAACTCGACGTCGTAGACGTCAGCGTCTGACGACGATCACGTCGAGAACGAGGGGTGGGCCTACGATCGGCCGACGTGCGTCTCGTGATCGCCCGTTGCTCCGTCGACTACCGCGGAAAGCTGTCGGCCCACCTGCCGACGGCCGACCGGCTCATCATGGTGAAGGCCGATGGTTCGATCTCGATCCACTCGGACGACCGGGCGTACAAGCCGCTCAACTGGATGAACCCGCCGTGCGCGATCACCGAGCGGGACGGCACGTGGCTGGTGCACGGCAGGAAGGGTGAGGAGCTCGAGATCACCCTCGAGGAGATCCACAGCGACACCGAGACCTCCCTCGGAGTCGAGCCCGGCCTCGTGAAGGCGGGCGTCGAGGCACATCTCCAGGAGTTGCTGTCAGAGCGTACCGAGGTGATCGGCGCCGGCTTCTCGCTCGTACGGCGCGAGTACCCGACCGAGATCGGACCGGTCGACCTGCTGTGTCGCGACGGCGACGGGAGCGCCGTGGCGGTCGAGATCAAGCGACGAGGCGAGATCGACGGTGTCGAACAGTTGACCCGCTATCTGGACTTCCTCAACAAGGATCCGCGCCTCGCTCCGGTTCGCGGGATGTTCGTCGCCGAGCAGATCAAGCCCCAGGCCAAGACGCTGGCCGATGCCCGGGGAATCGGGTGGGTCGAGGTGAGCTACGACGAGCTCCAGGGAATCGAGTCGTCCGAGCTCCGTCTGTTCTGACCTCGTGACAGGATCAGCTGCATGAGAGTCGGCATCTCCCTGTCCAGCATCCAGCCCGAGGCGTCGAGCCACGAGTCGGTTCGTTGGGTGCTCGATCGAGCGAGGGCCGCGAGCGCGGGTGGGCTCTCCTGTCTCACGATCGGCGACCACCACGGCACCGGTCCGATGCCCTATGTGCAGAACGTCCCGATGATGGGGCGGATGCTGGCCGAGTGGGACGACCGACCAGCCGGCTGCCTCTTCCTCCTGCCGGCATGGAACCCCCTCATCGTCGCCGAACAGGTCGGGACGCTGGCCGCCCTCGCCGAGGGCCCGTTCATCGTCCAGACCGGCCTCGGGGGCCGGGACCAGGTGGAGATGATGGGCCTCGACGTTCCGCATCGCGGTCGGCGGCTGGAGGAGTCCATCATCCACGTTCAGGCCCTGCTCGCCGGCGATCGGGTCGACGGCGTGCAGATCGCTCCGATCCCGCCGCGGGAGGTGGAGTGGTGGATCGGCGCTCACTCCGAGGCGGCACTGGACCGTGCTGCCCGGCTCGGCACGTCGTGGTACGCCGACGCCGGACTCGATGCCGACCTGGCGGCGCAACAGATGGCGCAGTATCGCGACGCGTGCCGCCGGCACGGGCGGACGCCGCAGCGGGTGCCGATCCGCAAGGACGTGTTCGTCGCCGACGACGGGGGCCACGCCACTGCGGTCGGCGACGGCCTCATGGCGCAGGGGTACCGCGGTGGCCAACCGCGTGGAAGCGTGGCCTACGGCGGCGTCGAGGACGTGGCAGAACAGCTGGCCGTGTTCGCCGAGCTCGGATTCACCGACGTCATCACCCGCACGATGGTCGGCATCCCCCAGGACGACGCAGTCCGCTCGATCGAGCTCACCGGCGACGTCGCTCGCGCCCTGGTCTGACGATCAACCTGGCGCTCGGACCTCGTCGAACGCCAGCTCCACCAGACGGCGCATGTGGCGGCCGGCCGTCTGCATGGGTGCCGGACTCCTGGCGGCACGACTGAGCATGAAGCCTCCCTCGATCGCGGCGACGAGGGTGGTCGCGAGGTCCTCGGCCTCGGGTCCGTCCAGCCCGTCGTCATGCAGTCGCGACGCAACGGCCTCGATCCAGGAGCCGAAGACCAGCTGTGTCGCCTGCCGTAGCCGATCATCGGTGGACGCCACCTCGAGCGCGACGGTGCCGATCGGGCAGGCGTCGACGTAGTCGGTCTCCTCGAGGACCGCTGCCGCGCCGTCGAAGAAGTCGGTGATCGCCGTCGCCGCATCGGGCGCGGAGTCGTAGATCAGCTCGAACAGTTCCCGGTACGCCGCTCCCGACGATTCGATCACGGCCTCGGCCAATTCGACCTTGCCGCCCGGGAAGTGGTGGTAGAGCGAGCCGAACGGGGCGTCTGCCGCGATCGTCACCGCCTTCAGGCCCGTGCCGTTGTACCCATGGCGACGGAAGAGCTCGCCGGTCGCCGTCATGATCCGATCCCGGGTCGTACGCACCCGTGCATCCTAGAGTGATCGCTCTACTAGGGTGATCGCTCCATGCTCGAACGCCGATTCCACTGGGCCGGTTGGCTCTTCGCCGTCGGCAGCCTGATCCACATCGTGGACCACCTGCGACGGGGCCAGGGCAGCGTGGGCGAAGGCCTCTACTGGCTCGGCAACGTCGGCCTCGTGCTCCAAGTGGCGACGATCACCCTGATCTTCGCCGGACACCGGATCGCACCGCTGGCCGCGGTCGCCGCCGGATTCCCGCTCGCAGTCGGCTTCGCCGGGGTGCACTGGTTGCCGGAGTGGAGCGGGCTCAGCGATCCGTTGTGGGAGATCGGGTCGTTGCGCTGGCTGTCCTACGCGGCATCGACGACGGAGATCGCGGGTGCGCTCGCCGTGGGGCTGACGGGCGTCGCCATCCTCCGCAGGGACGGACTGGAGTCAACGATCGGTGGACCGAGGGGTGCCACCCGCAGCTGAACGAGTGGCGCCGACCGGATCATCCACCTGACCGTTATCGTCGCCATCGTGGGTGCCCGTTCAGAACTGCGCGTGATCGACCAACCGTGGCCGGTCGTGTACGACGCGATGATCCAGACCCTGCCGACATCGGGTTTTCGCATCACCGGCATGGATGCCCAGCGCGGCCGCATCGAGCTCGAGACCCGCAACACCAGGGTGACGGTGGCTGTGGGCGCGATCGACGCCATCACGTCGGAATGGGTGGCCACGGCCGAGCAGAAGATCGGGATCCTCCCCGACCGCCACGACCGGCAGTTCGTCGCGATCGAGGAATCACTGGATCGTTATCTGCGCATGTACTACAGCGCCTGAGCTGTCGGCTCAGGAGAACCGACAGGTCCCTTTGTCGAGGACGACGCGACCGTCGCCACCCTGGGTCTGGTACACCGCGCCGCCGTCGCCGGTGCGCCAGATGTTGACGGTGAGATCCTCGCCAGGGAGGACCGGTGACGAGAAGCGTCCGTACATCGCCGTGAACCTCGACGAGTCGCCGCCGCACAGCGCGTGCAGGAGGCCCCGACCGGTGAACCCGTAGGTGCAGAGTCCGTGCAGAATCGGACGATCGAAGCCACCCATGGCTGCGAACGTCGGATCGGCGTGCAGCGGGTTGCGGTCACCGGACAGGCGGTAGATCAGCGCCTGCTCGGGACGGGTCGTGTAGGTGACCGACTCGTCGGGGTCACCATCGGGCTGCTCCCACTCGAGCGCCGGGCCGGAGTCGCCGCCCCATCCGCCCTCGCCTCGGATGAACGCCGACATCGTCTTGGTGAACAGCGGCTCGCCGTCACCGACCAGAGACGAACGCGACTCGGTCACGACCACGGCACCCTTGCCCTTGTCGTAGATGCCGGTGATCTCGCCCACCGTCTCGATCTCCCCTTCGACGGGGATCTCTCGATGGAGTTCGAAGGACTGCTCGCCATGCACGAGCATGGCGGGGTTGAAGTCGCCGATGGTGCTGAACGCTCCGCCACCGAAGCCGAGGACGACCGCCATCGACGGCAGCACCCTCTGGTCGACGTCGGCGGAGTTCTCGGTCGTGTACTGGAGCTCGTCGAGCGGAGACTGACCCGCACCGACGCCCACCGCGTAGAGCAGGGCGTCCTTCGACGTCCACGACTGGCGGGATGGCTCGCTGGTGTTGCCGACGGCATCGGGGTTGATGGGCATCGGTCCTACTCCTCGTCCATGCCGAACATGTTGGCGTTGGCTCGGGCCTCGCCGACGATGCGCAACACCTCCGGGCCGATGGCAACGGGATCGTCGTCGGGCATGTCGATCGTCGGGCCACGGTGCCAGCCCTCCGAGACCGACAACGCCCGGCCGGACACGTCGAAGACGCGTCCGGTGACGTCCTTGGCCGCCGGGCTCGCCAGCCACACCACGATCGGTGCGATGCGGTGCGGCGACATGAGGTCCTTCGTCTCCTCGTCGGCCTGTCCCATGCCCAGATTCTCCGTCATCCGGGTGAGGGCCGCGGGCGCGATGGCGTTGACCGTGACACCGTAGCGACCGAGCTCCTTCGCAGCGATGATCGTGAAGCTGGCGATGCCGGCCTTGGCGGCGCCGTAGTTCGTCTGCCCGACGTTGCCGTAGATGCCCGAGGGCGACGACGTGTTGATGATGCGGCCGTCGACCTCGTTGCCGGCCTTCGACTGCTCGCGCCAGTAGGCGGCCGCGTGGCGACTCGGGGCGAACGTGCCCTTGAGGTGCACCTGGATCACGGCGTCCCACTCGGCCTCGGTCATGTTCGTGAGCATCCGGTCGCGGAGGATGCCGGCGTTGTTGATGAGGATGTCGAGGTTCCCGAACTCGTCGACCGCCTGATCGACGAGCGCCTTGGCGCCGTCCCACGAAGAGATGTCGTCGGTGTTGGCGACGGCCTCCCCGCCCATTGCCGTGATCTCGTCGACCACCTGCTGGGCCGGGCCGGCGTCGGACCCGTCGCCGTCCATCGAGCCACCCAGGTCGTTCACGACGACCTTGGCGCCCTGCTGGGCGAGCATCAGCGAGTGCTCGCGGCCGATCCCGCGGCCAGCTCCGGTGACGATGGCCACGCGGCCGTCATTGATCCCACTCATCGGGGTCCCCTTCATTCGTTTCACGGTCGGGAAACGGCCGTGACCATACGCGACCCGGTCGACCGCCCGCGAACGAACGCGACGCCGCCCACCTCGCCGAGCCGACCAGGAGGCGGACCCCGTCGCACGACCTGTCGCAGAATCGTCACACGCGTTGACTACATCGTGCTGGGTGTCGCGTGACAGGGTTGTTCGTCCCATGGCCCCCCGTCGTCGCATATTCTGGGTAGGCGTTCTCGCGCCGCTCGTCCTGTTCCTGGCTGTTGTGGCTGCCTGGGCGATCGACACTGGCGCCGCGGGCGGCGAGGTCCTTCGCAACGTCGAGGTCGCGGGAATCGACCTCGGTGGCCTCGCATCCGACGAGCTGCTCGAACAGATCGAGGCACAGGACGACGCCGGTCGCGACCGCGCCATCGAGATCGAGACGCCCGACGCCACCTACCAGACCACGGCGGCGGACATCGGTCTGACGGTCGACATCGACTCGACGGCGCAGGCCGCGCTCGACGAGGGACGGACCGCCATCCTCCCCATCCGTCCCATCGGTTGGCTGGCGAGCTTCTTCGCCCCGCACGACGTCGACGTCGAGTACGCCGTCGACCCAGAGCAGGCACGCACCACCCTTCGAGAGCTCGAGGGCGATGCGCTCGCATCACCCGTCGAACCGACGATCGAGTCGATCGACGGCGATCCCTTCACCGTGGTCCCCGGCAAGCCCGGTGCCGGGATCGACCCGGACACGCTCGCCATCGCGCTCAGCGCGGCGGCCGAGGACACGCCGATGGACGAGCCCGTCTCGGTGCAGGTGCGCCAGAGCGATCTCCTGCCGCGCCTCGATGACGACGTCGCCCGCGACGCCGCGAACGAAGCGAACCGACTCACCGGCTCGACGATGTCGATCACCGCCGAGGGTGTCACGTTCCAACTGGTCCCCCGCGAGCTCCGACAGTTGGCACAGGTGAAGGAGCAGGAGGACTCGATCACAGTACGGCTCGATCCGGAACGACTCCTCCCGGTGCTGGCCACCGAGTTCGAGGAACTCGAGGTCGACGCAGTGAGCGCCAGCTTCACCTTGGACGCCGGAAAACCGGTGATGACGCCGGCGGTGACCGGCCTCTCGTGCTGCGATCTCGCCAACGTCGACGCCGTCAACGATGCCCTCGAGGCGGGTGAGTCCGCGGTGACGGTCGAGCTCGCCCGCACCGAACCCGATCTCACGACCGAAGCCGCCGAGGCACTGGGCATCGTGGAAGAGATCGGGAGCCCGAGCGAGTTCGGTCCGACCACCAACCACGCGTGCTGCGAGGGCCGGGTCACCAACATCCACCGCATCGCCGACATCGTCCGCGGCGCGATCATCAAGCCCGGCGAGACATTCTCGGTGAACCAGTTCGTCGGTCAGCGCACGCGTGAGAAGGGATTCGTCGAGGCCGGCGTCATCTACGACGGGGTCGTCACCGCCGACGTCGGCGGCGGCATAAGCCAGTTCGCCACCACGCTCTTCAACGCCGCGCTCTTCGGCGGCCTCGACTTCGGTGACTATCAGAGCCACTCGCTCTACATCAGCCGCTATCCGCGAGGTCACGAAGCGACGATCTCGTGGGAGAACCCCGACCTCGAGATCGTGAACGACACCCAGTACGGCGTCATGATCTGGCCGGAGTACACCGAGACCTCGCTCACCGTTCGTCTTTTCAGCACCCGCCACATCGACGTGTCGATCGGCGAACCCACGAGCGAACCATCGGGGAACTGCACCCTGTGGACGACGCCGCGGACCCGCTCGTATCCCGACGGGAGCACCGATCCCGATACCGTCAGCGCTCGGTACCGCCCGTCCGAGGGCGTCAGCTGCTGAACGACACGGTTCGTGGAACCGGAGAGGCACCGTCATGAGCGACCTGCAGTTCGAGTCCCGCATGAGCGACAGCGATGCGCTCATGTGGAACATCGAGAAGGACCCGATCCTTCGATCGACCATCACCGCGCTGACCGTCCTGGATCGCGCGCCCGACCGAGCACGCCTCCTCGACAAGCTGGAGCGGGGCACCCGCCTCGTGCCCCGCCTTCGCCAGCGTGTCGTGGGCAACCTGTTCTCGCTCGCGCCGCCCCGCTGGGAGGTCGACCCGAACTTCGATCTGCGCTACCACGTGCGTTGGACCCGGGCCGCTGGATCGAGCGAGGGGAGCGCTGGCACCCTCCGCGACGTGCTCGACATCGCCGAGCCGATCGCGATGCAGGGCTTCGACCGCGCCCGGCCCCTCTGGGAGTTCGTGATCATCGAGGGGTTGGCCGACGGCAAGGCGGCGATGATCCAGAAGTTGCACCACGCCATCACCGATGGTGTGGGAGGCATCGCGATCGCCATGCTGTTGCTCGATCTCGAGCGCGATCCCGCCGGTGACGAGGAGCCGATGCCCCCGCTGCCCGAGGGGAAGGTCCTGTCTCCGGCCGAGCGCACGGTCGACGCCGTCGGGCACATTGCCCGCCGGAACCTCGGCATCGCCCGTCGCGCCCGGGCGACCCTGACCGGCGCTGCCGCCGGCGCTGCGTCCGATCCCCTGGGTCTCGTCCGCGATGTCGGCGGCGCGGCGACCTCGATGGCCCGGATGATGGCTCCCGCCTCGGAACCTCTGAGCCCGGTCATGACCGGCCGTTCGCTCTCGGTCCACTTCGAGACACTGACTTTCCCGCTGGCCGACATGAAGGCCGCAGCGAAGAAGGCGGAGGGACGTCTGAACGACGCGTTCGTCGCCGGCGTGGCCGGGGGGCTCCGTCGCTACCACGAGGCCCACGATGCACCGGTCGCCGCACTCCGCATGAACATGCCGATCAGCGTGCGAACCGAGGAGACCGCAAACGTCGCCGGCAACCAGTTCGCGCCGGCACGATTCCCCGTGCCGATGGCGATCGAGGATCCGGTGGAGGCGATGGTCGCGGTGCGCGAGCTCGTGGCCGGACAACGAGGCGAACCTGCGCTGGCGATGCTCGAACCGATGTCGGGACTGCTCAACCGACTCCCGACCACCGTCACCACGTCGCTGTTCGGCTCGATGCTCAAGGGTGTCGACTTCACGACGTCGAACGTGCCGGGCGCGCCGATTCCGGTGTTCATGGGCGGCGCCGAGATCGAGATGATGGTCCCGTTCGGACCACTCGCCGGCACGGCGGTCAACGTCACCCTGTTGTCGAACCGCGACGACGTCCACCTCGGCATCAACTGCGACCTCGCCGCCGTTCCTGACCCCGAGGTGCTCCGCGACTGCATCCAGGAGTCGTTCGAAGAGCTCCTCGAGCTGGCGTGAACCCGACGTCGACCGTCGCGCTGACCGCCGACGTCGTCGTCGTCGGTGCGGGTCCGGCAGGGTCGGCCGCTGCGATCTCGCTCGCCCGGGCCGGACGCGACGTGCTCGTGGTCGACAAGGCGACGTTTCCACGCGACAAGTGCTGCGGCGACGGCATCACTGCGCTGGCACTCCGGCTCTCGGAGCGGCTCGGTCTCGATCCGTCGACGATTCCCTCGTGGACCCCGATCGACGGTGCGACCGTCAGCGGCCCGAGCGGGCACGAGATCCGATTCCCGCTGCCGGGCGGCCCCGGCATCCATGCCGCCGTCGCTCGGCGGGTCGAGTACGACGCCGCCCTCGTCGACCTCGCCCGCCGTGCCGGCGCCAAGGTGCTCGACGGGCACGCGCTTCGCCACGCCGAGGAGGCGGACGACCGGGTGACGCTGGAGATCGACGGGCTCGGTCGGGTGCAGTCGCGCTACGTCATCGCCGCCGACGGGATGTGGTCGCCGACGCGCAAGGCATTGGGGCTCACCGTCCCCGGATACCGGGGCGAGTGGCATGCCTTCCGCGCCTACTTCCGTGACGTGTCGCCCCGGGCGCAACACGAGCTCCGCGTCTGGTTCGAGGGCGATCTCCTCCCGGGCTACGCATGGTCGTTCCCCGCTGGCCCCGGCGCCGCCAACGTCGGCTTCGGCATCCAGCGCGGCGGGACGGTTGCGGTGGGTGACATGGGACCGCTGTGGGACCGACTGCTGGCGCGTCCGGCGATCCGAGAGTTCCTCGGCGACGACGCCGTTCCCGAGGCCCGCCACACCGCATGGCCGATACCGGCGCGCGTCGACGACATCCCGCTCGCCGCCCGCCGCACGTTCTTCGTGGGCGACGCCGCCGCGGTCACCGACGTGATGACGGGCGAAGGGATCGGGCAGGCGCTGCTCACCGGGATGCTGGCCGCCGAGGCCATCGAAGCGACAGGACCACACGGCGCCCGTGTCGCCACTGAGCACTACCGACGTGCGGTCGTCGGGCACCTCGTCGCTGACCACCGGATGTCCTCGCTGCTGGTGCGGGCGATCCAGCACCCGGCGGGCGCGCGGACGGCGATCCGGGTCGCGGGGCTCACCCCTTGGACCCGACGGAACTTTGCCCGCTGGCTCTTCGAGGACTACCCGCGAGCGGTCGCCGTCACCCCACGTCGCTGGCACCGCAACGTCTTCGCCGGGCCAGGGGCGTTTCCCGACGTCGCCTGAGCGCCCGAGACGGGACCGTCCTCCCCTTGCGAGCACCGTCGGACGACGGCCACGATGCCGCGATGCGAACGCGACTGACCGACGTCCTCGAGATCGAACATCCGGTGATGCTGGCCGGGATGGGAGGGGTGTCGTACCACGAACTGGTGATCGCGGTCTCCGAGGCCGGCGGATTCGGCTGCCTCGGTGCGTCGACCATGTCCGATGCCGAGCTCGACCGCGAGATGGCCGCCGTCCGGGACGCGACCGACAAGCCCTACGGCGTCGACCTGCTCACCGCCGCCGGCGACCAGACCGCCAAGGTCGAACGGATCATCGCCGCCGGCGCAACCGTCTACGTGGCCGGGCTCGGCGTACCGCGTGAGGTCATCGACCTCTGCCATGCGTCAGGCGTATTGGTGATGTCGATGTGCGGCAAGGTCCGCCATGCCACCGCTGCGGTCGAAGCCGGCTGCGATCTGGTGGTCGCGCAGGGCACCGAGGCCGGCGGACACACCGGGACCGTCGCCGCCAACACGCTGCTCCCCCTGATCGTCGACGCAGTCGGCGATCGCGTACCGGTCGTCGCCGCTGGCGGCATCTTCGACGGTCGCGGTCTGGCGTCAGCGCTCACGATGGGCGCCGACGGCATCTGGGTCGGCACACGATTCATCGCCACACCCGAGGCCCACACGACCGATGGCTACAAGGAACGCATCGTCGGCATGGCCGAGGACGAGACGACGATCACGCGGGTCTACACCGGCAAGACGTGTCGCGTGGCCCGCAACTCCTACACCGATGCATTCGAGGCGTCGGGCGCGACGCCCGAGCCCTTCCCGATGCAGTTCGTGAAGTCCATGAACGACGGCGCCAACCACCTCGGCGCGGCGGGGTCACCGGCCGACCTCGACCCCGACAAGGAGTTCTGGCCCGTCGGTCAGGGCGCCGGTGGCATCGACGAACTGGTGTCGGCGGGCGTGTTGGTCGAACGGTTCGTCGACGAGGCCGAAGCAGCGCTGGCCCGGGCCACCGGGACCCTCTGACCCCTGGAGGTCTGGCGGGGGCACGCCCCGGATATGGCCGACCCGTGGATGACGTCGCGACGAGTACCGACCAACAGGACGAACAGTCAGACCGCCGCACCGATCTCCAGTGGGCAGCGGGCGGCGGCCTGGCGGCCGCAGTCATCGGTTTCGGTGGCATGGCCATCGTCGGGACCGCGTCGACGTCTCAGGCACGGCGACTGCTCGAAGCCGTCCTCCCCACCGCGCGGTTCGCCGCATCGGCATACATCGCCGGGGGTGCGACCATCCTCGCCCTCATGCTCACGCTGATCACGTTCAGCATCTCGCACGAGCTCGAGTTCCGACCGATCCACTACCGGCG